>NZ_JBVYOL010000003.1:0-491134 GCF_056120505.1 Paenibacillus sp. sgz302164 | reverse complement strand
AAGCGCGGCAACGTGTGGAGCTGACGAATACTAATCGGTCGAGGGCTTAACCTATACAATTTAACTCACACTTTACGCAAGTTTCGTATCTAGTTTTCAGGGAATAAACAACCTCCTATATGGCGGTCGTGGCGAAGGGGTTAACGCACTGGATTGTGGCTCCAGCATTCGTGGGTTCAAGTCCCATCGATCGCCCTTTTCCATGTTGGGGATTAGCCAAGCGGTAAGGCAACGGACTTTGACTCCGTCATGCCTAGGTTCGAATCCTAGATCCCCAGTTTTAATTTCATACGCGGTCGTGGTGGAACGGCAGACACACCATCTTGAGGGGGTGGCGCTCACAAGGCGTGAGGGTTCAAATCCCTCCGACCGCATCCTTCTTGAAAACACAGAAAAATCCCGCAACAACGGGATTTTTCTGTGTTTTTGCATTTTCGTTTCGGTAAATAAATGGATGAAGACCGAGAGTGGGTGGCATCTGATTCTGGGCAAAAGTGTTGGTTGCAACGTAAGCGTCAAACAGCCCCCACCATGCGATCATGATGAGGGCTATCGTATATTGTAGTTATTGTTGTTTAAAAACGCGGCAAACAAACGGCAGCGTCGGCGAACACGAATCAAGGACAACACGTTGTATGGCTGGATGAAGAAGTTCGGTGGTGAGCCGGAAATCGCTCAGCAGCAAGCGTACAAGTCGGAAGATCACCAATTGCGGGGAATGCAAAAGCAAATACGAGAACTACAAGAGGAGAACGAAATCTTAAAAAAGGCCATGCGCTTCTTCGCGAAAGACCGTCGGAAAATATGCTTTCATCCACGAATACCGCTCCGAGTACCGGCTGGAGAAGTTGTGCAGAGTAATGAATGTATCTTGCAGCGGATATTACAAATGGCGTGATCGCCCCGAAAGCGAGCGAGAGCGTCAGCACAAAGAATGGATGGAGCAGGTCAGGGAAGTGTTCGCCGATTCCCATCAGCTTTATGGAGGTCCAAAGGTCACACAGAAGCTGCATCAGCAAGAGTCAGTATTTCGGAACGGACCGTGACAAGGATCATGAAGAAGCAAGAATAGGCGGTCTAGAACCGTCAAGAAATATAAAGCCACAACGAATTCCAAGTACAACCTGCCGGTACAAGACAACGTGTTGAACCAAGACTTTACGGCAAGTAAACCGAATGAAAAATGGGTGACGGATATTACGTATGTCGCGACCGGTGAGGGCTGGCTGTACCTGGCAAGCGAAATGGATCTATACTCCCGCAAGATCGTCGGATGGCATATGAGCGACCGCATGACAAAAGATCTGGTGCTGCAGGCGCTGAGGCAAGCCTACGGCCGTCAGCAGCCCGATGGAGAAGTGTTGCATCATTCCGACCGCGGCAGCTAGTGCGCCTCTCAAGACTACCAGAAGCAGCTTCAGGTCTATTCCATGATGGGGAGCATGAGCCGAAAAGGAAACTGCTACGAGAACGCTTGCATTGAATCATTTCACAGCATCATCAAAAAGGAACTTATCTACTTGAACAAATATGAGACCCGTGCTGAGGCGGAGAAAAGCATCTTTACATCAAAGTTTTTTACAACAATGAGCGTATTCACTCGACGATCGCTTACTGTACGCCGACTGATTTTGAACGGCAATTCTACTTTAATACGGTAAATCGTTAAACTGTGTGTCTACTATCTTGACAGAGGTCCAGATTCTCAGCGCCTCGCGACGGGCAGTACTCACAGAACGATGGCAACGTCCATAAGCCCCGTACGGTACAGCCACATGTAGGCATTGGACTGGGCGTCGACTCGTCCGCATGGGCAATGCCCTTCTCCAGCAGATGCATACGCATCCGGTCAGTAAGGCGAACGAGCCGCTGCTCCGGGACGTAAATCATCCGGTTTGCGAGCGTCTGCCGCGAAAGGATGAGACCGAGCCGCGCGAACTGCTGCTCCTGCCTGTACAACGGCTGGCTGTCCACATACTTCTGGCTCATGACATGCGCCAGAATGGACGGGGAAGCTAAGCTCCCCGGGGAGACGGCTTCGGCATGGAAGGGTCACGATGGGCGTACGAATTTCTTCGCGCCTGCAATGACGACACCCGTAGACCTACCGCATGTGACGCACGATCTTGACTTCCACGGGAACGATTTTGAGCTCGTTACGCGTCTCGATGCTCATCTCGTGTAGCCGAACCGCCGCAACACACGCATGTCCACTCATCTTCAGGCAGCTCGTAGTGAATGGGCTCCACCGGGAAGTGTTCGAGCTTGGCCTCGCGTTTTCCGGGTTTCTTGCGGGAGTAGGTGACCTTATCAAGGGAAGGCTCTTCACCTGCCGTCGTCGCCAGCGTCTCGGCTTCGTTAAAGAGATTCAGTGTGAGTTGATCGGGATGCGTCTTCTCTCTCGAGGCACCGGAACACTTGTGCTGCGCCAGACGGAACTGTTCTTCGTACCACTTCAGCTTGGTCGTAAGCTCGGCGATTTGTGCATCTTGTTCCGCGATCTTCGCTCCATAGTTTTCGGTTTGGGATTGAACATTCGCTCGATTTTCCATACGAGATGAATTCAAGAAGCGGACCTGCTTTTCCTGGCGAAACGGCGAACATTGCCCGTTAAATGACCGAATGGCCGTAATCTTGGCGTGCGCCTGCCGCTGGCTGAGAGAAAGATCGTCGAGCAGCCAGCGTAGCTCACGCGAAGAGACGGCTGTGGTGCGCTCCGTGCCAGTCGGCCATTGAAATGTTCCACGCTCAAGGCGGCGATAGAACAGCCCAAAGCCGTTGTGCTCCCCGTACAGATCTTTAGTTGATTGCAGAATACGAACAAAGAGGGAGCGAACGGGTCGAGGACGAAGCCCTCCTGAACGAGGGCGGCATGACCGTCGATGGACTTGCGCAGATCCGTTGACCACAGGCAAGGTAGACGCGATGGCTACTTGAGAGCGTCAGCATAGCGGCTCTAGCGCCTGTACGATAAACTGGAGTAAGGCGGGGGGAGAATCCGGGACAAAGTTCTGTGATTTTTTCCTTTATTTCGTCAGAAATAAAGGGCATTTTTGCATACGAAAACCCCCAGTACGACTGGGGGTTCAGGAAAGCTTATAGCTATGAGTAGTCAATCCTTTGACCTCCATGATAAGATGAGTGCCGGTCTGCCAACCGCACAAAAGAAATCAAAGGAGAGCAAAGGATGGACAACAGCAGTCTAGCACATACGAAATGGAACTGCAAATACCATATTGTATTTGCACCGAAATATCGCAGACAAGTGATTTACGGAAAGTTGAAACGGGAAATTGGAAGGATCATTCGTCAGCTGTGTGAGAGAAAAGGGGTAGAAATTCTGGAAGCGGAAGCATGTCTGGACCACATTCATATACTAGTGAGCATCCCCCTGAAGTTAAGTGTCTCAGAATTTATGGGCTACCTGAAAGGAAAAAGCTCGCTGATGATCTTCGATCAATTTGCGAATATGAAATACCGATACGGTAGTCGCCAATTTTGGTGCCGTGGGTATTACGTGGATACGGTAGGTCGAAACAAAAAAAGTGATTGAGGCGTACATTCGCAATCAACTTAGTGAAGACAAGAACTACGAGCAACTCACGATGAAAGAACTCATCGACCCGTTTACGGGGGAGTCGGCCAAAAAGGGTAGGTAACGTAGCCCCTTTAGGAGCCAGCCCGTGAAAGTCTCGCGGTTGGCAGACTTTCAAAATGCTGAAAACCATCCGTCAATTGCCTCTCAACTTGCTTTTCAATACGGACTACGGCAGCAGACTAGTTGTCGTACCAAATCCGCCGCGGAACGCCTCCCATTTGTTCAAACATTTTTTAGGGCTTCCAAGAAGAAGCACTCCTGATTCTCTGCTGGTGTGGGGGGACACGAATGCTGCATTGCTGTAAGGAAGTGATACGACCAGCAACTTTTAGGTCAACAGCCGACGCCCTTGACTACCTCCATGGTGGCAAAATCCACTTGCGCTTCACCTGGCGGATGTTCTAGAAGCTCATTAGTTTTCGCACGCCCTAGCTCCAGCCCGGTCTTTCTTTTGCATACATAAGTGAGCACGGTTCGTTACCCACCTGTAAATTGATGTTCATCACGAAACCGTTGAAAGATTCGCACTCCAGTATGCCGCTATTTGCGAAGGAGTAACCGATCTTCCTCCAGCCATGTATCAATAATGTCTGTAAACGGTCCTATCACGAGGCTCATTGAATCCCTTGAAACGTACAAATCGTTTCTATCCGAAAGTTGTCCTCGCGGGTCAAATTTATCGTACTCGCGAGAACCGAACATTCTGCAAACTGCACGGTATACGGCTTAGCGGACCAGCCAGCTAATCTTTGCCATTTTGGAATCGTCCAGCAAGTCTTAATTATGTTTAGATTTAACAAATTCTTTAATTTTGAGTACCATATATTCTACCATTTCATCTGTCAGGCCAGGATAAACACCTACAAGGAATGTGTCATTTAAAATTTTGTCGGTATTTGTTAAATCTCCATGAATCCTGTACGTAACTCCTTGAAAAGCAGGTTGCCTTGTTAAATTTCCAGCAAACAACATACGTGTTTGAATTCTATTAGATTCTAGATAATGAACAATTCCATTTTTTGTAAATCCGACATTTTCACGAAGAGTTATAATAAATCCAAACCAGCTTGGCGTAGAATTTTTAGTTGCTCTAGGCAAGATGAAATAATCATTAAGATCTTTCAATCCTTCTGAAAGTCGATTGAAATTTCGTACTCTTGCCTCAACAAAAGAAGGCACTTTCTTAAGTTGTTCAATTCCAACAGCAGCTTGCATGTCTGTTACTCTAAGGTTATAACCAATGTGTGAGTACGTATATTTATGATCATAACCGTATGGTAGCGTTCCAAGCTCCCAGCCAAATCGTTTTTTACATGTATCATCACATCCGGAAGGACACCAGCAATCTCTTCCCCAATCTCTGAAAGATTCAATAATCATTTTAAGCTGAGGATTATTTGTATAAACGGCTCCCCCCTCCCCCATTGTCATATGATGTGGGGGATAGAAGCTAGATGTGGCAATATCGCCAAATGTACCAGTCAATTTCCCGTCAAATTTTGATCCAAGTGCATCACAGTTATCTTCGATTAGCCAAAGATTATATTTCTTAGCAAGATCAACTACTTTGTCTAGCTCAAATGGATTACCCATTGTATGGGCTATCATAATGGCTTTGGTTTTTGAAGTAACGGCACCCTCAATTCGGTCTACCATGATGTTATATGTTCCTAGCTCAACGTCGACAAAGACAGGAACTGCCCCGTTCTGTACAATTGGAGTGACTGTTGTAGGGAAACCAGCCGCTACGGTAATCACCTCGTCCCCAGGTAGTATTTGACGATCTCCTAGCTTAGGTGAGGTTAGTGCTGAAAACGCTAATAAATTTGCTGATGATCCTGAGTTTGTTAGCAAAGCATATCTAACACCTACATACTCTGCAAACTCTTTTTCGAATTGCTTACTAAACCTTCCTGCGGTTAGCCAGAAATCCAAAGATGAATCGACAAGGTTTTTCATTTCTCTTTCATCGTAAACACGTCCGCCATAGGCAATGGAGGATGACTCTGGATTAAAGGACTCTTTCTTCTTATGAAATGTTTTATAGAACATCTCTACTTTAGAAAGTATCTCAAGTCTCATGATCTTCTCTGCTAGTTCTCTAGGCAAATCTCTTAAATAAACAACTTCTTTCTTTTCAACATACTCCTTTTCTCTTACATCAAGTAGAACATTGGAGGTATCGTCACCCTCAATATCAATAATCAATTGAAATTTTGGATCGGAAAGTTCTTTTATACTTAGTTTTAGAACTTCATATTTTTCCATTGTTACATTTGTAATAATAGCAAATTCATTTGTTGATTTCTTTTTTACCAAATCATTTATTTTCAACATCTGCTCCACTCCTTTGATGTGTGCTACTAACTTTAAAGCTCCAATATTTATGACCAGCGAAACTAAGTAAAGTTGTTAAGAATAAAAACTCTCTATACCATATATTCGACATGAGAGTCTGTTTACCCTTCAAGTATTTTATGAGGTGGAACAAAGAGATCGATTTCAAGCCATTTTCTCTGCGATGAACATCGCTCCAGTGTTACGTTTGGTTAATAAAAAATCACTATATGGAGCGCCAGTTGAAGTCAACTTTCAAGCAATGATTTATTCGTTAATCGCTAGGATTGTGGAGCGAGTTTCGACAATCAATGATTTATTGAAACGACTTCGTGATGACATCCTGTTTAGCATGGATTGTTTTTTTCCCTAGCTGAGAAGATCCCTTCTGCAGCTTCATATTCTAGACTCATTCAGAAAATAAGTCAAAGTGATGTTCTTGAATCCATTCAGGAACAAACTTTTCAGCAAGCCCTGAATGAGGGCTTTGTTACAGAAGATACTGTTGCGATTGACGGTACACATATCGAAGATCGAGACCAAGCGCCGGCAAAACTGGATAAGCCAGAACCCAAAATGAATCTTACGCTACCTTAAGAGGGGAGATTCCACTTGCCCTACAATGGGGAGTGAAGAAAAGTAGCGAAGGAAAAACATGTTTTGGTATGGATACAAAGGTCATTTGGCGGTTGGATCCCAGAGTCAATATAATCTTGGCTCACTGCTTTCTTCGGGAAATCTTTTCGACGGGATCGCAGCTTAAGGGTTATGCGATCAAGTATACCACAATGGACGCAGTTTACGATTACGAACCGATCAACAAGCAAGTTCGTTCGTTTGAAGGAATGTAAACGTTGTCCGTTGGCTCAGGATACACTATGTCAAAGAGTTTACAAGTTAAAGTTGACAACAGATCTTCGCAAATATACGGCCCCAGCACGTGGATCGCAGTCATGGAAAGATATTGCGAAGAAGAGGTACGCGTCGAACGAGTCAATGCTTATTTGAAAGAGTTCTTTCAGCTAAACAATGTACGGTTTCGGAAAGGACAAAAAGCTAAAGTTCATTTCAATCTTGTAACTCTGACATACAATTGCATGAAATTAGCTTATAAGAAATTTGTCAAGTGATACATAAGTCACCTAAAATACTCCGCAATATCATATTTTGGATAATCTTTTAAATTAAGATGCTTGCTCCTTAAAGCACTCAAATCTTTATCATCTATCCTAAGGATGTGATCTGCATGAGAGCAAATCAACTTCCCATTAGGATTAACAATAATTTGTTTTTCACTGTTAAAAAGCTTTAGACAATAATCAACATCAGAAAACGATGTTTTGAACGTCTCAACATCAAAGCAATTTACATTTTCAAAGTTTTTTTTGCTTGTCATCATTCCCAAGTATGAAAGGGCGTTTACATTATGCAACAAAAACCCTTTGCCATAGTATCCTGGATAATTTGCCTGTTCATCTTTCATTCCATGTTTTATTGTGGTTGGTGTGGTAAAATATATTCCTTGGCTTTCCACTTTTTTTCCTGTGGTGTTAAGAATTTTCGATCCTACTGCACCTACGTTATCTAATTGGCAATAGCCCAATAATTCTGAAATGTATGAACTGTCAACACACCTGACGCTTGAATGTAGGAATAATAAATACTCCCCAGTTGCTGCTGAGACAGCAATATTAAAACTTTCAAATATATCTAAATGATCAGTAGAGATGTATCTCAAATTTTCAGCATAAAAGGGCTTTCCTACAATAATAATTTCATGGTTTTTATATGAATCCATATTTATAGAATTTAAGCAGTATTTAAGCTCTGTTGAATTTTCATTGTAAATGATTATTGAAACTTTTTTAATACACAAGCTAAATATGGGCCTGTATCTGCCTTTTTGTGAATATTCAATAATGCTGACTGTGCGCGTAGGCTCAAATGAATTAAAGTAGCTTGATAATGTACGTATAGCCGATTTTTGCGCATAGTCCTTGTTGTCCATGGTTTGCGCCACAGAGTTTGAATGAACTCTCCAATGATACAATATTTTTCTTATGTGCAGTACAAGATTTGCCTGTTTAGTAGCGTTTAAAACAAGATCATAATCCTGACTTCCGTCAAACTCACTTCTTAATCCTCCAGTTTTTTTTAGTAATTCTCTTTTTATAGTTACAAAATGGCAAATATAATTTAGACAAAATAAGTAATATGGGGAATAGTCAGGCTTAAAAAAAGGTGATTTTCTTTTTCTGTTTTCAATCATATCTTCGTCAGAATATATAAAATCAGCATCTCTATTCTCATTAATGCCCTTAACCACTTCAAACAGTGCAAAAGGAGCCAATAAATCATCATGGTCTAAAAAAGAGATGAAATCTCCCTTTGCTATAGATATGGCATGATTGGTATTTTCAGCTATGCCATAATTTTTATCAAGTTTAATGTATTTTATTGATTTGTTCTCGAACGACTTAACAGTCTTTTCTAAATCAAAATCATCACTGCTTGCATCTGCAAGGCATAATTCAAAATTTATATAGGTCTGTGCCAGAACAGACTGTATCATTTCAATCAGAAACTTTTCAGGTGTGTTGTATAAAGGGCAGACTATACTTATAAGGGGCTTGTATGCAAATTGGCAAGTTTTTTGCTTTTCTAATGTATTTGCATTGGGCTCATGTTTTTTTATCCATAGAGGATAAAATATGGTTTCATTTATTTTTAGAATAACTTTGCGAAATACATACTTCATTCCATATTTTTGAAATGCGGTTTTAAATTTGGGGAAAATACGCATGGATACATGAAACCCCTTATATAATCTATGTGATTTCTACTGCATGTTTTTTCATAAAATCAACTCAAATCAATAAATTTTAAAGTTCGGGTGTTTCGGCTATTTTTAGAACAGCCAATGCATGAGCTATTGGATTGTTATTGGTTTTTTTGCCTAGATATATATCAATAAAATAATTCATCTCATTGATATATTTATCATTTGGTAATTCTTCATATTTAGCAATAATATTGTTATTCTCTATGATGTTACCCTTTGCAAAATCAAACTTAACAGTGGCTCTCTCTGAAAAAATTTCTACATAACGTTGGGTTTCTTTTCCAAAATAATCCAAATGAAGTTCGATAATCTTGTCTTTATATTTGCCAATATAAACGGCTAGGTCTTCACTGTCTATTTCAAGATTAGAGTAGTTACCGAATACGTTAAAAACTTTTAGTGGAAAGCCAAACAAATCAACTAGGTAGTCCCATTCATGTATTATATCAATGCAAACACCGCCACCTTGCTTTTTAAAAGCGCTGTAAACTTGTCTGTAATCAGCATCCGGACGCCAATTAGGTAGATAAGACGAACAAATGCTACGTGCAGAATATACAGTGTTTTTTGAGACAAAGTCTTTTACCGCCCCAAAAATTTTAGTATACCTAAGGGGACAAGCTATATAATAGATGCTGTCAGTTGATAAATTTAGTTCTTCTAAAGCTTTGCTGCTGCTTTCAAATAGCGGCTTCTCAATAAAGAAACATTTAGAAAAGGCGCTAAGCTCTGCTATTGTTTGAAAGTGTAGACTGGTTGGGTTTGCTATAAATATAATATCATAGGGGGGAGTTAATTCGTCTATGCTATAAGCTATATTGATATTATTATCAATAGGTCTACCTTTTGAATGGCGCAATGCTGTTATATTTAACGGAATACCTCTATTGGCACATACAGTGGTCAGATTGTCTATATGTCTTTTACCTATAGAGCCTGTCCCAACAAAGCAAACCTTCATTACTGATTCCCCTCAATGTGATCGATTAATTTTAAAGTGTATAAGTCATCAATAAAACTATATCTAGCAACATCTTTGCCTTCGATAACACCAAAGAATGTTAAAATTTCATCCGTATAGGCATTTTCTATTATGTTATTGCTGTATCTCTGGTCTTTTTGAATTTCTTCATAAGTTTGAATTTGTTCAAATTGCTTTGTATCTAGATTCAGAATTTGTAGGGAGTTTGGTGTTCCTTCCCAAACTATATATAAATCCTCGGAAAAAACGACGAGTCTACGAGTAGGCTTACGTGATACAACATCAACACATACAGAACCAGTTGAACCAGATGTGTGCTCAAAGGTAACAAAATAGTAATCATTATAATTAACTTCAAGTTCACTGATTTTCCCTTTGGAAACTGTAAAATTCTCAACCTGTCCCATGGCACTCAGTATCCATGGAAGGTCGATTGCAAAAATTTCCCGGCAAGCATTGCTTCTTATATCGTTTACGAAGAAATCCTTATAATTTTCCCATGGATGCCAATCGGGAAGGTACTGCCCCGAATGATAAATATAATTTACCTTTTTATTTTTTGTTGCATTTATTACATATTCAAGGTCTTTTCTGTATAGCAATGTTGATGATAAAAACAAGGTGAGATTGCGCTCGCTAGCCTTTTTGACTAATTCCTCGTATTGGTCACTTATGAGATTCAGCTCTGTAAAGACGTGTAGACCCAAATCAAGACATGTGCTGATTATTTTATGGTGTGAAGTTGGAGAAGTACAAACAAAGCAAGCATCAAGCCTTACATCTAAAAAAGCCTCATCAACTGATGGGTATGATTTTAAAATTCCAATGCTAAGAGCTTCTTCACGTCTTTTTTCTGAAAAATCAACACCATATACTTCTATGTCAGTAAATGCTTTCATTAACAATCTAGTTCGTCTTTTTCCCATTGAACCTAATCCAATAACCAAAACTTTCATGATTCATCACTCTTTCAAAAATAAAAGTTAAAACATAAGACTATCTAATTCTTCTTTATCTAAAAATGGCCACATATCATGCAATGCTGGTGTTGAAAATGTGCCATCTTCATTCATACGAGACATGACCTTTGGAGAAACCGGATCATCAAATTTTTGAAGAACCTCCAAGAAAGCGCGGCCCTTTTGTTCAAATAACCATTTCAAAGACTCGGCTATTTGACCGTTGGTTTCACATTTTTTATATGGAAATGAAAAAGTTTCAGCCACTTTTTCAAATGGAGGAAAACTTAGTCCAGAATCCTCAGTGCAACCAATGTATACTCCATTAAAGAAATTCTTTGAGGTTTGTCTAATGGCGCCGTACCCTTCATTATTAAAAACAACTATTTTAGCTGGCAGATCATAATGTGCAATAGTTTGTAGCTCTTGTAGATTCATCATGATATTGCCGTCTCCAGTTAGACAGATTACCGTATGACCTGATGCAACAGCAGCGCCAATTGTTTCTGGCAAGTCCGCACCCATTGAGCCGCAATTATTGCTAGCAACTATACGCTGTTTCTCTTTTTTTACGCCGATTTGAAGTTTTGCAGAATTGGCCGTATTAGCTCCCAAAATAGATATACTGTCTTCAGGTTCGTATTCTGCATATACTTCCCAAAATTTGTATGAAGTAACTCTTTCTTCATCAGAAACTGACTTAGCTGGTTCAAAGGGAGAAAATCTGTTTTTTAACATTTTACAATAATCCAGCCATTCTTTTGAAACAGAAATATGTTCTGTGGTTGGTAGTACTTCTTGGAAGAACAGTGATAAATCTGTATGAACAAAATGTTCTATATTAAAACTAAGCTTTTTCATTTCATCTTCTTCGATGTCAATCATAATAATCTTGGCACTAGGCGCAAAATATTCTGGTGCAAATCCTGTTACCTTGTAACCAAGAGGAGAACCCAAAGATACGATAACATCTGCATTTTGAAGTATAAAATTACCAGGCCTTGGGCCTATAGAACCTGACATTCCAAAAAACAAGGGGTCATCATAAAACATTACATCTGCGGCAATACATGATGCAATAACTGGAATTCCTGTCTTTTTTGCAAACTCGCGAAACTGCGCGGTGTTTCCACTGTTTACAACACCATTGCCTGGCAACAAACAAGGTCTTTTTGCATCTTTGATTAGACTCCACATTTTGTCTAAAACGTCCTTACTTGCATATGGAAGTTCTATGTAATTATTATCCTCTACAGGATAAAGCTCGTCTTCATTTACTTTTGCACTTTGTACATCAAGCGGAATGTCTACCCATACAGGGCCGCGTCTACCGCTCATTGCAATATTGATTGCTTTTTGCACCTCACGCTTAACAGCAAGGGGGTCTTTAATCATCACAGTATACTTGGTCATGTTTTTAACTGAGTTAATTATGTCAAATTCCTGAATACCTCTATAACGAAGATTATTAAGACCGATGGCTTCTACTGTTGTTGCATATCGAACTTGACCTGAGATTACAAGCATAGGAAGGCTGTCTTGCCATGCACCCAGTACTCCGGTAATGGCGTTTGTTCCGCCAGGGCCGCTTGTCACGCAAACCAAAGGCATTTTACCGCTGATTCTTGCATATGCATCTGCAGCCATGGAGCAAGCTTGCTCATGGTGATTAAAGTACTTGTTTATTTTGTCGTTAAGTGCTAAGGCATTATTTAAATGCATTGCACCACCACCTACAACTGCAAAGCTATCTGTTATACCATTTTCAACAAGTATATCCATTATTATATCAGCGACTCTTCTCATTTCTATGACTCCTTTGCCATTCTATTTGCATTTGTATTCCTTTTACTAAAGAAATTAGATCTAGATCTTTTCCGTACTCAGTCTTCAACCTATCATTTGAGCCTGTGTACTCCTTGTTAAATCCATCGCTCAAAAGAGTAATTTCAAGTGAGCTGTTTGTTTGCCTGCGCACTTCCTCCGCTATTTGAAAGAGAGTATAGCGTGTACCTGAGCAAGAGTTATAATCATGATATTTAAGTGGTGATTCAATTAGAAACTCTGCAATTTTTGCAACGTCGAAAACGTGCATATAATCGAAATAGCAGTCTTGTCTAATCGTTATAGGCTCATTATTATCACAACAGTTTATGCAATGAGTTATAAACTTGGAGTAATGATCTGTGGGGCCGTAGCAAGCAAAAATTCGCATATTAACTATGTTCTGGGACTTTAATGCTATCTCATTCATTATATACTTACCAAAACCGTATATATCTTTTGGAATACTTCTGCCAAACTCAGTTTCCTTTATAGACGAAATATCCAGAGTTTTATCAAATTCGGCACCTGAGCCAGAGTAAATCATTTTCCCATAAAGATCTTGGCATCTTGATAAATTTAAAAATCCGGTTAAGCTATCTTTTAGCATATTAGACTCTGCATCATTTTCTGAATTTTTTACTGGGTTAGGGTTTGCCAGATGAAGAATGACATCAAACTTGCCACTTTTTAAATATTCATAAACTGAATTTGAGTCTAATAGGTTTAGTTCCTGCCTAGAAGGGGTCCAAACATCAAATTTTTCAGTTAATATGGGATAAATATTTCTACCAATGAAACCAGTTCTGCCAGTGATAAGTATTTTTTTCATGAAAACCTCGAATTTTATTATTGACTTAGTCTATCATAAAGCATGATTGCGAACAAATCTATATCATCATCTTTTCCATGTGCAGAATTAGCTTTGCGTGTTTAGTGGTATATAAAACAAGGTCATAATCTTGACTTCCGTCAAATTCACTATTTAAGGGACGTATGCATGAAACTCTTATATAATCTATTTGATTTCAACTGAAAAATATCTCTGTGCCATACATTGGTCTTTTTTGCGTTTTGAAATTCTAACATTTCCTGTGCTATCCCTAATGACAACACTATCTGATTCTATTGCCGTATTGTGTACTAAAGCATCAACTCCAATTGAAACTCTAGCCCCAATAGGTTTGTTCCCGATTATTTTAGCTCCAGCTCCCAAAAATAAACCTTTACCCAAACAAGGTGCTGGGTTTCCATTTCCATCTTCATCTGTATTAATTGTTACATTCTGGAAAATTACTAAAAAATTTGAATATGACGCATTACCGATAATGGTACCCACAGGATGTCCAAACAAAAAAATATCTGGCAGTCCTGATTTGTACGAGTAAAACAATCCGTTTAAAGTTTTATTTAAAAAGATTAATTTATCACACAAAGGCCTATTTTCAGATATTTTCCATAAACTATTGGATAAAAAAAACAAAAACTGACTATATTGATCAGAATGAAGATGTGAAAAATAAGCTTGTCCATCTTGGGAAAAGCCTCTTAAAGTAATATGTTTAAAACAATACTCTGTACGTTCAAGTGCAAGATCAATTGCCGAGTCTACATCTTGACCTTCAAACTTATATTTGTCAGGAAAATAAAGATTAAGTTGAGAAGATATATAATTTTTAAGTTCCGCTTTTGTAAGTGACGTAATCATGTAGCCATTATCCCTCCTTCATTTTACGTTTCTTAAACACCCACAGTTTATTCAGACAATAGTTCAAAGGGATTGTGAATGGCAAAGATATAAATGGTGCAATATACTTATTCAAATGTAGTATATCAATATATAGATATAAAAGAACTATACCTAAAAACAAATTTAAAGTATATACACTAACATATTTTATAGCTCGTCCAGGAGCTTTTGACTTTGCCTGGTTTTTAAAAACCCAAAAACAGTTCAGCAGGTATCCATTTAATACACTTAGCCCAAAAGAGGTTAAATTTGCTACCTGATGATGAACATTAAGATAAATTAAAAAAGCGTATATTAAATATGACAGTATCATATTGATAAGGCCAACAATAGAGAAATTTAAAAACTGCATTATCCAAGGGAATTTTGTGAAAATATGCTTAGTAAATGGAAAATACTTAATAATATAATCCGTTAGTTGTTCGTTACTCGTTTCTTCCATCTTCGGCCACCGTATCAAAATTAATTCGTTCTTTTTCAACTACTAAAGGTCTTTTGGTTACTCTTTGTAGAATTTCATAAATATATTCTCCAATAATGCCAACAAAAAGCAGTTGAATAGAGCCTAAAAAGAAGAGCCCGATGACGATAGGGGCTGTTCCAATATCAAAACTGTTCCAGAAAATAATTTTTAGTATAAAATAAAATAGTCCCACTAAAAAACATAAGCCAGAAGTCAAGAAACCCATGGTTACAGCGAATCTTAGAGGTGCTTTTGATGTATTGACAAACGAAGTTATGGCAGTATCAAAATATCTAATTAAATTATAGCTGGATTTTCCTGCTTTGCGCAGAGGTTGAACATATTCAAAAAATCCAATTTCATATCCAAAGTCAGCAATCAGGTTTCTGAAATTTGGAGAAGGTTCTTCTGCACTTCTCATTAAATCGACTACTTCTTTATCGTATAAACCAAATCCGGTGACGTGGTCATATTGAGGAGCGTCTGAAAAGCTTTTAATTAACTTATAATACAGAGACCTGAAAGCAAATTTTAATTTACTTTCCTCACTTTTATGCTTTTTTCCCCAAACAACTTTATAGCCTTGTTTCCAGAGCTTTAGGAACTCAGGTATCAATTCTGGCGGGTCCTGAAAATCACAGGCAAGACATATATTGCAGCTGCCTGTTCCAGCAAAGAAAGCATGGCTTCCAGAACGACCAGGTCCGAAATTCCTAGTGTTAAATATAACTTTAACATTCTTATCTTCTTTTGCAATGTTTTTTAATATTTCGCGGGTATTATCTTTTGAACAGTTGTCTATAAAAATGTTCTCATAGGAATAATCGGGTAACTCCTGCATGGTTTTTTTAATAGCCATATACATGTTGTACACGTTACCCTCTTCGTTATAGCAGGGGACAATTATGCTGATTCTAGTCATTTCTTACTCCTATCTTCTACAAATACTGCAAGCAGAAATTAAATCGGACATCTTCCCTAATAAGGCATCTTAGTAAATGTGTTTAAATTTTTGGGTGTGAGACGTACCTGATTCTAAAAAGAAGTTCTTGTCTGTATGTTGTCATATATTTTCAAATGATTATCCATTTCCCCTCAGAGGATTCCAAAATTCCGATATCTGCTCTTCCATACATTTTATAACATCACCGTTTGCAACAAATACTTTTGACCATTCTACGGTCTTTTCAACCGCTTTTTCTATATCCCAACGTGGTTCCCAATTTAGAGCCCTTTTTATCTTTGAACAATCAAGTTTCAAGAAATTTGATTCATGTGGACCTTCATTTTGACCTGTATGCCATGTTATTCCATCTCCCCAGTTTTTACAGAAAAGGTCTGCAAGTCTGCCTGTGGTAATACAGTCGCTATCGTTTGGTCCCACATTATAAGAACCTTGAAAATCAAAATTTTCATACTGCTTTTTTATAATTTCAAGATAGACGCTCAATGGCTCTAAAACGTGTTCATATGGGCGGACTGAATTAGGATTTCTAACAAAAATGTCCTTTTTGTCTTGTGCAGATCTTACACAGTCAGGAATGATTCTATCAACCGAAAAGTCCCCCCCACCGATAACATTGCCAGCTCTAGCCGTAGATACGGGCAATTTTCTCTCGCGAAAGAAAGAACGTTTATAGCTATTAGTAACTAATTCTGAGCAAGATTTGCTGTTGGCATAAGGCTCAAACCCATCTAGACTGTCGTGTTCACGATAGCCCCATTCCCACTCGTTATTATAATATACTTTATCGGTGGTTACATTTAAAACTGACTTGACACTGTTTGTAAGGCGAATGCAATCCAATACATTTACTGTACCCATAATATTTGTTTCATAAGTATAGACAGGGTCTTTATAGCTCTCTCTAACTAGAGGCTGTGCCGCCATGTGAATAACAATCTCTGGCTGTTCTTTTTCAAAAACCTCCATAAGTTTCTTAAGATTTCTTATATCCTCAATATACGATTTAACAATGGTGTCGATTTTACATGCATGATATAAACTTGGGTTTGTAATTGGCTCAAGTCCATAACCTATAACCTTGGCACCAACATCTGATAACACTTTGCAAAGCCACGAACCCTTAAAACCTGTGTGGCCTGTTATTAAAACAGTTCTATCTTTATAAAATGATAAATCCATCATTGTCACCATACTTTCCAAGGTGCGTTGTCTTCTCGCCATAGCTCTTCCAGTGTGTTTTTATCTCTTAGTGTATCCATGCATTGCCAAAACCCCTTATGTTTGTAGGCTGCAAGGTTATTGCTTTCTGCTATCTGTTCAAGTGGTTGTCTTTCAAAAATGGTATCATCGCCCTCAATATAGTCAAAAACTTCGGGTTGCAAGACCATAAAGCCACCATTAACCCAACCACCGTCTTCTACGGACTTCTCTTTAAAGCTTGTAATTGTATGATCTTTGTCAATATTTAAAACTCCAAATCTGCCTCCTGGTTGTATGGCAGATATGGTCGCAATCTTTCCATGTGATCTATGGAAACTTAGTAGAGCAGGGATATCTATATCACTGACCCCATCACCATATGTAAGCATAAAAGGCTCATTTCCTACGTACTCTTTTACTCTCTTTATTCTTCCGCCTGTCATGGTGTTAAGCCCTGTGTCAATAAGTGTTACCTTCCATGGTTCTGCAAAATTGTTATGAATAGTCATTTTGTTGTCGTTTGAAAAATCAAAGGTAATATCCGAATTGTGAAGATAATAGTCCGCAAAAAATTCCTTGATTGCATAAGCTTTATAACCGCAGCAAATGACAAATTCATGGAATCCATAGTGGGAGTAGTACTTCATAATATGCCATAATATTGGCAAATCACCAATTTCAATCAATGGTTTTGGTTTAAGATGTGATTCCTCACTTATTCTGGTGCCAAATCCTCCGGCAAGAATAACAGTTTTCATGACAGCCCCCTCTAATCTGTTAAATGTTATAAATATCTGGCTTATACTTTTTAAGGTTGTTTGGAAGAGACATCCATTTTATTACTTCTTCTAATCCTTGTCTTATGCTATATTCTGAGGTAAACCCTGTCAGTTCTTTAATCATAGTATTGTCGCAGACCAATCTCATTACTTCACTGCCAGTAGGTCTGATTCTCGATTTATCTTCTACATAACATGCATCTATGTTCATTATTTCTTTTACAATTTCAAAAACCTGTCCTACGCTATATTCTGTATTTGAACCTATATTTATAGTTTGTCCAACACACTTGTCGTTTTCAGAGAGAAGGATTAGCCCCTTGCAAGTATCCAAAACAAAATTCAAATCTCTTGTTGGTGTTGGATCTCCTAACTTTATCTCCTTTGTGCCATTCAATAATTGAGATATGATTGTAGGGATAAAGGCTCTTGCAGATTGTCTTGGTCCGTAGGTATTAAATGGTCTTGCAATTGTAACTGGCAGTTCAAATGAATTGTAATAGCTCATAGCCAAAGCATCCGCCCCAATTTTACTAGCACTATATGGAGATTGTGGTTGAAGGGGGTGAGTTTCGTCTATGGGAACATATTTTGCTGTACCGTATACCTCACTAGTGGACATTTGTATAACCTTGCTTACGTTATTTTTCAATGCCGCTTGGCAAATGTTCAAACACCCATTAACATTAGTATCTATGTAGCTGGCAGGTGCTACATATGAATATGGTATAGCGATCAAAGCCGCCAAATTGAATACGGTGTCAATTCCTCTTGTTATGTTGTCGCAGAGAAAAGAATCCCTTACATCACCGCTGACAATTTCAATGTCTTTTTTGCAATCAACGTCCTCAAGCCATCCCCAATCATTAGCGGAATTATAAATTGCAAGGGCTCTGACATTATATCCGTGTTTAACCAACAACTCTACCAAATGTGAGCCAATAAACCCATCTGCACCTGTTACTAATATATTTTTAGCATTCATAGATTTCACCTTTCTATTTTGCTTCATTTTACTAAGGAATTATAATAGTTTGACACTGTAAAAGTCAATGTATACACTCTTCTGATGTCGTTGTTCTGTGATAGTGTCACCCTATAACTGTTCTGAGATAATGTCACTATGGGACGGGAGATAATCACATTGACTAACACAGAGATGAAGAAAGTACTCGTTGTGGAAAAAATCTTAGATAGACAATTGACAAATGTGGAGGGGCAGCGGTGTTGGGGATAACTCCCCGCCAAGTTATACGCTTGAAGAAAAAGTACCTGGAAGGGGAGCGGCGGGAATTGTTCATCAGAACAGAGGCAGAAAGCCCGTTCATGCTTTGGAGGATAACCTAAAGGAACGTGTGGCCCAATCGTACACAAACAAGTATCACTGCAGTAATAGTTGTCATTTAGCCGAACCATTCGAAGAACATGAATCTATTACACTCAGCAGTCCGAGTGTTCGGCGGATTCAATTGGAGCGTGGCATGAAGCAAGCTAAGCAACGGCGGCGTAACAAGGCTCATCAGCCGCGCAAACGTAAACCTCAAGCAGGCATGCTCTGACAGATCGATGCTACGCCGTATGCGTGGCTTGAAGATCATGCTTCTGCCTTCGCTTTGCATGCAGCCATTGATGATGCCACAGGCACTGTCGTAGGGGCTATCTTCTGTCAGACAGAATGTCGAGAAGGCTATTCGCTTGTATGCAACAAGGAATCATCAAGTATGGGGTTCCTTTAGGCTTATATAGTGACCGACATACCATCTTCCGTTCACCGAACGAAAAATTATCGCTAGAGCAAGAGCTTGCCGGGGAAACTAAGCCTCTCTCTAACTTCGGTAAAGCGATGGCTGAACGTCACATTGAACACATCAAGACCGTAACTCCTCAAGCGAAAGGCCGCGTAGAACGACTCTGGGTAACCCTTCAGGATCGTCTGGTCATTGAATTGAGGTTGTTGGGTGTAACCGCGATTGAAGAGACAAACCAAGCCCTTCCGCGGCTCATTCAGAAGCATAACCGCCAGTTTGCAGTGAAGGCCACAGAAGCTGAATCCGCCTATGTGAAACTGGATCCGAGCATCAAACTAAGCTATATCTTTACCATTCGCGAGCACCGAAAGTTAGGCACAGGAAATACGCTCTCTTACGGCGGAAAGCTCTATACGTTAGCCAAGCCAGCTTCTTTTCCGTTCAGCACTAAAACGACTGTAGAGGTTCGTGAAACTTAGAAGGTAACCTCATTCTCTGGCATCAAGGTCAAGCCTTTGAGCTTAAAGAAACCGAAAAGGTGCAACGCATAAAGGAAATAAAAAAGGCGAGTTCTGCGCAGTCACGCAAACCCGCGGCAAGCCTTCCTTGGAGGGCTTGGAACACGGAACACTCTCAGAATAATATAAAAGCCAAAGCAGTCCAATCCCCTAAAATGGGGTCTTGGACTGCGCAGAAAGACATTTTCATGAACAAGTTAAGGTGACATTTTCTCAGATAATTGACAGGATGTAAGCCAGTGATGGCTTGAATAACCGGATTTTTTAAAAAATTCAATTTGACTTCAAATGAAAGTAGATGGGTTCGTGATTTCGCCGTAACAACGACTCCCAGTAACATTGTGTAATCCTCTATAATATGATAAAGTTCTTGTGTGTAGGATTATTTTACATGTGAGGATTTTATGAAACAGTTTGATTCGCTAACTGGCTTGTATTTTTTTGCCGCATTCGCTATTGTAATTAACTATTTAGAACCCGTAATATTCAAGATTGACAAAAGCGTACCGTTTATGAGTTTCTTTCATGGGCTGGCACTGCTCGGGATGTCGCTGTTTTTTATCCTGAGTGGGTTCATCATCCATTACAATTACAACAGCAAGATCATTACGTCCGAGGGCGGTACATATAACTTTTTGGGGGCACGGATTGCAAGAATTTATCCTCTTTTTGTTCTAGCTCTTTTCTATGATCTGGCTTCCGGAAATTTTCTACTATACAGGAATGCCGCGGAACGAGCTAAAAAACCATAAGGCAATCCCCTACTTTCTGACAATGACACAAAGCTGGTTTTATTTGTTTATAGGCAACCATCCGATAGCATTTCCCTTTGAAAATACCCATGTTGCCTGGTCGATCAGTACAGAGTTTTCTTTTATCTATGCTATCCACTGATTTGTTTTTTGCTGATGAGATCTTCATCCCTGTAGTCAAGGTGGAGTGTTGCAATTTCATCATTTTTAGCAACAACGCTACTGTTTGCATGGGGCAGGCTGAACATGGAGTTCATCAATGGGTTTGGCAAAAACATACTGGGGATCATAGAAAACCCGAACGCAAATCATGGAGTGATGTTTGCAGATTGGTTTTTTATACATCGCCATATTCGAGAATATTTGAGTTTGTCATAGGGTGTAGCCTAGCGCATCTGTACATGAAAATGTCGGAGGGTCCAGTAATGCAACAGGAGCGCAACGTTTCGAAAATCCTGATTCTGATAGCACTCGCAAATATTACATTGTTGCTGTTTGGAAGCCTCTCTTCATTTCCGAAAGTTGCAAGTGTTATTGCCGCCATAAGTTTTACACCAAGTTTGGCGATACTAATATTCTGCTGTGCGAGGTATGAAAACTGGCTGACAAAACTGCTATCGAAGCCTATGCTGGTAACATTAGGTGATGCGAGTTATTATATATATATATCCTTCACATTATCATAATTCAGAAGTCGGCCGTACCTTATCCATTGTCAGGAACAGGAAAAATGTTCTACTGCTTACTTCGAGGTCTACAATCATTATTGTTGCTATACTGATCATTTCGGTGTATTCATACAATGTTTTTGAAGTTCCATCAAGAAAATTTGTAAGGAAAATGCTTGCCAACATAAAAGCAAAAAAGAAAAGTGATGTACGTGAAATTGATAGTTAAGTTGATAAAAAAGAACGGTACAGTTCTTTTTCATTTCATAATTAGGATACTATTACGATATACTTTTATCGTATCGCATTTTAGAAGAACAGCTTAAACAGAAGTTCTTTTTATATCTCCATATTGGTGCTAACCAGTAGTCCCCAATTATGCAATGAAGGAAGGTAGCAAATTGACAGGATTTGTATGAGAACCTGCTACCGAGCAATCTGGCATCCATTTTTGAACGGGACAACATTAAAGGTCAACCAAATACATCGCCATGCTCATTAGACACTGGGAATTGCCCTGATTTTTACAGTTCTTCTGTGTGGATTACGTGCTTGTTAGATTAGAATCACTGGCGTTCGAAATTCAGTTCAATTTTCCTCAAATGGAAGTAGATGGGTTCATGATTTCGACGTATTATAAACACAAGTTACACATTTACTAATGTTTTGTTTAAATGTATAATTCAGCTACTTTAATTTAAAAGGAGCACATTGATATATATGAAGAAGATATGTGTATTAACTGGGACTCGTGCGGAATATGGATTGCTTTATCACACAATAAAATCAATTGAAAAAAGTCATAAATTGCAACTCCAACTTATTGTAACTGGCAGTCACCTAAGCGCAAATCACGGATATACAATTGATGTAATAAAAAATGATAATATCAAAATCGATTGTGAAATAGATATGCTTATAGATTCAAAAAGTAAAAGCTCAATATCCAAAAGTATGGGGCTTCTAATGATACAATTATCTATGTGTTTCGATAGTCTTAACCCGGATATGATTCTAATACTAGGAGATAGATATGAAGCTTTGGTTTTCGCCACTTGTGCTATGTCCATGAATATACCTATTGCTCATATGCATGGTGGAGAAGCAACAGAGGGAGCAATAGACGAACAAATACGTCATGCAATTACAAAAATGTCCCATGTTCATTTTGCAACAACAGAAGAATACAAAAACAATATACTTAAAATGGGCGAACAAGCCTTTAGGGTGTTTAACGTTGGAGCACCTGTAATGGAAAATATACGCAACTATAATTTTATATCAAAGGAACAGCTAGAAAAAGAATTGAATGTGCAAATAGAAGAGCCTTTGTTTTTGGTAACATATCATCCTGTTACTCTGACGGATTCAAATGTAGAAGAACAAGTTAATAATTTATTGGACGCACTGGGACAGTTTAAAGGTACATTTATATTTACAGGTGCTAATGCTGATTTTGGTGGAAATATAGTCAATGGACTAATAAAAGACTATGTAAGTAAAAATGACAATTGTTATTTCTTCCAAAGCTTGGGTAGACTATATATGGACGTTTGCAAATATGCAAGTGTAATGATTGGCAATTCTTCTAGCGGTATTATAGAAGCACCTTGTTTCAAACTTCCCGTTGTTAATATTGGGGACAGGCAAAAAGGAAGGCTTAGACATGCCAATATAATTGATGTTGATTATAGCACAGATCAAATAGTTCAGGGAATAAACACAGCGTTACAGGACAAAAAATTTAGAGCGAAAATGGAAAGTATGCAAATACTATACGGCAACGGTACAACAAGCAGCAAAATCGTAGAAGTTTTAGAAAACTTAGAATTTAACGATGAAATGCGGTATAAATGTCTTGATTTCAGCTCGTTCAATTCATAGCAGGATATATTTCGGAAAGGAAGATTCAACCATGGCATTCATTCCTCTATCAGTTCCCAACATGGGAGAAAAGGAACAAGAATATGTTTTAGACGCTGTATCAACCGGCTGGGTATCTTCGGTGGGTTCTTATGTTGAACGATTTGAGCAGGGAATTACTTCTTATGTAAATACGCCTAATGCTGTGGCTTGTCAAAGCGGCACTGCTGGCCTTCACTTATCATTAATTGCCTTAGGCGTTGTGACGGGTGATTTGATAATGGTTCCAACTCTGACTTTTATTGCTGCAGTAAATCCCATTCGCTACATAGGGGCAGACCCTGTCTTTATGGACTGTGATGATTCACTTTGCATTGATCCCAATAAATTGCGTTCTTTCTGTGAAGAATGTTGCTATGTTAAGGATGGCACATTATTTCATAAAGATACCGAGCGTAGAATTCCAGCCATAGTTGTCGTTCATGTCTTTGGAAATATGGCTGATATGCCTGGAATTTTAAAAATAGCAGAAGAGTTCCATTTTAAAGTGCTTGAAGACGCAACAGAAGCATTGGGAACTAAATATTCAGAGGGTCCATTTAAAGGACGCATGGCTGGTACCATGGGTCATCTTGGCGTATATTCCTTTAATGGAAACAAAATTATAACAACCGGTGGCGGTGGAATGGTTGTTAGTCAAAATGCAGAAATACTTCAAAAAATCAAATACCTTTCCACTCAAGCAAAAAATGATGAGTTATATTTTATACATGATGCAGTTGGATATAACTACCGCATGACCAATGTTCAAGCCGCTATGGGCGTTGCACAATTAGAGCGTTTGGAATCATTTATAGCTACCAAAACAGAAAACTATAAATTGTACAAAGAATTATTAGGTGATATACCTGATATTACTATGATTCCTATGAGTGAGGGGATTCGTTCAAACTATTGGATGTATAGCGTTTGTTTTGAGAACAGTGATGTAAGAGATATGGCTTTAAAAGAACTTGATAAAAACAAAATACAGACTAGACCTGTTTGGGGATTGATTCATGAGCAAAAACCTTATGTTAATAATATCACTTATAATTTAGAAAAAGCCATTTTTTTTGGCAGACGCATACTTAATATTCCTTGTAGTTCGGGACTTACAAAAGATGATGTAAAAACAGTCTCAACCTTTATACACAAGCTACAATTATAAGAAATCCTATTTTAAATTGGCAAAAATCTTAGGAGGCTTTATTATGGAAGTTAAACAATATACAATATTACCAGGCACGACTGTTAGAGATGCTATAAAAAAAATAGATGAAAAAGGTAAAAAAATTATTTTTATTACCGATTCAAATCTAACTTTGCTTGGTATTTTTTCAGATGGGGATATGCGTAAATATATATTGCGTAATGGAGATTTGGACGCTCCAATTGAACTGGTTATGAATAAAAATCCTAAGGTTTTCAAGGATATACACGAAGCCAACAAAGTATCTAAAACCGAAAAACTGGTAGCTTATCCAATTACTGATAAAGACAATAAGTTTATAGATGTTCTATTTTGGAATGATGAAAAAAATCGTGTTACTACAGAAAAAACCTTAGCTGACATTCCGGTTGTTATTATGGCTGGTGGTAAAGGTACTAGACTTTATCCATATACTCAAATTCTTCCTAAGCCTTTAATACCTATCGGCGAATACACCATCTCAGAACGAATAATCAATAATTTTAAGCGTTATGGCTGCAACTCTTTTTCGTTTATACTTAATTATAAGGGAAGTATGATTAAGGCTTATTTTGGTGACCTTGAAAAGGACTATAATTTAAATTTTTTTGATGAAACCACTTTTCTGGGAACAGGCGGAGGCCTTTTCCTTTTAAAAAATAAAATTAAAACAACTTTTTTTCTTTCAAATTGCGATATAATGATTGATGCTGATTATGGCAGTGTCTATGAATTTCATAAGCAACAGAAAAATTTAATAACCTTTGTTTGTGCTTTCAAAAACTTTACAATACCCTATGGTGTTATTAATTTGGACAATGCTGGAAAAATTCAGAGCTTATTGGAAAAACCATCTTACTCTTATCTCACCAACACAGGATTTTATATAATCGAACCAGAAGTTATACAAGACTTAAAAGAAAATGAGTTTATAGATTTGCCAGACATTGCCTCAAACTATATTGAACAAGGCAAAAATGTGGGGGTTTATCCTATTTCTGAAAATGCTTGGCTTGATATGGGTCAGTTTAGCGAAATGCAGGAAATGCTTAAAGCATTAGGGATTGAATAATGGAGAAAATTATATTAATTGGTGGCGGTGATCATTGCAGGTCAGTTCTTGACACTCTGAGCAAAAACACTGATTTTGAAGTGTTTTCTATAGTAGACCATATCTCTAAAGTTGGTACTAATATTTACGGCTATGAAATAAACCACACTGACGATGATTTGCAAAGCTTATATGACAGCGGTATTAGAACCGCTTTTATAACAGTTGGCACTGTTGGTAACTTTAGCATAAGAGAAAAGCTATATAGTCGTGCTAAAGAAATAGGCTTCACTTTCCCTGTAATTATAGATAAAAGCGCAGTAGTTTCTAATTTTTCTAATATAAAAGAGGGAACATTTGTAGGAAAAGGAGCCGTTGTATCAATAGGTTGTACCATAGACGAAATGGCTATTATCAATACAGGGGCTGTTATTGATCACGATTCTACAATAGGCAAGTTTTCAGTCGTATCACCGTCTGTGGCCATAGCTGGAAGCGTTAGTATTGGTGAGTTTAGTTATATTGGAATAAATTCCACTGTTATTCAGAATACTAGTATAGGCAACGGTTGTTTAATAGGCGCAGCCAGTAACGTTGTAAAAAATATTCCGGACAATGTTAAAGCATACGGAAACCCTTGCAAGGAGGTTGGAATATGGAAAAGCAGGTCTTTATAATAGCTGAGGCTGGCATTAATCACAATGGCAGTATGGAAATAGCTAAAAAAATGATTGAAAAAGCAGCAGAAGCCGGGGTAGATGCTATTAAGTTTCAAACCTTCGTTTCGAAGAAATTAGTTTCTAAATTTGCAAAAAAAGCGGAATATCAAGTGAAAAATATGTCAACTGAATCAGATAGTCAACTTGATATGCTTGAAAAGTTAGAACTAAGCCCATCAGATTTTGCCTGTCTCAAAGAATATTGCAAAGATCATAATATAATGTTTTTATCAACTCCTTTTGATTTGGAAAGTATTGATGTTCTTAGAGATTTAGATATAAACCTGTGGAAAATACCTTCTGGAGAGATTACAAATCTGCCATACGTTGTTAAGATTGCAAAATTGAATCACCCAATAATAATGTCAACAGGTATGTGTAATATTGAGGATATTGAAAAGACATTACACATTATTAAAAAATTTAATTCACAGCCAATAACCATACTTCATTGTAATACGGAATATCCAACACCGCTTGAAGATGTTAATTTAAAGGCCATGCTAACATTAAAAAATATTTTTAATACTGAGGTTGGATATTCAGACCACACAGTTGGCATAGATGTACCTTTGGCTGCAGTTGCAATGGGAGCATCCATGATTGAAAAACACTTTACTCTAGATAAAAATATGGAAGGACCTGATCATTTGGCAAGTTTGGAGCCTGATGAATTATTGCAAATGGTTAAGTCTATCAGAAATATTGAAAGAGCAATGGGAGATGGGAAAAAAACTATCTCCTCTTCAGAACGCAAAAATATTGAAATCGCAAGAAAAAGCATTGTTGCTGCAAGACCAATAATTAAAGGTGAAATATTAAGTGAAGAAAATTTAACAACCAAACGCCCAGGCAACGGATTAAGCCCAATGGAATGGTTTAATGTTCTTGGCGTGCCAGCAAAAAGAGACTTTGCTGAAGATGAGCTTATAGAAATTTGAACAATTAAAACACTAATTTTTTTGGAGGCACCTGTGCAAACGAAGTCACCAAATGCTAAAAAACTAATTATAATTACAATAGCACTTATAACTGCCTTATTGGTACTGAGATTTGTTCATATAGATAGAGATTTACCCCCATGGGGATTAACATCCTATCAGCCAATTGACGAGGGCAGTTATGCCATGATGGCATTAAATAAAATTAATTACAACACGGTAAACCCCACGGGGGGGGATTTTGAATATGATTTTTATACTCCTCCGCATGTCAGAACGAATTTATTAGGAAATGCTTTTGATTATGTTGGCTTGACTATACTTGGGGATAACTATTATGGTTTACGTATTCCATACGTAGTATTTGGTATCATAAACCTTTTGCTTTTCTTTTTGATTGTTAGAGAAATAATTAAAAAATATGGCGACAATGATTTAAACAAAACATTCATAATGTGTGCAACTTTATTGTTGCTGGTTTCAAATTTTGTCTTTTTTATTGCTAGCCGAACTGTGGAACCCTCAATTGTTAGAATGATCTTTACACAACTGGTATTTTATTTATATCTAAAACTTGATAATAGTTATAGATTGAGATTTTTTTTGATGGGCTTTTTTGTAACGTTTTCGGTTTTCTTGGTATATATAACCAATGTATTTCTTTATTTGCCTTGCGGACTAGTTATACTCTATTTGTTGATTAATAAAGAAAAAAAGAAATTTATTAAAGCCCTTCTATTCTTTATTCTAGGCTCTTTGCTCATGTATGGAATATGTGAGCTATATTATTTTACAGTTTGGAAAACATCTGCTTTGTTCAATATGTTTAATGCAGTATTTGATTTTTCATCATCTGCTGGCTATTCATCAGTCATATCGATTAAAGCTATAATTAAAATTATAATTAGGTTTTTTAGCGCTAATCCAATTCTATATAATTTAATCGTTATATATACATTTTTGCTATTCCTGCCAGTCTCAATTATTACCTTTATTAAAAAGAAAGATACAGTGCTTCTTTTTCTACTTACGGCTATTTTAGGCTTTTTATTGCAAACAATAATTTCAGAAGACTATATTACTAGAAAACTAATTCTTCTCTATCCATACTTTATATTTATGGCTATAATTTCTTATTTGTGCAGAAAAATTATTTTCACAAATATTAATAGTATCTGTGAGAGTTTTAATAACTCTAAACAATTTAATGTACTTTCGAAAAAACCATATTTAATAAAACTGATAGTTGGATTATATTTAGTATTCATTATTCTGACAGTATTCATTCTCTTTACTTATCGAATTATGTTTACAAATGATATTTCGAGGCTAGATTATGACTCTCTAGATAAATTACTTTTATTCATATTAGGTTTTGCACCATTTACTGTTTGTCTGTGTTTGATGCTATATGATCTGTATAAGAATTCAATAATAACTTTAAGAAAAAAAAGTATTGTAATAGCCGTTTTGACCTGTGTCATTCTGAATATTAGCTTCATTGCTAAATATGTAATTATTAATCCAACATTTTCGGAACGCGACACAATGATTGAACTGGGTAAGCTTGCAGGAAATAACTATGTATTAGGTGAATATGAAAATGGATTTACCCTTTATAATAACATTCGACCTGTGCTTAATACATATCATAAGCTTAAAGAATATATGGAGGAGAACCAAAATCTACTCTATTTTGATTACTCCGATAAATATTCCAGTGCCAGTATGAGAAATTTCTTCGATAATATAATTTTTGAGAACAGTGACTATTCTATTACGCTCATAAAAGAATTTCCAAGAGAATTCAACACATACAGAGAAAATAGAGCAATGGCGTTATATAAGGTAGTTCCAAAATATGAAGCAGTTAAAATAATGAAGGATGAATACTACCGTTGGTTCTCTGAAGAAAAGAAAAAAGATGTTTCTAAAAAGGGCAAATCCCCTATGGAAAATGCTTATCCAGACGTATATTCAAATTATTATGGTGATGTTGAGTATCCTGTATATGTAGATATACATGGAGATATATACGGAAATGTAAACGAAGAAATATACGGAAATGTATTTGGGGATATATACGGTAATGTTAATAAAAAAATACATGGTAAAATTTACGGAAAGATTTATGGCTCTAATAATGCAGAATAACATACGCCGAAAACTAAAATTCTGAAATACAAGATACCATATTATCTCTTGAATTAAGTAACATCCTTTAAAAAGATGTTGAGCAGGGAGTAAAAGTTTTAATGGTTATTATTGGGAAAAATGGGATAATCTTTACTTTGGAGACATATTATGACATAAAAACAGCCACATATATTAATGCGTTAGCAACTAAAATAAAAGAATGAATAATAGGAAGTTGAGTGTGTTTGCATTGGAAAAAATATTTGCGAACATTAAAAAATATTGGTTTATTTGGTTGCTATTGGGCATGAATATGCTGTTTTTCTTTAATATTGTCGTTTCCAGGGTTATATTCGGAAGATATAACCCTGCGACGTCAATATCCATGACTACCACACTAAAAAGCAGTATTATAATATGTTGCTTTGTTTTTTTATTGTATGGATTATACCGTTATTTTAATAAAATCTGTACAAATGGAGATTATATTAATTTGCTCATAGAGCAAAGATATTTAGTTTCCTGTGCTTTGTTTATATTTACTTTAATCTTTTCATTGAATGGCTTTTCCTTTAGTATATGGGATCGATTTGTAAATACCGAAAACGGCATAAATATAATATTTGGCATGTGGCGTGATATAACGAGCGATGTGTGGGGCATAGCCCTACCAGCAATATTTAGCCAGATTGATAACGGATTTCCCCTCTATAACAAGGATATAATGACACAGGGAGCAAATGCAGTTGTAATGGGGCTTCCGGTTTGGGATATAACAATGATCTCTAAACCGTTTATGTTGGGCTATTTATTTTTTGGCAAGACAATAGGTATGAGCTGGCATTATTTTTTGAAACTCTTTGCGCTCATTTTGTCATCTTATGAGGTTTGCAACTTTTTCTCTGGCGGCAGGAAAAGGCTATCAATGCTTTTTGCTTTATTAATTGCCTTAAATCCTGCTATGCAGTGGTGGTTTGGGCAAGGACTAGTTGATATAATAATATATTTCCAGGTTTGTATTGCTTCGTTTATTTTATACATAAACAATCCAACCAATTTAAATAAAAAAATTCTTGCTGCTTTACTATTGCTTATAGGTGGTGCAGGCTTTTTACTGGCTATGTATCCCCCATTACAGGTTCCTCTTTCTTATCTCTTTTTGATGATTGTTGCATATGAGCTTAGTTCCAAAAGGGATTTAATAAAGTTTAATAAGAATGATTTAATTATTTTTATAGTCTTGCTTCTGTCAGTTATGCTTGTAGCATATAGATTTTTTGTAATATCCAAAGATGGTTTATTGCTTATTTCACAAACGGTATATCCAGCGTCTAGAGCGTGGTCGGGTGGGGGATATAATCCCGAATACATTTATTATTATTTCATGCAATGGCTATTGCCTATAAAATCAAGCAACATTGCCAACAACTGTGAAGTAGCAGGGTTCATACCATTTCTGCCTGTTATACTAATTGTATTTCCTGTTATAATATATAGAACTGGCAGGTTATTTTATAAGGTCTTGTATGGTTATGAACTGTTTTTAATATCTCTACTTTTCATTGAATATCCTGCTTTTATTTTAAAATATAGCTTGTTTTCCTTTGTGACACCAAACCGACTAACCATGATAATTGGTCTTATTTCTATATATTTATCAATAATTGCTGTTACTGAATTTTCCAAGTCAAAGTGGCTTAATAAGAGAATGGCTGTGTTAGTTTCTTTGGCTGTGGTTCTAATAGTTGCATTTTTTACTTTAAGATATAGCGGAGGAGGATTTCTCAATTTTCTTGGAGTTGCCGCTATTGTACCAATTGGAATGACAGTTTCATATTTTGCATTATTTTCCTTCTCCTTTGCTAGAGGCTATAAGAAAACAGCAATGTTTTTAGTATGCGCTATGGTTGTAGTTAGTGGTTTGACAATAAATCCAATAAGTATAGGAACAGGGTCATTTTTTACAAGTGGACTATCAAAAGAAATAGTTAAAATAGAAAGTGAAAACCCAAATAAACTATGGGCTTTTAATGCTGAATTTCCTTACAGCAACTATCTTTTAGCAAATGGAATACGATCTATAAACGCTATCAATTCATATCCTGATTATGAGAAATGGAAGCAATTAGACAAAGAGGGGGCATATGAAAACATATATAACCGATATGCTCATACTGGCGTAGAGTTGACGAATGACAAAACAGATATATTGCTAATGGCACCAGATTCAATTAAAATAATTTTAAATTCAGAAGATGCGAAAAGAATGGATATAGAATATATTGTCTCTAAAACAGATTTATCACATTTTGGTTATGATTTAGTGTATAATGATAGCGTTTCGGGGTTTGGGATTTACTATCATAAGCAATAGAATTAATTTGATGTAAGAGTGAGTTGCCATATGAGACTTGATTCAACACTAAAAAACAGTATATCGGGTTTAATATATCAGTTTTCCTATGTTATATTCGGTTTTTTAAACCGTATAATTTTTATACGAACTTTAGGTCTTGAGCTAACGGGATTAAATACAACAATCACAAGCATTTTGGGGCTTATGACCCTTGCGGACTTGGGCTTAACGTGGGCTGTATCTTATAATTTATATTTACCTCTTGCAAGGCATGATAAAGTGCAAATATCAGCTTTAATGAACCATTTGCGGCGAGTATATATTTTTCTTGCGGTATTTACACTAGTAGCAGGCATTGTTCTAACCTTTTTCATTGGAGATATTATTGAAATAACCCTAAGCTTGTCATATTTGCGTTTGGTATTTGCATTATTTGTACTTGAAAGTGTAGTAACATATTTATTTTCATATAAATCTGTTATTTTGATATCTGACCAAAAAAATTACGTATCCACCATGTTTGAAGCTGGCACAAATACGGTAATATTGATTGTTCGCATTATTGTATTAATATTGACGAAGGACTATGTTTTATATATATGTTCGGGCATAATTATCAAAATAGCAGGAAATATATTGCGTTCTAACTATGTAGACAGGGCTTATCCCTTTCTTAAAGAAAACAGAAAAATACCTTTACTGCCAGAACAAAAACAAAAAATAATAAAAGACACAAAAAATACTGCAATTTATAGTATATGCGCAGGGTTGGCAACATATAAAGATTCGTTGGTAATACAGGTTTTTGGGGGATTGGTTACTCTTGGTCTATATACTAATTACTTTCTAATACTGAACATAGCAAACGGTGTTGCAGGACAATTTGTTGATTCATATAAGGCAAGCCTTGCAAATCTTTATGTCACCAATGGCAAGGAAAGAGCCTATGAAATATTTAAAAAAAGCACATTTATATGTTTTTTCGTGGTTTCTATAGTAGCTTGCGGATTGTATGCCCTCATGGGTGATTTTATTTCCCTTTTCTTAGGGGATCAGTACAAAGTAGTTGATTTTTCAATAGAATTGGCTGTGTTGAATCTTCTGCTAAATTTGCTATTCGACCCATTAAAGAAAATAATTAATGCAGTAGGGTTGTTTGAAAAAGATAAGATAAATGCAGTAATAGAAGCGCTGTTGAGCGTTTCTTGCTCCATAATATTGGGTTATTTTTATGGTATGACAGGAATTTTTGCAGGTACGGCAATAGGTATTATTGTATGCTCTTTTTTAAGGAGCAAGTATATTTTTAAAAGTTTCTTTGAGCTAAGCTATGTAAAATATTTAAAGTTAATTTTTATATACTTATTAATAACGGTAATGGACGTTGCTGTTTCAATTTATATTTGTAGCCTTTTTGATATAAGCAGCAAAATCATTGGCTTTATTGTTAAATCAATGATATGTATAGCTATTCCCTGTGTCATTAATTCTATTATTTTTAGAAATTCAAATGAATATCAGTTTTTAAGAAATATAATAAAATATTCGATCAAGCGATAGGCAAATGTAGGAAAAAGGAATAATCGTAAGGACAGTTAATAAACCGGAGTTCAAAAGGGTACGAAAATTCTCATACAAGAAGTACATGATCTGCAGCGTTTTGGAGTTGCTGAACTGAATGGTAATAAAATTGTATCAATTAAAGAAAAGCCTGATCAGCCTAAAAGCAACTATGGCATTTATATGTACGACAGTACCATATTTGATATTGTTAAAAAATTAAAGCCATCAGACCGAGGTGAACTTGAAGTCGCTGATGCAAACAATGCGTATATTCAGCGCGGTGAACTGACTTACGATATCCTCAAAGGCTGGTGGACTTACGCTGGCACACATGCCTCTTTAGCGAAAGCTAATGAATTAGCCAATAACATTGTGTTTGGTAAGGAATTTGGTAAACTAAAATTATAAGCGTAATATTTCTAAAGAATTAAAATGAAGTAAATAAAAGCGTTAGCCGTGGGGAGAAAACTCAATCGTGGAGCAGCAAAAAATTTGCATTCTATTATCTACATATAACGGTGAAGCTTATTTGCAGGATTTTTTGGATTCATTATTACAGCAAACATATAATAATTTTCATCTATATGTTCGTGATGATGGATCGAGTGACAATACAATTGAGTTAATCAAAAAATTTAAGGTATCTCATCCTCAGACTATTCTTATTGAGTCGAATCAAAACGTCGGAGCTTGTATGAGTTTTTGCTTGTTGTTGCAGTTTGCACTACAAGAAACCCGCAATCAGTACTTTATGTTTGCTGATCAAGATGATATATGGCTACCGGAAAAGCTCGAGGTATCCTTAAACAAGATGCAATCCAGTGAGAATAAGAATAATAAGCTACCTGTATTAATTCATACGAATTTAAAGGTTGTAGACGTCACGCTTAGGGAAATTGCACCTTCTTTTTGGCTATACCAAAATTTAGATCCAAGTAAGGATTCAATAAATAGACTACTCGTCCAAAATGTGATTACAGGTTGTACGATGATGATAAATCGATCACTAGCGGAAAAATGTGTACCGATCCATCAAGACGCAATCATGCATGATTGGTGGATAGGATTGGTTGCTAGTGTTTTCGGGGAAATTGTACCGCTACATCAGAAAACAGTCTTGTATAGGCAGCATTTTGATAATAATGTTGGTGCTAAGAAGTTTAATCTTCAATATGTTGTTAAGAAAGCATTTGAAAAGGAATACACGCTAAGACCGAATTTCTTGCAGGCAGAGAATTTTTTGAATTCCTATGGTACGAAACTTGACCAGGTTCATAAAGAAGTTATAACGGAGTTTTTAAAGCTTGAAAGGGCAACTTATTTAAAAAAAGTTTTTACAGTGCTCAAACATAAATTTTTTAAAATTGGTTTTTTAAGGAATGTCGGATATTTATTGAAATTATAATTAATATTATAAGAGGTGCTCTCCGTGCAAGTTATTTCAACAAAGCTTCAAGGACTGTAAATTATTGAGCCCGATGTCCATGGTGACAATCTTTTTTTTATGGAAAGCTATAGTAGCCGAAAATTCGCGGAACATGGGATTGATTTTCCTTTTGTACAAGATAATCATTCATTATCCGTAGAAACGGGTGTCCTGCGCGGTTTGCATTATCAGCTAGATCCAAAAGCCCAAACAAAGCTTGTTCGAGTGGCATCTGGAGCGATTTTTGATGTTGCGGTTGATATTCGCAGGGAATCACCTACTTTTGGTCAATGGGTTGGGGTTATTATCAGTGAAGCCAATAAGTGCCAGCTTCCTGTTCCGAAAGGTTTTGCTCATGGGTTCTGTACGATTGTGCCGAATACACAAGTATTTTACAAAGTTGATGACTACAATTCACAAGAGCATGATCGCGGTATTATGTGGAATGACCCGGCTCTTGATATTGATTGGCCAACTTCCAAACCGATTCTTTCGGATAAAGATCAAAAACACCCGCTGCTGAAAGACACAGAGATCAATTTTTAGAAGAGGGAGAAAGCAGCAGAGCCTTGGCCTGCAGGTTATTGCAATAACAGATCAAGTTAAAGATACCTTTGACGGAGTTATAGAAGCTCAATGGATTGGCCATGAGATTGGCGCAGAAGTATAATTTCCGAAGTAGAATTAAGCACCAAGTATAAAGGTAAAACAATAGATATTCTAGGGCACCAGTTGACTAAGATTGAGGAATTAAATCAACTTCTGACAAGAGTGCGCAGGACAAGGGAAAATCGTGCGCGAGTGATTATTGAAAAGTTTTCCGAGATTGGTATGAACATAATAATGGACGATATTTTGGAGTTTAGTCAGGGCGGTATCGTTGCACGTCCGCATAATGCCAAAGCGATTATTACGCCAGAGGAAGGCCTTCAACTTCCTCCTGGTACATAATTAGCCTCTTGGCATTCGCCAAGGCAGATGGGACAAGGGGTTCCTTGAACCATCAAACTTGCTAGGGCTGCCCCGAAAGTAATTTTAGCTACTGCTCGTTCAGCCCCGTTCTTTATTTGCCAAGATATTTGTGAAATCAACCGCTATGCAAGGGGTTAACCTTGCATAGCGGTTATGCTTTTGTTGCATATTGCTGCTTTTTTCAGCAAATTGTGGGCAAGCGAAAGCCACCCGACCTCTAAGCCTACTTTGGGTAAGCCGCGAAGCAGGAATCGACGGAAGCCCTGGTTGTTTTCCTCTGACCAAACACACTTTCACATTCTATCATCCGACGCACAGATAGGGCTCTGCCTTCTTCACTCCATAGTTGTTCTCTAGCTTGTTCTTTGTAGCGAAGATAGGCTATACCTATTCTAAATTCTCTGTTGCCTGCCGCTTTCGTGCATTTCTCATATGCGGGAATATTGGACGATTGAGAACCTGGAAATTACAAATGACGCTGCATTGCCGGACAAAAGAAACGGAATTTTCGTTCATGGCAACGAGTCCGGCTCGACAGGCGCACCTTTGCATGGCATTCAACTGCTGAATCTGGATGTTCATAACCTAAAAGGCATTCACAAAAGCACCGATGGCGACGTTTGGCGATCAGCCGCCATACAATTTTACGGCATTTTTAACGATGTGCTCGTATCAGGCAACAATGTGCACGATGTAACGAGCGGGGGCATTTTCCATTTTTCTGAAGGCACTTCCGATGGAATCGTCATAAGCAACAATATCGTCAACAAAACGGGACGTGACGGAATTATCGCAGCGCAGGCCAAAAGCGTGCTGGTCGAGTACAATACGGTTTTGGCCGCCGGGATCAACGGCTAAGGGTTTAAATGGATTGCGGGCATGTTCCCGACTTGCGTAGAAAATGCCACTTTTCAATATAACGAACTGGCCAGAACAGTGAAAGAAATTTCAGACGGCCAAGGGCTGGATTCGGACATTTACAATGGCGGCAGCATCGTGTTCCAGTACAATTACAGCCACGACAATTTTTTCTGACCATTGCCAACGATATTTACTGTCCGGCTTGTTTTATCAAAATAAGCAGCGACGGCGGCACAGACTACAGCGAGGGCGCGAAAATATGGAACAATATTTTGTTTGGTGCCGGAGGCATGTACCAGTAGGATATTGTATACGATTTCAACGTTTATACCGGGACCGGCGCTATCCCCGACGATCCTTATTCAATCACAGCGGATCCGTTATTCGTGGCTCCGGGGCAAGGCGGAGATTGGAAGACAGGTCTCGACGGATACCATCTGAAGCCGGAGTCGCCGGCGCTGAACGCCGGCAAAGCAGTACCGGGCAACAGCGCAAAGATTTCTGGGGCAATCCGTTGTACTACGGGCAGCCCGATATCGGCGCTTTTGAATACCAGGCAGCCGACAATAAACCGCCGGGCGGAGCCGCCGGCCAGAGGCCGACAAACCTGGTGCTGAACCCCGATTTTGAAATTGCAACTACAGGCACTGTGCCCTGGTCTTATGGCTATGGGGACGCGGCTTCTCCATTTTCTTTTACGACAGAGCAAAACCATACGGCAAACGGCATCCAATCCATGAAGCTGTCGGGCAAGGGTGGCTATAGAGGAATCAGGCAGGGTATCAGTGTAAAACAAAACACGGATTACATATTTTCCCTTTATGCCAAAACGAACAAAAACGGGGATTCCACGAAAGTAGTCGTATTCAAAGTGCTGGATACGGCGGAGAAAACGATAGGGCAGACGATTATCGGAAACAGCGGCGATTGGAAGTTATTCACGATAAAAGTGAACAGCGGCAGTCTTACGCGTTGCGAATAGCGCGGTGCTGGACGGAGGCATAACAGGCTATTTCGATGCTTTCAGTGCTGCTCCGCGGATTCTGTGGCCTCGGTGTGGCCTGACGGAAGCCTGCCACGGCAGCGAATGTGGGCCCCGCGTCGCTTACTTTAAACTGGCCCACAGCAGCGGACAATGTAGGCGTCGCTCAGTACCGGATTTATGCGGAAGGGCGTTGGCTCGCCACCGAAGCGGGAAATGTGTACGCTTGCGATGTATCCGGACTTGCGGAAAACACGAATTACACGTTCAAAGTAACGGCTGGCGACAGCGCCGGGAATTGGAGCGCAACCGGTTTGACTGCATCGGTAAGAACGGCGGATGCGACTCCGCCAACCGCTGCCATTACCTACAGCAGCATTGCTCTGACAAGCGGCAGCGTGATTGCGACGATGACGCCGAGTGAGCCTGTAACAATTACAAACAACGGGGGTTCAAACAGCTATACGTTTTTGTATAACGGCAGCTATAAGGTGAACATGAACATGTGGTGGGGCAACAACGGCGCCGAATATCGTCTGTATGAAAATGGCGTGCTCATCGATACGCAGACGCTGACCGATCAAACGCCGCAGGCGCAGAGGCATCAGTGACGACGATTGCGAACAAGCAGCCCGACACCTATAAATATCGGGCCGAGCTGGTCAACTATGCTGGAGTCGCCTCCAGCGAACGGGTGATCGTACAAGTGAAAGGATAGCGGCCTGAGTAAATCGCTGTAAGCGCTAACAGCATTGCAGGCACTGCGTTAATATTGCACAAAAAGCCTTGATGATCAAGGCTTTTTGCTTTTTTTGCGGTCGCGATTGCAGTTGGCTTTTAAAAAAGAAGAATTCTGAAGAATGATGTCGAATCTGTGATATAGTAAATGTTGGATGGATTCTTTTGAAAGGATGAAGAGTGTTATGCCCGATAATCCTTTTCCAATTAGTGCCCTCTATTTTCTCATTGCCGTGTCCGGTTTATGCGTCATTTTAACGTATTGGTTGCATGCGAGAAAAGCGAGACTTTCGAAAGAATATCAAGATTTGTTTCTATCGTTACATAATAATGATTTGACGGCTATTTTTTCTTTTGATGCGGAAGGACGCATTACCCGAGCTAACGAAGTGGGATTGTCTGTGTTCGGATATGCTTTTGCTGAAATTGAAAATACCGATATAACGGATCTGTTCCGGTCCGACGCTGCTTTCCACGCGCGTTTAAAAGATATGGTTGCAAATCCGCGGCAGTATGCGGAAACAAGCAAGCGGCCGCTCTCCGCAGCGTGTACATGCAAGGACGGCAGGGTCATTTATTTAGACGTATCCGTCGTTTTCCGTTTGCAAATGGGGGGACATAAGGGAGGCTTTCTTCTCGCGCAAAATGTGACCGAGCAGAAAGTATCCGAGCAGTTGAAACACGAACAGGCTCAAATACTGGAGACGATCGTTCAAGGAACATGCATGAACGAGATCATGCACAGCATTGTATCGATCATCGAAAAGAATCATCAGAACCGGATTTGTTCGATTTTGCTCGTGGACGAGGAGACAAATACGCTGCATACGGCGTCGGCGCCTTCGCTTCCGGCGGCGTATACCGCTTTTATTAACGGAAGCCGCATTGCGTCTGATGTCGGTTCTTGCGGCAAAGCCGCATACTGCGGTGAAACGGTTATCGTGGAGGATATTGCAACCGATCCCTTATGGATCGGTTACAGCGAAATTGCGCTGGAGCACGACCTTCGCTCCTGCTGGTCTACGCCTATTTTTTCGCACAGCGGCAAAGTGCTGGGTACATTCGCGATGTACGCCGGAACGGTGTCCAGACCGGAGCTGCGCCATGTCGAGAGTCTAGAGGGCTATTCCAGGCTTGTGGGCATGGCAATTGACCATAAGCGATCGGAAGACAAGCTTAGGGAAAGCGAATTTCGGTACCAGCTGATCGCCGATAATATGTCCGATTTCATCTGTCTGCGCGATATAACAGGCAAGCTGACCTTTTTGTCCCCATCGTACCGGAAATTTACTCAGAATGAGCAAATCTCGATGCAATCTTTGATTCATGAAGAAGATTTGCCTAAACTTATCGATCACTATCAGAGAAGTATTCGCGAGCGCAAATCTCTTACGCTGGAAGCAAGAGTTTGGAGTGTGCAGGAAAATAGCTATGCATGGTTGGAGACCCATATCAACCCGATTATGAACGTCGAAGGCGAAATCGAGTATGTTATGTTCGTTTCCAGAGATATTACCGCCATTAAAAATTATGCTCATTCCTTGGAGCAAATGGTTTACTTCGATTCGTTGACGGGATTGCCCAACAGGCGGTTTATGACGTTGAAAGTGGCCGAGCAAATAAAGCGCGTTAAAGACCGGAAAGAGTCGTTTGCCCTGCTCTATTTGGACTGCGATCGGTTCAAAAATTTGAACGAATCGCTAGGTCATGAGGCTGGAGATTATTTTTTGCAGATGATGGGAGCCCGGCTTAAAGAATGTATGCTGGAGCAGGACACCGTTGCTCGCGTAGGGGGCGATAGTTTTATGCTGCTTCTGTCGGGCCTTCATGCGGAGGAGGAGGCTTTGCAGGTAGCCGACCGGCTGCTGAATGCCTTGCGGAAGCCTTGGGAAATTAACGGGGAGGTGTTTTACTTAACCTCCAGCATCGGTTTGGTTTATTACACGGGGCAAAGCGAGTCGGAAATGATGCAGCAGGCGGAGGTTGCCGGTTACAGCGTCAAGCGCTCTGGCAAAAACAATTTTAGAATTTATCAGCCATTTGCCGAAAGAACGGCGTCGTACAACTCGTTTTTGCTGGAAAAAAATCTTGCCGGCGCGTTGGGCCGGGGCGAGTTCGAAGTTTGGTACCAGGCCCAGGTGAACAACCAAACGGGGGAGATCGTCGGAGCAGAGGCGCTGCTGCGCTGGAACCATCCTCAGTGGGGGCTTATCTATCCCGGCGAATTCATACAATTGGCGGAAGATACGGGCCAAATCGTAGAGATCGGGTTATGGGTTTTGAAGTCGGCCTGCCTGCAAATGGTGGAATGGCAATCCAAAGGGCTGCCGAGGATGCATATTTGCGTCAATATTTCTCCGCGGCAGCTTCATGAGCCTGGATTTATTTCCGCGGTCCGGAGAGTGCTGGTGCAAACCGGGCTGGACCCCGGGCTTTTGTATCTGGAAATTACGGAAGGCATGCTGCTGCGGGACGATCCCGGAACGCTTGAGCTGCTGAATCAATTGTGCCAAACCGGCCTTCATCTATCGGTTGACGATTTTGGGACAGGTTATTCATCTTTGTCTTACATTAAAAGCTACCCAATTGATCTCATAAAAATCGACCGCTCTTTCATCCGGGATATTCCTCACGATTCCGATGATATCGCCATTATTAAAGCGATTATCGACATGTCGAAATCGATGGAAATTTCCGTGCTGGCGGAAGGGACGGAGAGCAGGGAGCAGGTTGAATGCTTGCGCGAGCTCGGCTGCGAAGTCGTGCAGGGCTATTTGTACGCCAAGCCGATGAACGCGGAAATTTTCCGGCATAAATACGCGGAAATAGCCGATTATGCCAGAGATATGGGAAAAAGCACCTTCTAACGGCGGTTAGAAAGGTGCTTTTTTTGCGTTGTGCCGGCTCTTATCTGGCGGCAATGGTTTCTATATCTTTGACGCCTTGATAGATCAAGTTGAACAGATCCTCGATTTGAGATTCGTCGATGCAGGAGAATGCGACGCGAAGGTCCGTTTCTCCGAGTGCGATCGTGCCAACGCCGTATTGCTCAATCAGGTGAGGGCGAAGCACTTTCGCATCGACGGTTTTCAAGTTCAGGCACATGAAGTAGCCGGAATTGAACGGATAGTAGCTCCATGCATCATCGAATTTGCCGCTGTCGAGGACGGCTTTGGTGCGGTTGGCGCGGCCTTTCATAATTTCGAATTTTTCCTGTTTTTGCTCGTTGAACTCAGGCGAATTCAGGGCGTGCAGCACGAACGTTTGCGACGGGTGCGGTCCGCTGGAAATCGTGGCGCGGATAATGCCCATCGTTTTTTGTTCCAGAGCGGCGAGAAGCGCATCGCTGCCGCCGGCGTAAGTGATGAAGCCTACGCGGAAGCCCCAGACGTATTCTTCTTTCGTCGCGCCGTCCACTTTGACCGCCAATACGCGCGGATGAAGACCGGCCAACTGTCCGAAGAGGGACTCGTGCAAGGAACCTTCGAAGAAAAGGCCGAAGTAAGCGTCGTCCGTCAACGCTACGACGTTAATGCCCGCCTCTGCGGCTTCGCGGATCGCTGCGGCGATTTCCCGGCCTTCCTGCGCATCAGGCGTGTACCCGGTCGGATTGTTCGGGAAGTTCAGAACGACGATGGCTTTGCCTTTCGACTGTTGAGCCAGCAAAGCGTCGCGCAGTCCCGCTGCGTTAAACCGGTTGTGCTCGTTATAGAGCGGGAAATTGACGATTGTCGCTCCGCGGCGGATTTCGAAAGTCAATTCGTAATTATCCCAGTTTTTGTCGGGAATGATAACGGCATCGCCCGCGTCCGCGAACAAATCGGCCGCGATGCTGAGCCCATGGGTAAGAGCGTTGGTGACGATCGGATTGCCGATCCGTTTGTCCGCGATGCTCGGATTTTCCTCGAGCATTTTTTTGCGCCAAGCGGCGCGCAGCTCCGGTTTGCCGGCAGGAGGAGCGTATTCATATATATCTTTTGGCGCGTAAGTGGAGAGGGTGTCTTGGATGACCTTCAAGTGCATAGGCTGTCCATTTTCAATGGCGATACCGATAGTAGCATTGTATTTCTTGGCTTTCGCCTTGGCTTCAGCGGATTGGCTGAGAATGCCTTCCTTCGGAAAGTAAATGGATTTGCCTAATGCCGAAAGCATGTCGTACACGTGAGAATTTTCACGTTCCAAGGTCTCGTTTAACTGTCGTGCCAGAGGATTCATAGGTTAGGGTCATTCCTTCCAATGAGCTTTTCATTTTTAGGAATTATTATATCATCTTCGAAAGGGAACGTCACGGCGTACGCCCATTTTTTTTGTTCAGAAAGTTTTCCAGCCGTTCTTTCACATCGGGCCACTCCCGATCAATGATGCTGAACATGACCGTATCGCGGATGTAACCGTCGTGCAGCACCCGATGCTGCCGCAAAACGCCTTCTTTGTGCGCGCCGAGCCTTGCTATGGCGGTCTGCGAACGAAGATTGCGAAGATCGGTCTTGATTTGCACCCGTACGGTGCCCAGCGCCTCAAAGCAGTGGCGGAGCAGCAAAAACTTGCATTCCGTATTTACGCGCGTCCGCCATACGCCGGGATGGTACCAGGTGTGGCCGATTTCCAGATGGCGGTGGGGCACGGAAATGTCAAACAGCCGCGTGCTGCCGACGAGCTTGTTCGTATCTTTATCAAAAACGCTGAAGGGAAGGCCGAGGCCCGCCTCCTGCTCTTGCAAGGCATGCTTGACGAAGCGCTGCAAACCGGCCGGCTCGAGCAGCGGTTCCATATAAGTCCAGATGGCCGGATCGCCCGCCGCTTCCGCGAGACCTGACAGGTGCGACAGTTCCAAAGGAAGGAGGATGACGCGCTCTCCTTCCAGGGTAAGAGGGGTGAGATTCATTTCATGTTCTCCTTGTCATTTGCGTTGGATTCGTTTGTAATAGAATAACGGACATATGGGTTCGTCAAAAGATCCATTTTATGCGATTTTTTATGTACCACTTTTCAGATAAAAGACAGGAGGGGCCGTATGGACTTTCATCTTCCTTTTGGTTCGTACCGGGACATGTACCCGAGTAAATATTTGGCTCTGTACCATGCTTTGCATGACGCGATCGTGCGGGGGGCGCTGGAACGGGATTCGAAGCTGCCGTCGACCAGGGAGCTTGCCGCCATGTACCGGATTTCGCGCGGGACGGTCAATCAGGTGTACGATATGCTGATTGCCGAAGGCTATTTGGAGGCGAAGGTCGGCAAAGGCACGTTTGTCGTCTACCAGGGCGGCACGGGCGAGCGCAAACCATCCCCTGGCAAGCCGCTGGAGCTATCGGGTTGGGCCAAGCGGCTCGAAACGGACGATGGGTGGCCCGGCGATCCGGCGGAAGACGGGCAAACGGGGGAAGTCGAGAGGGGGCGGAGCATCTCGTTTCAGTTCGGACAGGCGTCGCGCGCTTATTTTCCGCGGGAGCAGTGGAACCGCTGCGTGTATGAGCAGGTGCGGCGGATGACGGAATCGCCGCACGAGGAAGAGTATGCCGCGGAGGGGCATCGTGCGCTCCGCGAAGCGATCGCCCGGCACCTGCGGCGATCGCGGGGGATCGATGCGCCCGCGGAGCGCATCGTGATCGTGAACGGGTCGATGCAGGCGATCGCGCTGCTGACCCAGCTGCTCGTGGAGCCGGGCGATCCGGTCATCGTCGAGCGCCCGGGCTATTCCGGCGCCGTCCGCGCCGTGACGGCGGCCGGAGGCGTGCCCGTCCCGGCCGAGGTGGACGGGCAAGGGCTTGTGCCGCAGCCGTGGGACGCGAGGCTGCTGTTCGTCACGCCCANATTCCGGCGCCGTCCGCGCCGTGACGGCGGCCGGAGGCGTGCCCGTCCCGGCCGAGGTGGACGGGCAAGGGCTTGTGCCGCAGCCGTGGGACGCGAGGCTGCTGTTCGTCACGCCCAGCCGCCAGTTCCCGACGGGGGCTGTGCTGGGCCTTGAGCGCCGCCGGCAGCTGCTGCGGTGGGCGGCGGAGCAGGGCGCTGTCATCGTCGAAGACGACTATGACAGCGAATTCAGGCACCGCGGGCGGCCGATCGAGCCGCTCAAGGTGCTGGACCAGGAGGGCCGGGTGGTCTACATCGGCACCTTTTCCAAAACGATGCTGCAGAATCTGCGCATCGGTTACGCCGTGCTGCCGGAGGCGCTGCACGCCGCTTTTGCCGCCGCGAAGCGGCTGTTCGAGCCGCACCCTTCGGGGCTGCTCGAACAAAGATCGCTCGCCGCCTTCATGGCGAGCGGCGGGTACGAGCGTCACCTGCGCCGCATGCTGCGGGTGTACGCGGGCCAGTTCCTGCAGCTGCAGGCGCTGCTGCAGGAGCAGCTCTCCACCCCCTTCGAGTGGGTGGAGAGCGATGCGGGGCTGCATCTGTTCGGCTGGTGGCGGGGGGACCCCCGCGCCTATGCCCGCTATGTAGCCGAGTGCCGCCGCGCCGGCGTGTCGTGGAGCGACGCCGGCCGCTATGGGCTGCCCCCGGGGCGCGCGGGGGCATGCCTCGGATTCGCGCATCTCTCCGCGGAGGAGATGCGCCTTGGGGTGGAGCGGATGCGGCAGGTCTGGGCAGAAAGTTATATTAATTTTTAAATGATTTTGTCAAATTATGTCGGCATTTATGCCGGCATTCATGTATAATTTATTTCATACGATTTCAAAGATTTGCTAGTTTAGGAGAGTGGACAATGAGGATGAAAATGTTGTACCGCATGGCTCTTTTGGCTTCTTTGCTGGGTGCGCTGTTCATGCTGATGCCCGTGGCCGGCTTTGCCCGCTTGCCGGGCGCGGGGGACATTGCTCAGCATTTAACAGAAGTATCTCCCGGCGCCAGAATCCAGTATGGGGATTACAACTGGAAGTTGACCGACCCGGCCAGCGGGGAGCTGCTTTTGAGCGAGGTCAGCAGTTCAAGGCAGCGCGTGTGGGGAAGCCAGGCTTTGTTTAACCCCGGCACAGCCGGCTCCGTTGCGGAATACTTGAATACCGATTTTTACAACAACTTGTTCACTTATTCCGGTACGCCCGAACAGCTTGCCTGGATTCAAAATTACAACTGGCCGACGACCGATAACAATCCGAACATGACCGTGCAAGCGAAAGTCGGGCTTTTGTCCAAAGACCGCTTTTTGGCGATCAAAGATTCACTCCTTGGCGGAGAAGTTTCGGAAACTTTTCCGTACAGGGGCAATTGGTATTTGATGACTGCCTCCGTTACGGGAAGCGTCTACTATGTGAGTCCGTATAAAAGTTTGCTGGAGACGTCGGCTCTGAACGAGGCGATGATCGTCCGCCCGGTTATTCATGTGAATCCGGATTTATTTGCGCTTTCGGACGGTGACGGAGGTTACAAGCTTGCGGCTTCCATTCCCATGCCCGAACATTTGAGCGATGCGAGCCGCGGCGCCATCGTCAAATTTGCCGATAAGGACTGGATTGTGACCAACCCTGAAAGGGGCGAGCTGCTCTTGAAAGACAGCTTGGGCGCAATGCCCTGGGAAAGGCAATCAGGCGGCGGCGGTATTTATCAGTGGGAGCAGGCAGGCGATCTTCTGGAATTTAAACAAAGCGTGCCGGGAACGGTCGCTTATTATGTAAACCACGATTTCTACGAAAGTTTGGGGGCTAACAAAAAGTGGATCGTTCCCTACGAGTTTGACAATACCCCGTTGAAATACGAGGGGGGCGACAATCCTTACGCGGAGTACGATTCGAACTACGAATCCCATAGTGTGACGGCGAACGTGGGACTTTTATCTTTTGACAAGTATGAGGAATTAAGGGATAGGGGCGTCAGGCTGTACTACGGCACAGAGAACAAACCTTGGTGGCTGATGAATCCTATTCATGGAAGCTCTTACGTGTATTGGTACATAGCAGGCGTATACGACGGCATGGAGCGCATTTACTTTTATCCGATGGATCACGACGTGCGGCCTGTCATTCATTTGAAAGAAGGGTTTACGGTGCTTTCGGGAATCGGTTCGGAGGCCGAGCCTTATCTGATTATGGAACCGGCAGGGGATACGAACGGGGACAATCGGCTTGGCATCGAAGACATTCTTGCCATGATTTTAAAATACGGCGGGTCGCTGAGCCAGGCACAAATAAAAAGCTTGCTTGAAAAAATAGCTCCGATCTATGTGTCCGGTTCCTAACGATTCCGGCTGCATATATTGGTTTCAGCGTCGAAACGGACGGGACTTTTGTTCGAAGGAAGCAATTATGCTATGATTGTAAAGTTCAATGGCAATCAAAATTCGCATAGGAGTGATCCTTTTTATGGCGGGGCTGAATGGTGGCGGCACCAGTATCATTGTGCGTCTGGAAATGCACAAGGAACAGGTGACTTTTGGTAAAGTTGCAACAGCGATCGGAGACGCCGGCGGCGATATCGTGGCAATTGACGTGACCCGGGCTAGCAAAACGACGACAACGCGCGATATTACGGTAAAAGTTAGCGATCCGCAGCAAACGGACAACATTGTAAATGCGTTAAAAAGTCTTCCCGGCGTGCAGCTCGTCAACATTTCCGATCAGACGTTTCTGATGCATCTTGGCGGCAAAATTGAAGTGAGTCCGAAAATGCCGATCAAAAACCGGGACGACCTGTCCCGCGTGTATACGCCGGGTGTCGCCCGGGTCTGTATGGCTATCCACGAAGATCCTGCAAAGGCGCATTCTTTGACGATTAAACGGAATACGGTTGCCGTCGTATCGGACGGGACGGCTGTGCTCGGACTTGGCAATATCGGCCCTGAAGCGGCGATGCCGGTCATGGAGGGCAAGGCGATGCTGTTCAAACAGATGGCGGGCGTCGATGCTTTCCCGATCTGCCTGGATACGCAGGATACCGAAGAAATCATTCGCACCGTAAAAGCGATCGCTCCTGCTTTCGGCGGGATAAATTTGGAGGATATATCTTCTCCGAGATGTTTTGAAATTGAGAACCGGCTTATTGAAGAACTCGACATTCCGGTGTTCCACGACGATCAGCACGGAACGGCGGTCGTTCTGCTGGCGGGTCTGCTCAACGCGGTCAAATTGACCGGAAAACGGCTGGAGGACTGCAAAGTGGTCGTTACAGGCATTGGAGCCGCAGGGATTGCCTGCACGAAAATGCTGCTGGCCGCAGGCGTCACGAACGTGATCGGCGTCGACCGTCAGGGAGCGCTCGTGCGCGGTGAAAGTTACGCCAGCGAGGCGTGGGAATGGTACGCGCAAAATACGAATCCTCATCAGCAGCGGGGCGCTTTGAAGGACGTTATTTCCGGGGCTGATATTTTTATCGGGCTGTCGGGTCCCGGCGTTTTAAAAGTCGAAGACGTAAAGCAAATGGCGGCAGATCCGATCGTGTTCGCCATGGCCAATCCGACTCCGGAGATTACGCCGGAGGAAGCGGAGCCTTACGTCCGCGTTATGGCGACAGGGCGTTCGGATTATCCGAACCAGATCAACAACGTGCTCTGTTTTCCGGGCATGTTCCGCGGCGTGCTGGATTGCCGGGCTTCCCGTATTACCCAGGAAATGAAGCTGGCCGCGGCCAAGGCGATCGCTTCCGTCGTGAGCGACGACGAGCTGAACGAATACTACATCATTCCGAGCGTGTTCAATTCGGCCGTGGTGGAAAAAGTGCGCGAAGCGGTCATGGAAGCGGCCTACGAGTCGGGCGTGGCCAGACGCAAAAGCGCCCGCGAGCAGGAAGCGCATCACGAATAAACCAAAAAACCTTGTACGTCGAGCGCTGCGTTATGAAACGCGGGCTTCGCCGGACAAGGTTTTTTTGCGTGGAGCGGGCGGCGGTTATGCCGCGCTTTCTTCCGTCCATTCCTTCAGCTTGCGGTCCGAAGGGAGCAGGAAGGTCAGGATGCCGATCAGCGGCAGGAAGGCGCACAGTTCCATCACGCGGGTCGTGCCGAGCGTATCGCACAGATTGCCGAGGACGACGCTGCCGATCCCGCCCATCCCGAAGGCAAGCCCGGTCACTAGACCGGACACGGTGCCTACTTTGCCGGGATACAGCATTTGCGCGTAGACGACGGTCACGGAAAAGCTCGAAAGCAAAATGAAGCCGATGATGAGGAGAATGATATAAGACCATGTGTAGCCGACGTGCGGCAAAAGCAGGGCAAACGGCGCCGATCCGAGCATGGAGAAGAAAATGATATTTCTTCGGCCGAACCGGTCGGCCAGCGGCCCGCCGAAAAACGTTCCGACAGCTCCCGCGGCAAGGAAGAGGAAAATGAAATCCTGCGCGCGGTCTATGGACATTCCGTATTTATCCTGCAGGAAAAATGCGAAATACCCGCTCATCGCCGCTCCGTACCAGGAACGGACAAAGACGAGAAAAATCAGGATGCAGATCGCAAACAACACCTGCTTGCGCCGCTGCGGATTGACTTTGCTTTTGACGGCTTGCTTGACTTTCGCAGGGGCGTCCCGCAATACGGATTTGTACCAGCTTGCGATGTACATTTGCACGACGATCGCTAGCGCCGCGACGCCGGTGAACCAGATCGAGCCGAACAGGCCGAGCGGAATGAAAATCCATTTGGTCATAACGGGAGCCAAAGACTGCCCTGCATTGCCGCCGACCTGAAAAATCGATTGGGCCAAGCCTTTGCGGTCTCCGGCCGCCATATGGGAGACGCGCGATCCTTCGGGATGAAAGGCCGCCGAACCCAGACCGACCAGACAGACGGCCAGCAGCACGGCCCAGTAAGCGGGCGCAAAGGCGAGCAGCAGCATGCCCATCAGCGTGGAGGCCATACCGATGGGCAGCATGTAGGGAGAAGGTTTGCGATCCGTATATAGGCCCACAACGGGCTGCATGATCGATGCCGTAAAGTTGATGGCGAACTGTACCCATCCGACCTGGGTGTAGCTTAAGCCCATCTCACTTTTTAAAATAGGAAAGATGGCGGGTATAACGGATTGAATCGAATCGTTCAGCAAATGCACAAGACCTATCGCAAACAAAATGCGGTATACGGTCGGTTTGACATCTCCTGTATTATGCAGCCGCTGCGAGCCGGGTTTCGGAGACGCAGTTGTCGATGAAGCCATGTTCTCTCCACTCCTTTCGGGCGCCCGGCCGTTTATTTATGTAGGAAGATGCCGAGCGATTCTCCCATATTCACCTTGCTGTCCACCTGTAGATCCGCGCGAGGCCGGAACATGCCTTGTTCGAGCAGCAGCACGACCGTCGAGCCGAATTCGAAATAGGCGAGCTCTTGTCCGCGCTCCAGATGGCTCGGCAGCGGTTCGGCATATCGAATGCTGCTGACGTTCAGCGCTCCGACTTTGACGACGGCCACTTCGCCGGCTTCGTGCCTGATGAAAGTAATCAGCCTCTCGTTGCGGCTGAGCACTCTGCGCATGTGGCGCAGGCCGAACTCGTTCACCGGGTATACTTTGCCGGGCACATGCTCCTTCTCCAGCACTTCTCCGGTCACAGGGGAATGAATGCGGTGATAGTCGGTAGGGCTTAAATAAAGAACGAAATAAAAGCCGTTCCGGTAGTTTACCGTCCGCGGAGAGCGATTCAGCAGTTCGTCGATCGTATAATCCTGACCTTTTACGTTCACGATCAAGCCGTCCTTGATGTCGCCTATGCCTGTAATCTTCGCATCGACCGGACTTACGAGGCGGGTGGTGTCTTCATCGACGGGCCGCAGTCCGGGCTTCAGCCTTCTGGTGAAAAAATCGTTCAAAGAAGCGTATTCCTTCATATGCTTCTCGGCGTCCTCGATGCGAATTCCGTACGTTTGGGCAAATCGCGGAATGAACAGCCTGCTCGCTTTGGATTTGGCAAAAGCTCCGGTCAACTGCGACACCCATTTGCGTGACGACAGCTCCGTTAGCAATCGGAAAAACGGTTTGGACATAGATGAATGGCTCCTGTTCTTTCAATCGTTGTTAGGTTCTTCGATTATCTTGCCACAGAATGCAAGAAGAAGCAATTGCTCTTCCAGCTATTTCTAATTTTAAAAGCCGTTGACCGAGCGTCATGGATGGCGCAGCCGGTTGCTTAAAAGCGATCGACCGTTCACCGTCGCAGACGGCGCAACCGGTTTCGGTGGAGTTTGGTTGACATGGTGTGTATGGTGTGTGTGGCGTGGGCGTGGGCGTGAAAAGCCTGCGGAAGGGTGACCCGCCCGCCGCCTAGAGCAGGTGTATCGTGTGCGACGCGGAGAAAAGCTGCAAAAGCCCCGTGGCGCTGTGGGCGGCAACCATGAAGATGAAAATCGTGCATCGCTAGTGCAGCGTCAGCTCTGAAAATGTGGGTGATCGTTTGATAGTTTCAGAGCTTTAAGTATGTACGGTTTCCTGTTAATCCACCGATTTAGATCTGGCTGCATTTGCTCGGAGGCCTGCCTGCCTCGAAAAATGCCTGCAATCGTGTGGTTTTTTGCGGATATTCGGGGCTCAGCCCCATCATGACAGGAGACATCATGCACTATTGCAGGCTTTTCCTCAAACCAATCGTTTCCGTCGAAAAAACTACACGTGCGCAGGCTGCCTAGACTCACACGCCTGAGCCGGTCGCACAATCTGTCCGGTTGCACGAAGAAAACCTGCAAAAATACAGTTTTTGCTCGATGGAAACGCCGGCAGCGAAAAATTCCTGCAAATGTGCAGGCTTTTCGCCGCGAGCAGGGGCTTAGGTTCGTTTTCATCGAAAATTCCTGCACAATTGCAGGCTTTTCCCAAAAACGACCCGGTTTCCCGGAAAAAACCTGCACTTTCGCAGGTTTTCCCCCTGCCAAGCCGCCTTGTCCCCTCCACTTCAGCACCGCAACCCGTGCAATAGAGGCGCGGGTTGGGGAAGAGCGGCTGTGCCCTTCTAGTTTCTCTAACCCACCAGCCTGACTTTCACAAATTTTTTATGCGTTTATAGAGACACGTCTCTCCAATGTACGCTTTCCTACTACCTGACTTTCGCAGGTTTTCAACATGTTCAAAGAGATGCGTCTCTTCAATGCACGTTTTCCACTAGCCTGACTTTCGGACCGACCGCCGTCATGCAGCGAAACACCGCGCGCTGCCAGACATTGCATTTACGAAGCGTTTCGCAACCGGCTCGGACTGTCATTAGGCGGCAAAATGAAAAATTTTCATTCGCTCCTGCCCTTGCGGCTGCTCTCTAGAAAATTGACTAGGTTTAGAGAAAAGTTTGTTCATGATGGGTTTGAGCATAGGTTTTTATGGCGAGAATTGTATATTCGCAGGAACAGTTCAAGCAGCGACAGGCTTTACAGGAAATGAAGCGAAGGGCTTCGCTGTTTTTAGAAAAACGCTGCATTTGCGAATTTACAGGCATTCCTCGCTTTTGTCGCAACACCGCGCGGGCGGTGTTGTGCTGCATGTCGGTGCAGGCCGGAATTATTTCATTCGGGTGACGTCTATGACGGCATGGGAGTTTGCAAGTTTTGCAGCGGCATACAGCAATTCGGTCTGCAACTTACTACTAAACAGCAGCGTCAATATGGTGGTGGCGAGCATTCCATTATCTTGAAATCCGATCCAAGAAGAAGGTGTTGCTTTGACTGGAGTTACTTTAATTAGCGTTATTTTGACTGGTGTTACTGCGATTGGCGTTACTTTGACTGCTGTTACATTGATTAGTGTTATTTTAACTAGTGTTACTTTAATTAGCGTTACTTTAACTGGTGTTACTTTGAATGGCGTTACTTTGGCTGGTGCTGCTTTGACCCGATACGTTCGCGTGCTGAGCTGCATGACGATAAGCATGGTGCTCCTGACGGGTTGTCTGAAATCCGATCGTCCCGGCGGGACAGCGGCTTCCAGCCCGGCGGCGCTTCCTGCGTCCGGGACGGTCTCCGAGAAATTGGCCGCCATGAGCCCCGAAGAAAAAATCGGGCAAATGATCATCGCGGGCATTGACGGGCAGGACGTAAGCCGTTCTACGCAGGATTTGATCGGAACCTATCATGTAGGCGGCATTATTTTGTATAAAAATAATATTCAAAATTCGGCCCAGCTCGTGGGGCTTGTCAACAAACTGAAACAAGCGAATCAAGGCGGCAGCCAGACGCCTTTGTGGCTGAGCGTGGACGAAGAGGGCGGCAGGGTGACCCGGCTTCCCGATGAGCTGGTCAAGACGCCTTCGAACAAGGCGATCGGCCGAATCAACCGGAAACCTTTGGCATACGGGATCGGCGGGTTGTTGGGCAGCGAGCTGAAAGCATACGGCTTGAACATGGATTTTGCGCCGGTGCTCGATATTAACAGCAATCCGAACAATCCGGTCATCGGAGACCGGTCTTTTGGGGCGAATGCGGCTTTGGTGAGCGATTTGGGCATCCAAACGATGAAAGGGCTGCAGGCCCAGCATGTCGTGCCGGTCGTCAAGCATTTTCCCGGGCACGGGGATACGTCTGTCGATTCGCACGTCGGTTTGCCGGTCGTGCAGCATGATTTGGCCCGGCTGCGCCAGCTGGAGCTCGTCCCTTTTGCCGCAGCGGTGAAGGAACAGGCGGATGCGGTGATGGTCGCGCACATTTTGCTGCCCAAGGTGGATAAGCAGTATCCGGCTTCGTTGTCCGGCAAAATCATTACGGATTTGCTGCGTAAGGAAATGGGGTTCAAAGGGCTTGTCATCACGGATGACATGACGATGGGGGCGGTCGTGAAAAATTATGAGATCGGCGAAGCGGCGGTGCGGTCGGTGCTTGCAGGCGCAAATGTGATCCTGGTAGGCCATGACTACGATAAAGTGGTGACCGTAATCGATGCTCTGCGCAAGGCTGTGAAAGAGCAGCGCATCCCGATGCGGACGATCGATCAAAGCGCCGCGCAGGTTATGGAACTGAAAGCCCGTTATCAGGTCAGCGACGAACAGGTGCCGGTGCCGGATGTCAAGGCGCTGAATGCGGCGGTCCGGAAGCTTTTGGAAGCTAACGGAGGAGGCTCTTGAGAGCACGGTCGGCTGCGCCGGGAAAATAAAAGCGTAAATTATCGTGGAAAACCGTTTCTGCCGGAGTCGGCATATGAAACGGTTTTTTGGCGTGCAATGAATGCGCCGGATTCGCGGCTTGGTAAACGCGGTCGCTCATCTTCGATAGAGGTTTATCTCATAGCGGAGTGCCCCCGTCCAGCAAAAATTTGGCGTAGGCGATCGGATTGTAGTAGGCCAATTTCCACTCTTCCATCATGCCTGCTTCCCGGAAGCTGTAGCGCTGATCTTTTCCATTGCATTCAATAAACATCGGGAAGCCGTCGGCCGTCATTCCGATGTCCAGTCCGATATCGGCCAAGTGCGGAAGTTCCCTGCCCAAATGGCGGGCGACCCGCAGCGTAAAATCGGCGATTTTCCGGTGGACGGCGGCCTGATTGAGAAGCGGGTATTCGCGTGACAAAATGTCGGATAACGTCATAACAGTCCCGCCTTGTGCCACATTGGTCACAAAAAGCTTGGGCGCAGCGACTTTGGCGACGATGCCCGTAATTCCCCAATTCCCATCCGCTCCGCGCTGCACGGATATGCGCAAATCGAACGGCCGCCCTTCATAAGTGGCGAGCGGTAGACGCTGTTGGACGATGCAGGCGTGATTGTCGATCGTATTTTGCAGCAGCGGCGGAAGTTCGTTGCGAAATTTGGCAATTTGCCAGCCGGTATTGCCGGTTTTTAAAGTTGTCGGATACGTAAGCCTCCACCCGGTTCGGGTGCGGTCCAGTTTCATGACGCCGCGGCCGATGCTGCCGTTCGCCGGTTTGACAATGAGAGAATCGTAAAATTTCATCATTCTGTTTATGCTCGCCTTGGTTGCGGGTTTGGTGCCGGGAAGATGGGGGCGGATCGTTTCGTCTTTCATAAGAAGCTGATGGATAAGCAGCTTGTTGTAACGGTTCCATCGATTGAACAAAATGGCGCCGCGCTCAACCCAGTTTTCCATCGTCTGATAGTTTTGGAGATTCCGGTAAATGGCGCGATTGTGAATGACTTTGGGCAGATCGATCGTTTCCCGGGTAATTTCCGTTCCTTTCTGGATATGCGCAATCACTTTCAAAGAATCGGCAGCTACATCCTGCAGACGGAAATAGGCAGGAACGATACCGTATTGTTTGGCGGCATCGCTGTAATAGGAGATCTCTTCATAAGTCGTTTTGCCTTGGGGAATGCCTTCGTACAAGGTGTCGTTGACGAGGATGCCGACATAAGGATCTCCCATAAGCTTCACTCCTTTAGCAGGTGCCGGGTAGTGTATTACGGTTATGGCTGCGCTTGAATCAGTATATGAAAAAGCACTCATGCTTGTTTGTGCTGGTGCCGTGGATTCATGAATTCCAGAGACGGCATTTGTCTCGGATTTCCGGGATATACACCCAGTCTTTGCCTGTATTTCCGCATATGAATAAAGTATAGGCTGAAAAGGAGCTGGATCATGTTGAACACAAAATCCGTGAGTGTGGCTATTGTTACATCCGGTATTGGTCCCGTGCCGTCAAAATCGGGAGGCCCGATCGATCAGGCGATTTGCGAATCGGCCCGGCAGTTGGCGAAACGGATGACGGTCTGCGTTTTAGGACGTAAGGCGGGTCTGCAGCCGGAAAGCGAAGAACAGGAAGGAGTGAACTATGTTCGGGTTCCTTATGCGAATCCTGTCGCTTATTTGGAAAAAATCAGCAAGAAAATCGCAGGGCTGCGGCCATCCGTCATTCAGATCGAGAACCGGCCGAGGCTCGTCCGCCAACTGCGCAACAGGCACCCTGGGGCCAAGATCAGCCTCGTGCTGCATTCCGCATCGGCGATCGCGCCATACCGCATCTCCTCCAAGGAGCTTGCCGCATGTCTGCGCGCCGCGAATACAATTTTAGTGAACGGCGAGTTTCTGGGAAAAACGCTGCGGCGCAAAGTGCCCCAGATCGCCCATAAGCTGGTTGTCCAGCATTGGGGAGCGGACCCTATGCGGTTCATGTCCAAATGGTCCCCTCAAGCGAAAGAATCCCGTTCGCAGCTGCTGCAGGAGCTTGGACTCGAAAAGCGCAAAATCATCTTGTTTGCCGGCAGACTTATTCCGGAAACAGGAGCGCATCATCTCCTGGATGCGATGATCCAGGTGGTTCCGAAGGAGCCCGATGCCGTCCTGCTTATTGTCGGAAGCGCGCTCAACGGTGCGGACCGTCAGACGGACTATGTCCGCAAGCTTTACGAATCGGGCGGCGCGATACCGCAGTATGTCCGCTTCGTCTCTGATGTTTCCCGGGACGAAATGTCCAAATGGTACCGGATCGCGGATATCGTCGCTATCCCGTCGGCTTCGCACGAAGGGTTCGATCCGGTCTGTATCGGGGCGATGGCGTCGGGCGTGCCGGTCGTGGTGCCGCGGTCGGTCGAGATGCGGGAGCTGATCGAGGACGGGACAACCGGGTATTTGATGGATACCGGCTATTTAGCCGAAGAACTGCCCCGCTATTTGCTGCGGCTGCTTGGAAGCCCCGAGCTGCAATACGCAATGGGAGAGCTGGCGGCGCAAAAAGTGCGGCAGAAGTTCGCCTTGGAGCGGAGTGCCGAACGGCGTCACGAGCTGTACCAGTCATTGGCAAAACGGGGTTTGAATAGGTAAGCGCACATTTTATAAGGGCGAACGTACATCTTTTTGCGGAGATGAATATACAAATGACTAGATCGCGTACGAATGGAGAGGAGTCTATGAACAAACGGAAAGGCGGCCGGGGAGCAATCCGGAAACCGCAAGTGCAGAGAGTGAATGCCAATACGAACGAGCTTCAATGGTTAGATGAAACCGAACAGGTATCGATCAAAAAAAAGCAAGTTTCCGATTTATTGGATCAACCTCAAACAGACATTGACGACAATGAGACGAAAGATGCCGTCAAGCCGCGGAAAACAGATCCGTCAGCTGCGGACAAAAATCAGCCTTCCGCGGCTGCGCCATCCGGCCACGCTGCAATGTCTGCGCCTCCATTGATCCTGTTTTCGGAGCGCAAAGGCAGAGATTTTTCAACGAACCCTGTCATTTATACGGACGATATCGTTGAGGAAGCCGTCACGGGAGAAAAGATTGCCAATCGGGCTATCGATGAAACGAAAATTAAGCCGCAGAGTATCGTCGGCAAATTGATCAAAGATTTTTCTATTGATCACACGAAGTTGGCTTCCTCAAGCGTAACGAAAGAAAAACTTTCCCCTGGCGCCGTTCACGACGAACACATTGCGCCGCAAGCGATCTCCGGCTACAAAATCCAGGACATGTCCATTTCCGGAAGCAAACTGCTCAACAATAGCATTACAGCGGACAAATTGTCGGATCAGGCGATTGATTCGTTAAAAATTGCGGACGGTTCGATTTTCCCGCATCACCTGGCCGAGATGATTGTTTCCACAGAATTGATCGACGATCAGGCCGTAACATCGGAAAAAATACGCAGCGGAGCCATACAAGCGAAGCATCTTTCCAACTATATCATCGATGCGGCTAAAATTGCCGATACGGCAATTACAACGGAGAAACTGAGAGATCAATCGGTCACTGCGAAAATAATTGCAGATGGGAGCGTCGGCTCCGCCCATCTGCAGCCTGAAAGCGTCCTGTACGAACATTTGTCGCCAGGCAGCGTGCAAAGCGAAAGCATAGCCCCCGGTCAAGTGAACGGCGATCATCTTATGGATGATTCGATTTGCGAGCATCATTTGCAGAACGATTCCATTACGGCCGACAAACTCGTCAATCAATCGGTAATGGAAGAAAAGCTTGCCGATCAGGCGGTCAGCGGCCGCAAAATAGCGTACGGCTCCATCGAATCCTTTCACATCACGGAATCCGCGGTTCAACCGGAGCACATCGCCAAATGGGCAATTGCCGACAAGCATATAGGGACGGGACAAATCGGCCCCGATCATATCCGCCCCGGCTCCATTCATGAGGATCTGCTCCAGGATGCATCCGTTGCCCCCGGGAAACTGCAGGATGGCTCGGTTCATTCCCGGCACATTCAAGATCATGCCATACTCGGCGAACACTTGGCAGATGCTGCCGTAACTTCTTCCAAGCTTGCGCCGGAGTCGGTTGCCTCCGAACAATTAGCCGACTGGAGCGTTGGTACGGATAAGCTCGCGGATGAAAGTGTCTCATCGGCCAAAATTGCCCCCGGAGCCGTCCATGGCGGCCATTTGCAGCAAGGCACCTTATCCGGGGAACATCTGGCGGACCATTCGGTCGGAGAAGAGCAAATCGGCTTGCTGGCCATTCACCGCGAACATATCGCCGGCGAAGAGGTTATTACCAGACATTTGCAAGATGAGGTCGTGACGACGAGCAAAATAGCCGAAGAAGCGGTAACAGGCAGCAAAATAGCTCCGCTTACGATTGAAATGCGCCATCTTCAGGAAGGCATCATCGAAGGCTTCCATATTAAACCCGGATCGATTACATCGGACCATCTGGGCGAAAATTCCATCAGGCTCGATGTGTTCGCCGATCGAAGCCTTAGCGGCAAGAAACTGATCGAACGGTCTGTCTCGGAGGAGACGCTGACCGACGGCGCAGTTACGGAGCAAAAGATCGCATATGGCAGCATAGGAGCGCAGCATATGCAAGCCGGTTCGATTCTTGCTTCGGCGCTCGGCGATCAGGTCGTAACTGAAGCCAAAATCGCAGACGGAGCTGTCGGGCTGGCAAAGCTGGCGGACTCTAGCGTAACGTCCGACAAGCTTGCCCTCAAGGCCGTATCCAGTGAACATATCGCCGACGGCAGCATCACCGCGGCCAAGCTTGCGAATGAAAGCATTCACGGAAGCAAGATTGTTCCCGGAGTGATCCATGCGCGTCATCTGGCCGACGGCGCCGTGAATGGAGCGAAGCTGGCCTCGGGAAGCGTAGACGCGGAAAAGCTGGCAAGCGGCGCTGTGCAGAGCGAGCATCTCGCCGATCGAAGCGTAAGCGGAGCGAAGCTGGCTCCGGGCAGTGTGGACGGAGGCATATTGGCGGCGGAAGCCGTAGGTGCAAGCCACCTTGCGGAAGCTTCGGTCAACGCGGAACACATTGTCCCCGGCTCGATTGCCGCCGATCATATCGGCGCGGGCGAGATCGGAGCCGTGCATTTGCGCGCGAACTCGATTTATACGGATTTGCTGCAGGACGGCTCTGTCACCTCCGGCAAGCTGGCGGCCGGCAGCATCGAATCCGAGCACGTCCGCGAGGGGACGATACTTGACGAACACTTGGCAGATGGGGCCGTCACCACCTCCAAGCTGGCGCCGGGCTCCGTAACTGCCGGGCAGTTGGCGGACGGGAGCGTGGGCGCGGCGAAGCTGGAGGACGAAAGCGTAACGTCGGCGAAAATTGCTCCCGGAGCCATCCATGGCGGACATTTGCAGTCCGGATCGATTCACGCGGTCCATTTGAGCGGGCGCTCGGTTGCCGAAGAGCAGCTCGGTTTGTCCGCAGTGCGTCGCGAGCACATCGCCGATGAGGAAGTTATCACGCAAAAGCTGCACGATCAGGCCGTGACGACGAACAAAATTGCCGAGGAAGCCGTTACAAGCAGCAAAATCGCGCCTTTGGCCATCGAATCCAGCCATCTTCAAGAAAATACGATTGACGGCGCGCATATTAAGCAGGGGTCGATTACTTTTGAGCATTTGGCCGAACAATCGATTAAGTTTGATGCGGTGGCCGACCGAAGCTTGGACGGGGGTAAAAAGCTGATCGAACGATCCGTCACGCAGGAGACTTTGGCCGACGGTGCGGTAACGGAAACGAAACTGGCGGAAGCCAGCGTAACGTCCGGCAAGCTTGCCGCTAACGCTGTAAACGGCGAGCATGTGGCGGACGACGCCATTACCGGGGCAAAGCTGGCGGACGAAAGCATCCACGGCGGCAAACTGGCGGCAGGAGCGATCCAAACGCGCAATCTCATGGATGGGGCGGTTAGCGGAGAGAAGCTGGCTTCGGGCAGCGTGGACGGCAGCAAGCTGGCGGCAAACGCCGTGAGCGGCGAGCACATCGCCGATGGGGAAGTGATCACCCAAAAGCTGCACGATCAAGCGGTGACGACAAGCAAAATCGCCGAGGAAGCCGTTACAAGCAGCAAAATCGCACCTCTGGCCATCGAAACCTGCCATCTCCAGGAAAATACGATTGATGGTGCCCATATTAAGCAGGGGTCGATCACTTTTGAGCATTTGGCCGAACATTCGATCAAGTTTGATGCGGTAGCCGATCGAAGCCTGGACGGCGGCAAAAAGCTGATCGAACGTTCCGTTACGAAGGAGACGCTGGCCGACGGTGCGGTAACGGAAGCCAAACTGGCGGATGCGAGCGTAACGACCGGCAAGCTTGCGGCTAACGCTGTAAGCTGCGAGCATCTGGTGGACGGCGCTATTACCGGGGCAAAGCTGGCGAACGAAAGCATCCACGGCGGCAAGCTGGTAGCCGGGGCGATCCAAACGCGCAATCTCATGGATGGAGCGGTTAGCGGAGCGAAGCTGGCCCCGGGCAGCGTGGACGGCAGCAAGCTGGCGGCAAACGCCGTGAGCGGCGAGCATTTGGCGGACGGCGCCGTGAGCGGAGCGAAGCTGTCTGACGGCAGTGTCGATGCCGGCAAACTGGCAAGCGGGGCTGTGCAGAGTGAGCATCTCGCCGATCAAAGCGTAAGCGGAGCGAAGCTGGCGCCGGGCAGCGTGGGCGGAGACGTATTGGCGGCGGAGTCCGTAAGTTCAAGCCACCTTGCGCAAGCTTCGGTCAACGCGGAACACATTGTCCCGGGCTCGATTGCCGCCTGGCATATCGGCGCGGGCGAGATCGGAGCCGAGCATTTGCACGCAAATTCGATTTATACGGATTTGCTGCAGGACGGCTCTGTCACCTCCGGCAAGCTGGCGGCCGGCAGCATCGATTACGAGCACGTCCGCGAGGGGACGATACGGGGCGAACATCTGGCAGACCGGACCGTCACCAGCTCCAAGCTGGCGCCGGGCTCCGTAACCGCCGAGCAGTTGGCGGACGGGAGCGTGGGCGGGGCGAAGCTGGAGGACGAAAGCATAACATCGGCGAAAATCGCTCCGGGCGCCATTCATGGCGGACATTTGCAGTCCGGATCGATTCACGCGGTTCACTTGAGCGGGCGCTCGGTCGAAGAAGAGCATCTCGGTTTGTCCGCAGTGCGTCGCGAGCACATCGCCGATGAGGAAGTGATCACCCAAAAGCTGCACGATCAAGCCGTGACGGCGAACAAAATTGCCGAGGAGGCCGTTATAAGCAGCAAAATCGCACCTCTGGCCATCGAAGCTCGTCATCTTCAAGAAAATACGATCGATGGCGCCCATATTAAGCAGGGGTCGATCACTTTTGAGCATTTGGCCGAACATTCGATCAAGTTTGATGCGGTAGCTGATCGAAGCCTGGACGGCGGCAAAAAGCTGATCGAACGTTCCGTCACGAAGGAGACGCTGGCTGACGGTGCGGTAACGGAAGCCAAACTGGCGGATGCGAGCGTAACGACCGGCAAGCTTGCCGCTAACGCTGTAAACTGCGAGCATCTGGCGGACGGCGCTATTACCGGGGCAAAGCTGGCGAACGAAAGCATCCACGGCGGCAAGCTGGTAGCCGGGGCGATCCAAACGCGCAATCTCATGGATGGAGCGGTTAGCGGAGCGAAGCTGGCCCCGGGCAGCGTAGACGGCAGCAAGCTGGCGGCAAACGCCGTGAGCGGCGAGCATTTGGCGGACGGCGCCGTGAGCGGAGCGAAGCTGGCCTGGGGAAGCGTGGACGCAGGCAAGCTGGCAGGCGGGGCTGTGCAGAGTGAGCATCTCGCCGATCGCAGCGTAAGCGGAGCGAAGCTGGCTCCAGGCAGCGTGGACGGAGGCATATTGGCGACAGAGTCCGTAGGTTCAAGCCACCTAGCGCAAGCTTCGGTCAACGCAGAGCATATTGTTCCGGGCTCGATTGCCGCCTGGCATATCGGCGCGGGCGAGATCGGAGCCGAGCATTTGCGGGCAAATTCGATTTATCCGGATTTGCTGCAGGATGGCTCTATCACCTCCGGCAAGCTGGCGGCCGGCAGCATCGATTACGAGCACGTCCGCGAGGGGGCGATACGGGGCGAACATCTGGCAGACCGGACCGTCACCAGCTCCAAGCTGTCGCCGGGCTCCGTAACCGCCGAGCAGTTGGCGGACGGGAGCGTAGGTGCGGTGAAGCTTGAGGATGCGAGCGTCGTCTCGGCGAAAATCGCTCCGGGCGCTATCCATGGTGGACATTTGCAGTCCGGATCGATTCACGCGATCCATTTGAACGAGCGTTCGATTACAGAAATGCATCTCGGTTTGTCCGCAGTGCGTCGCGAGCACATCGCTGATGAGGAAGTGATCACCCAAAAGCTGCACGATCAGGCGGTGACGACGAGCAAAATCGCCGAAGAAGCCGTTACAAGCAGCAAAATCGCGCCTCTGGCCATCGATTCCGGCCATCTCCAGGAAAATGCGATCGGCGGTGCCCATATTAAGCGGGGGTCCATCACTTACGAGCATTTGGCTGAACATTCCATCAAGCTGGAGTCTATCGCCGACCGAAGCCTGGACGGCAGCAAGCTGATCGAACGTTCCGTCACGAAGGAGACGCTGGCCGACAGTGCGGTAACAGAAGCCAAACTGGCGGATGCGAGCGTAACGAACGGCAAGCTGGCCGCTAACGCTGTAAACTCCGAGCATCTGGCGGACGGCGCTATTACCGGGGCAAAGCTGGCGAACGAAAGCATCCACGGCGGCAAGCTGGTAGCCGGAGCGATCCAAACGCGCAATCTCATGGATGGAGCGGTTAGCGGAGCGAAGCTGGCCCCGGGCAGCGTGGACGGCAGCAAGCTGGCGGCCAACGCCGTGAGCGGCGAGCATTTGGCGGACGGCGCCGTGAGCGGAGCGAAGCTGGCCTGGGGAAGCGTAGACGCTGGCAAGCTGGCAGACGGCGCTGTGCAGAGTGAGCATCTCGCCGATCGCAGCGTAAGCGGAGCGAAACTGGCTCCAGGCAGTGTGGATGGAGACGTATTGGCGGCGGAAGCCGTGGGTTCAAGCCACCTTGCGGAAGCTTCGGTCAACGCAGGGCATATTGTTCCGGGCTCGATTGCCGCCTGGCATATCGGCGCAGGCGAGATCGGAGCCGAGCATCTGCGCGCGAATTCGATTTATGCAGATTTGCTGCAGGACGGCTCTATCACCTCCGGCAAGCTGGCGGCCGGCAGCATCGATCACGAGCACGTCCGCGAGGGGACGATACGGGGCGAACATCTGGCAGATCGGACCGTCACCACCTCCAAGCTGGCGCCGGGCTCCGTAACCGCCGAGCAGTTGGCGGACGGGAGCATCGACTCGGCGAAGCTTGAGGATGCGAGCGTCGTCTCGGCGAAAATCGCTCCGGGCGCCATCCATGGCGGACATTTGCAGTCCGGATCGATTCACGCGGTCCATTTGAACGAGCGCTCGGTTGCAGAAAGGCAGCTCGGTTTGTCCGCAGTGCATCGCGAGCACATCGCCGATGAGGAAGTGATCACCCAAAAGCTGCACGATCAGGCGGTGACGACGAGCAAAATCGCCGAGGAAGCCGTTACAAGCAGCAAAATCGCGCCCCTGACCATCGAATCCCGCCATCTCCAGGAAAATGTGATTGACGGCATCCATATTAAGCGGGGGTCCATCACTTTTGAGCATTTGGCTGAACATTGCATCAAGTTGGAGTCTAACACCGACCGAAGCCTGGACGGCTACAAGCTGAATGAACGGTCCGTCACAAAGGAGGCGCTGGCTGACGGCTCGGTGACGGAAGCGAAGCTGGCGGATGCCAGCGTGACGTCCGGCAAGCTGATAGCCGGGGCGATCCAAACGCGCAATCTCATGGATGGAGCGGTTAGCGGAGCGAAGCTGGCCTCGGGAAGCGTGGACGGCAGCAAGCTGGCGGCAAACGCTGTGAGCGGCGAGCATCTGGCGGACGGCGCCGTGAGCGGAGCGAAGCTGGCTCCAGGCAGCGTGGATGGAGACGTATTGGCGGCGGAAGCCGTAGGTTCAAGCCACCTTGCGGAAGCTTCGGTCAACGCAGGGCATATTGTCCCGGGCTCGATTGCCGCCTGGCATATCGGTGCGGGCGAGATCGGAGCCGAGCATTTGCGGGCAAATTCGATTTATACGGATTTGCTGCAGGACGGCTCCGTCACCTCCGGCAAGCTGGCGGTCGGCAGCATCGATTACGAGCACGTCCGCGAGGGGGCGATACGGGGCGAACATCTGGCAGACCGGACCGTTACCACCTCCAAGCTGGCGCCGGGTGCCGTAACCGCCGAGCAGTTGGCGGACGGGGGCGTCGACGCGGCAAAGCTTAGGGACGAAAGCGTAACTTCGGCGAAAATCGCTTCGGGCGCCATCCATGGCGGACATTTGCAGTCCGGATCGATTCACGGGGGCCACTTGAGCAGGCGCTCGGTTGCAGAAGAGCAGCTCAGTTTGTCCGCAGTACGTCGCGAACACATCGCCGACGAGGAAGTGCTTACCCAAAAGCTGCACGATCAGGCGGTGACGACGAGCAAAATTGCCGAGGAAGCCGTTACTAGCAGCAAAATCGCGCCTCTGGCCATCGAATCCGGCCATCTCCAGGAAAATGCGATTGACGGCACCCATATTAAGCGGGGTTCCATCACTTTTGAGCATTTGGCTGATCATTGCATCAAGTTGGAATCGATCGCCGACCGAAGCCTGGCCGGCAGCAAGCTGACCGAACGTTCCGTTACGCAGGAGACGCTGGCCGACGGCGCGGTAACGGAAGCCAAACTGGCGGACGCCAGCGTCACGTCCGGCAAATTAGCCGCTAACGCCGTAAGCGGTGAGCATCTGGCGGATGGCAGCGTGGACGAACAAAAATTGTCCTTCCGCACGATGCGGATTCCGGCTTCAAAACCGTCTTCGATCCAGCAGTTCGGCCTCATGCCGTTCGAATTTAAAGTGCAGGACGAAATTGTCGAAGTGCAAATTTATTTCGACGAGCCGTTTGAAGATATGAATTACGTCCTGGTCGCCATGACCAATCATACGGCCTGCTATGCCGTACTCAAGCAAAAACAGGCGAATTCCGCCACTTTGTCGGTCGTACGGACCCGGTTCTCGGCCGACGTATACGGCGTGATCAACTGGATGGCTGCAGGGACGAAGGCGTAATGGTATGCAAACGGGACCGTGCGGAAGCGCACGGTCCCGTTTGCTGTCTCCGCTCGTACCGAAGCATACGGCAGCAACCTATTTTTCCCTTCCCCCGTTATTCGTCCACGTCCGGAAAAGGGCCGCAGGAATATGATACAGGAAGAATTTTTGACGCTGCGAAGGAGATGAGCTTGCATGAAAGTGGCGATTATGGCCGGAGGGAAGGGGTTGCGTTTTTGGCCGCGAAGCGTCGAAACCAGGCCGAAGCAATTTCTGGCGCTGACCTCCCGCGAAAGCATGCTCCAGCAAACTTACCGCAGGTTTAATAAGTATTTGGATGCTGCGGATATATATATCGTTGCGCCCGGCTCGTACGAAGCGTTAATTCGCGAGCAGCTTCCCGACCTCGACCCGAGCCGCTTCATTGTGGAGCCCGATCAGCGGGATACGGGACCGTGCATCGCACTGACTTCGCGCTTCTTTTTGCGGCAAGGGCTGGACGATGTGCTCGTAACGGCACCTTCCGATCAATATATTCCCGACGACGAAGCGCTGATGAAAGCTTTGCAGGAAGCGGAACGCATCGCGCAAAACAACAAAACGATCGTCACATTGGGAATCGTGCCTACGCGGCCCGAGACCGGGTACGGATACATCCGGGCTGCAGCCGGAGCGGGGACAGGCCAAGCCAAGCGGGTATTGAAATTTGTGGAAAAGCCGGGCGAGCAGCGGGCGCGCGAATTAATAGCGGAGCCGGATACGTATTGGAACAGCGGCATATTCGTTTGGAAGCCGTCGACGATTCGCTATTATATGAATCTTTACCAGCGCGAGATGTGGAATAAGCTTTGGTTTTCGGGCGATTCCGCGGAAAGCGTGTATGCATCGCTGCCCAAAATATCCGTGGATTACGCCATTTTGGAAAAGGCGGAGAACGTATACATGGTCCCTGTCGATTTCGCATGGGACGACGTCGGTTCATGGACGTCTCTGGAGCGGGTTTTTCCGGCGGATGAGCAGGGAAACCTGTTTTTCGGCGAAGTGCATGCGCTTCGCACCGGCAGCTCCATCGTTTATGCGGAGGATCTCAAGGTGATCGCCATCGGAGTTGACGATCTGATCATCGTCCAGACGAAAAACGGCTTGTTAGTTTGCCGAAAATCGGAAGAACAGCACATAAAAACGGTTTTGGACTCCATGCATGCACCGCTTGGCAAACCCCGGGACACCCAATTTCCGTGACATCAGGTTAGTGGTCTATATGGGCGTTCTTATGCGCGCATACACTGGGAAAATACAAGTCCCAAGTTCAATCAGGTGGTGAATGTATGAACATCGCATTCGATATGTCCTTTACGCTGTCGAAGTCCGGCAATCGGACCGGCGCCCAGTTTGCCAAGCGGCTCGTCCGCGCGGTCGGAAAGGAAAGGCCGAACTGCCGCTGCCACTTTTTTTACCCGGATCGGGCGCCTGATGCTTTACCCCTGCAAATGCAGCTGGAACGGTTTTTATCCGAGCGCCAAATCGACATATACCAAATCCTCTGCCCTTACGATATGATCCATTCTCCCCTCAGCAAGGCATGGTTCGGAAAGACGAAAGTGGCCGTGCTTCTGCAAGATTTGTTTCCGAAAATTTTTTTCGATACGGCGCAGGTTTATGACGATATTCACGCCAGGCATGCGGCAGTGCTCGAATTTGTAAAAAATTGCGATCTGCTGATCGCCCATTCGGAGGCGTCGAAGGAGGAAACGATCCGCACGCTCGGAGCGGCACCGCAATCGGTGAAGGTAGTGCCCGGCAGCGCCGGCAAACAATTTCGGCATGTGCCGGTCGACCGGGCGGAGCTTGACAAATACGGCATCGTGAAAAAGTTTGTGGTCGCTATAGCCGACGTCCCCGATGAGCATCATCTTCCCGCTTTCGTTCAAGCGTTCGGCATCATGAATGCCGCGAACGACCGCTGCTTTCAGCTTGTGATGATCGGCAAAACGAGCGAAGCCGGGAAGGCCGCAATTCTCCATGCGGCGGCGGCGGTCGATACGTTGAGCGATATCGTATGGATTCGGCATTTGCGCGATTCTTCGCTGATGAAGCTCTATAACGGAGCGGAACTGTTCATATATCCGTCATTTTACGAGGGCAGCGGCATGCAGGTGTTGGACGCCATGGCATGCGGCACGCCGGTGCTGACCTTCGATCAGGCGGCAGGCAGCTCCGCATCCGGCGACGCCGCCTACCGGGTCCATCCGGGAAATTTCGCCGACCTGCAGCAGGCGCTGACCCGTTGCTTGTTGGATAAGGAATTGAGAAGCGGTTTGCGCAGCAAAGGCTACGACCGTACGGATCCTTACGACTGGCAGGGGACGGCGTCCAAGGTTCTGGACGCGTACCAATATGTGCTGCGCCGCAAACTGGCCATTTTCGCGCCGCTAGCGCCGCTGCAAACGGAAATTGCCGACTACGTGAACCTCATTTTACCCTCCTTGCATGAGCATTACGATTGCGATCTGTTTATCGATAAAGGGTACACGCCTTCATTGCCTCCCGAACTTGAGGGAACCGTGACGAATCATATTTTCCATCACCGCGATTTTCGGACAAAAGAGGGCCAGTACGATGAAGTCGTATTTCAGTTTGGCAATACTCCCTATCACGCTTATATGGTGCCGTATTTGCTGCAAACCGGGGGGATCGTCGTGCTTCACGATTTGCGAACGGACCGGCTCACCCGCGCATGGTCAGGCGGGGAAGGCGCTAAAAGAGCTTACGTTTTGGACGATTATTTGAAAAAAGCCAAAGTCGTTATCGTTCACAGCCGTTTTGCGAAATCGTATTTGAACCGCCATGGATACCGCAACGTCGGGCTGATCCGGCTGCCGCAAAAGCTGCCGGTCATGATTTCCTTGATCATGCACCGCGATTTTGTGTTTTCCAGCTTTGGCCCGGTGGATAAAGACAGGCATTTGGAGACTGCTCTCCGCTGCTTGAAGAAGCTTTACGCCGCCGGCAACAAAAATATCCGGTACGTCATTGTCGGCCGCGGAACGCCGGAATATTGGAACGAATTGAAGGCGCTGATCCGCAGGCTGGGGCTTACGGCAATCGTGGAGTTGAAGCCGGACACCGATAAGAGGGAGTATCAGACCCGGCTCAGCCATTCGGACGTATGCATCCAGTTGTCCGATACTGCCGATGGAGGAGCCTCGGGAGCGCTGCTTGACGTCATGTCTCACGGGAAAGCGGCGATTGTATCGAATCGCCACGCCCATGCCGAGCTGCCGAATGAAGCGGTATACAAAATCCGCCACGACGGCCGGCTGGAGGAGCGGCTGTACACCGCCATGCAGCGGCTTTACAAAAATAAGGAGCTGCGCAAGCAGATGCGGCAGCATTCGCGCAAGTACGTAGCGGAGAACCATCGTGTATCGATATATGCGGACAGATTCAAGGGAATTGTGGAGGACGGCTTGTACGACGAGGTGAAGGGCGCGTTTGAGGAGGGGCAGGGGAATGCCGGTCAGAACGTTCCTGCGGCCGAGGCCGACGGCCGTATACGCACGGTATACTTGCGGCCGAACCGGTATCGCCGTATTTTGCAGGACGGTATGCCCGCTGCGTATTTCTCGTTTAACTTAAGCGAGCTGCCCCAAGGCTGCACGATCCAAAAAGCGGTGATGCACATTCAAGCGGTTACGAAGCAGCTGCTCGTGTACCGGATTCGCTCGTCCTGGTCGGGCAAAAGCGCGTCGAACCCGTCTGTGCGCCAATATCCGTTTTACAAAAAAACGGCGTCGAACGCAACCAAGCTTCCCGCCGACAAACTGTTTGCGTTGGATTGCACGCAGCTGGCCCAAAGCTGGCGGGACGGCCCATCGAACAACCACGGCGTTTATGTGCCCAGGTTATCCGCCGCAAAAATGCCGCGACTCCAGGTGGTGATTCAGGAGCAAGGTTAGCGCCCATGCAACTGGCTCGAAAATGGGATAGAAAGAGGGAAAATGTGATGAAAAAGGTCAAAAAAGCAATTATCCCTGCCGCTGGCCTAGGTACCAGATTTCTTCCCGCAACGAAAGCGATGCCTAAGGAAATGCTGCCGATCGTGGATAAGCCGACCATTCAATACATTGTGGAGGAAGCGGTTCAATCGGGCATTGAAGATATTATCATCGTGACCGGACGCAGCAAAAGGTCGATTGAGGATCATTTCGATACGAACTACGAGCTGGAATACAATTTGCGGGAAAAGAACAAGCAGACTCTGCTCAAGATGGTGGATGATATTACAAATCTGGTGGACATTCATTACGTCCGGCAAAAGCAGGCGCTCGGTCTGGGCCATGCGATCTGGTGCGCCCGGAAGTTTATCGGCCACGAGCCGTTCGCCGTGCTGCTGGGGGACATGATTATCGACAGCGATATTCCGTGTTTGCAGCAATTAATGCAAATATACGAAGAGCGGCAGGAATCCGTTATTGCGGTAGATACCGTCGAGTGGGCGGAAGTGAGCAAGTACGGCGTCGTCGACGGGGAGCTCGTAGGAGAGCGGCTGTACCTGGTGGACAATTTGGTGGAGAAGCCGGTTGTTAATCCGCCCTCCAATGCCGCGATTGTGGGCCGATACATTTTGGAGCCGGACATTTTTGACATTCTGGAGCACGTTCCGGTTGGCGTAGGCGGAGAAATTCAGCTAACGGACGCGCTGCAAACGCTGCTTCAGTTCCGCCCCTTGTACGCTTACAAGTTGACCGGCAAATTGTACGACGTTGGGGATAAGCTCGGTTTTCTGAAAGCGACGGTCGAGCTGGCCTGCAAGGATGAGATGCTGAAAGGGGAATTTCGGCAGTATTTGAAGCGGATCGTTCCGGGAGGGGAGTCGACGTGAACAAAGTTTTGATCACCGGCGCCGCCGGTTTTTTGGGATTCCATCTGGCCGAGCGGCTGCTGGCCCGGAACGTCCGGGTCGTCGGGCTGGATAACTTTTCTTCGGGCACCGCCGATCGTATTCGCGCGTTATCCGGTTCCGGCCGATTCGAATTTATAGAGCGGGACGCCACAGACGAGTCCGTGCTCGCGCTAGAGCCGCTGAAGGACGTTGCGGAAATTTATCATCTGGCTTCCCCGGCCTCTCCGAAATTTTACCAGGCCGATCCGTTCGCGACGATTGCCGTCAATACGATCGGCACGCAGCGGATGCTCGACCTGGCGCTGCGCAACAAAGCGAAGCTTGTGTACACCAGCACGAGCGAAGCTTACGGCGACCCGGACGTTCATCCCCAGGATGAAACCTACCGGGGCAATGTGAACACATGGGGGCCGCGGGCTTGCTACGATGAAGCGAAACGGCTGGGCGAAGTGTTTTGCTACGAATACGCCCGGCGCTGCGGCGTGAAAGTGAAGGTGGCCCGGATCTTCAACACTTACTCGGCAGGCTTGCGCAACGATGACGGCCGGGTTATTTCCAATTTTGTCACCCAGGCGTTGAAAGGACACGATATTACCGTGTACGGCGACGGTTCGCAGACACGGTCGTTCTGTTATGTCGACGATACGGTCAGGGCGCTGCAGCTGATGATGGATGCCGATCAGGCCGACGGGGAACTGATCAATATCGGAAACCCTGCGGAAATTACGATTCTGGAGCTGGCGAAGCTGGTCAAAAGCATGACTTCGTCCGCAAGCGCCATCGTGTTCCGCCCGCTGCCCAAGGACGATCCCAAGGTGAGGCGGCCGGCGATCGATAAAGCGAAGAGAATATTGGGCTGGGAACCCCGCATGGACTTGCGGCAGGGATTGGTCCGCACCATAGAGGAGTACCGGAAGCGGCTGTCAGAGTAACTTTCGTGGGGGGATCGGGAATGGAGGTAGTTTGCGTAGGTTCCGGGTATGTGGGGAGCGTGACCGGGACCGCTTTGGCCGTGCTGGGGCATAGGGTGACGATTATAGATACGGATTCGCGCAAAGTGAAGGCGATCAATGCCGGCGCCAGTCCGATCTATGAGCCCGGTCTGGCGGCGCTGATCTCGCGTATGGTGAACGCCGGCAGGCTGTCGGCTTCGCAGACGTTTGACGCCGTGCACGAGGCCGACGTTGTGTTTATCGCCGTAGGCACGCCTGCGGGCGAAGACGGGACGGCGGATTTGACCTACATCCGGGCGGCGGCACGGAGCGTCGGGGAGCATCTGGACGCCGCGAAATTTACGGTGATCGCGGGCAAATCGACGGTCCCGGCCGGCACGGCGGATCTGGTCGCTTCGATCATCGAAGAAGCGTCCGGTTTGGAAAACAACCGGCATTTTGCGGTTGTCAGCAATCCCGAGTTTTTACGGGAAGGCTATGCGCTTGAGGATGTGTTTTTTCCCGACCGAATCGTGGTCGGCGCCGCTTCGCACAGGGCGAAAAAGGTCATGAAATCGCTGTACGCGCCTTTGCTGGAACGGAGCTTCGAAGCGGAGCTGAAGGGGCTGGACGCAGTTGCGGATCGCGCCGGTGCGCCCGTTCCGGTCTATTTTGAAACCGATACAAAAAGCGCGGAGCTGATTAAATACGTATCAAACGCTTTTTTGGCCGTGAAGATCAGCTATATTAACGAAGTCGCCAGGCTGTGCGATACGTTGGGCGCGAACGTGCTGGATGTCGCCCACGGGATGGGGCTGGATTCGCGCATCGGACATAAATTTCTGCAAGCTTCCAGCGGCTGGAGCGGGAGCTGCTTTCCGAAAGATACGGCGGAAATTGTAGCCGCCGGCCGCAAGCTCGGCAGCGAGATGTCGATCATCAGGGCGGCTATAGACGCCAATACCGCCATGCACGACTACTGCATGGATAAAATCCGCAAACATGTCGGCTCCCTGGAAGGCAAAAATATCGGCATTCTGGGCTTGACCTTTAAGCCCAACACGGACGATGCGCGCCATACGCAAGCTGCATACATGATCGGCAAGCTGGCGGATCAGGGGGCGAACGTGGCGGTTCATGACCCGCAGGGAATGAAGATGTTCCGGGAAATGAACGCTCATCTGCCTGTCCGCTACTGCGGGCGGCCGGAAGAAACGGCGTTAGACGCGGATGCGCTGGTGCTGCTGACGCACTGGGATGCGTACATGGCGCTGGATTGGCAGCAGATATACGGAACCATGAAGGGCACCCGGTACATTTTGGATACGCGAAACTTTTGGCGGAGTCTGAAGCTGGAGGGCAGGGGATTCGCATATGAGGGGCTGGGCACTTCAACGGATCGAAGAGGGGAAAGCGTATGGGAAGAATAAAGCCTGTATCCTATATACAACCGATGAGCAAAGGGCGATCTTCTCCGCAGCTCATCCGCTTTAACGATCAGTGCGAATACGTGGTCAAGTTCAAAAATAACCCGCAGGGCAATTGGGTAGTAGCTTACGAGTACCTTGTGAACAGTCTTGCTACACTCCTGCACTTGCCCGTTCCCGAATTCAAAATCGTGCGAATCCGCTCGAAATTTATTAAAGAATACAAGGAATTGAAGGGAAAAGAGTTCAAATCGGGCAACCAATTCGCCAGCAAATATATGAAAGATACGGTCTTATTCAGCGATTTGCCGAAGCTTTTGTCCAAAGATCAGGTCGTCAACCGGGATCAGGCGGCAGGCATGATCGTATTCGACCATTGGGTCAGCAATTCCGACCGCAACATAAAAAACTTGCTGTTTAAGCCGGAGGCGGGCCGTAAGGATAAATACACGTTTTGGATGATCGACCAAGCGAACTGCTTTAACATTACGACGACCAATCCGGAAAGGAAGTTTTTGCCTTTGAAAGTAAGAAATAAGGAAGTGTACCGGTGGTGCAATACGCTGGTGGATCACAAGAAGCAGCTGACCTCTTTCAGAGACCGGATTTTGGACATCAAAAACGAAAAAATTCACGAGCTTATTTATGCGATGCCTGAAGATTGGGATTTATCGGACAGGAAGAAGGAAGAGTTGTACAACCACATCAAATATGCCAAAAGAGCTTTGCCCAAAATCGTCGATAAGTATATCAAACGCTTTTTTTAGCGGAAACAGCGCCTTGAAGCCAAATATCCGGCATGCATCCTTTGCGGAGGAATGTGCACGCCGGATATTTGTCATTTGATGCCGGCAAGCGCCAGTATGCGCTTTACGTCTTTAAGGCCGACCGTAATATCCGCCTTATGCTCGTGGGGATCGACGAACTCGGGCGGACGCTCTCCTTTTCCGATTACATAATAATGCCGGTGCTTCATCAAGCTGCTCAAAATCGGGTAGCAGTTGTGCACAAGGGTTGGAGCGAAAAATTCGATAACCTTCGTCCCCGGCTGGCTGAACAATATGTTCGTTAGTCCTGCGCCGTGCGGAGCGGCGATGACTTTGGCGGCGGCGAAAACTTCAATCTGCCTGGCAACAGGCAAATCCTCCAGTATCATTTTCTCGAATCCGAATCGCTCCAAATATCCGAAAATTTCATCCTCGTTAAGCAAATGGCGTCTGCCGGCCTTGGAGCGGCTTATAAAAATTTTTTCCGGCCCCTCGCCCGCCTGCAATTTGGTCTCGTCCATCAGCTCTTGCCGCAAATAGTCGCAAACCCATCTGGGCCGGATGCCGTTCGAAAAATGCGGGATAACGAGCTTCTTCGCCCGGAGGTGGAACTGATCGTGGCTTTCGATCACTTGCTCTTGCGGGATGCCGAGCATCGCTAATGTTTCATACTGGAAAGGCGCCAGCTTGTTTCCGTTGATGACGTATTTATCGGGTTTGATTCCGCATAAATCCAGCATGTGCAAGCGGGGCAGCACATCCAGCATCCAGTGATAGTACACTCCGCTGTCCGCGATGCTCAGCAGGGCTACCGTCTCCGAAGTTTTCTCCAGCGGGGGCAGGCGCTCCAACTGGAAGATGGAATGCTCCTGCGGCAGCTTTTGCTTTTCCCGGGAATGCTTCCACACCAATTTGCCGTCCGGAGTCAAAATATCCGGCTTGGCGCCGCAGATGCGCCCTTTGGGGATCATATCGACGATGCCGTTTCGCTGTTTGAACAGCGTGTCGGACGAGGAAAAACGAACTGTCCAGAAGACGGGGTCCTCCAGGCCGAGAGGCTCCGTAAGTTCAACGGGATCGTTGAAATGCAGTTTTTTGATCAGTTTGCGCTTTTTGAGCTGAGCTGCGGCAATCCAGTCGGCGACAACTTCGTAATAGCCGTCGGGGACTTTCGTTTTTCCTCCCATGCGCGTGTCCTCCTAAATCCTTGGGATGTCGGCTTTTTGCAAAATCTGCTTTAAAGCTTCCAGATCGACCGTGATATCTTCATATAGCGCTTTTGTATAGCGGTGCTCCCGGGGCGGACGTTTGCCGGTACCGATCAAATAATAGTAATCGAGCTTCATATGGCTGCTGAGGCCGAGGTAATAGTCCCTGACATAGTTGGGGGAAAAGATTTCAATCAGCTTCGTGCCCGGATTGGCGAACACCAGATTGGCCAGGGAAGCGCCGTGCGGGGAAACGATTGTGCGCGCCGACTGAAAGGCGCGAATTTGTTCCGCAAACGGCATCGATTCCGGATGGATGCGGCGAAACCCGTATTTGTCAAGGAGCTTGACGACTTCTTTCTCATTCCGAACCCTGCGTCCGCCGGCATGGGCGCGGCTTACATAAATGCGTTCGTATTTGGGCGAAGGCGGCTTCTTGTTGCAGGGGGACAGCTGCTCTCTGAGAAAGCGGCTTGCCCATTGCGGATACACATGCTGGTAAGGCTTCCATCTGCTGAACTTTTCGGCGACAACGAGCCGCTTGGCTTTGATATGAAAATCTTTGCCGGCAACGATTACTTTGCTTTCGGGAATACCCAGGGCGGACAGCATTTCCTTGTAGGGGAACCGGCCCGGCGGGCTGATTACGTATTTATCGATGTGCAGTTTGCATTTACGTATCAAAGCGATGCGGGGCAGGACGTCGAACATCCAGTGAAAATAGTTTTCCGGGTAGCGGAAGGACAGCACGGCGACTGTCTTATTCGTATAGCGGGGAGGCGGAAGCGATGTTTTGCCGTCAAGTATATCTTTGAACGAAACATGCTTGATCATTTTGTTCTCGGGAGTCAGAACGACTCCCCGGTCCCCGTACAGTCTGCCGTTTTCGATGACGGCAACGGAAAGAGCGGGAAAGTGCGTATTCGCTTTCCAGATCGCTGCGCACCTTCGAAAGTACCAATGCAGTTTTTTTTCAACCGTCTTTGGCTGCGGGAACGGTACGGATTGACGAAAATGAAGGGTATGCAGCTGATTGAGTTGTCCGGACCGGCCGTGAAGTTTGAACCAGTTGCGGAGCGAGATATAGTTGCTTTTCTTTGGAATGGCGAGATCGGGTGGCATATCTTTCAAACGTATCTACCCCGTTTATCGATCAGTTTTTTCATCTGTTCCTTCGTAGCCGCCTTCTGGTACTGTTTCAGCAGCTCGATGTTCGCGTCGTGGTTCGGATTTCCTTTTGTCCCTACATAAGGATGCCAGAGGTGGTACACGTCTTTGTCAAGCCTTTTATGTTTGCCGCATATGGCGTCCATCGATAAGCCGAAAGCAGTATCTTCCGCGCCCCAGCCGATGAACCTTTGGTCGAATCCGCCGACCTTTTTGAAAGCTTCCCGGTACATAATGTTCATTTTTCCGGTCCAGCGCGAAAAGTCCTTGAACCGGTAATCCTTGATTTTCTCGCTTAAAGGCCAGTCGGCTTTGCTATCGTAAATTTTTTTGGAGTTAGACTCCGAGATGTTCAGCACATTGCGAAAGGGGACGACCCAGCCGTATTTTTGCAGCAGCTTGATCGATTTGGTGACGATCTTCGGATCGAAAATCGTATCGTTATCGACTATGACAATCACATTTCTTGTAGATTTTTTGAACGCCCTGTTAATGGCTTTGGATCGGTTGAAGAGCTCGCCGTTGTCTTTGCCGACAACGATTTCCGCCCCTGGCAGCGCATTTTTGTAAAATTTTTTCGACCATTTGAATGCAGCGTCTCTTGGGCCTTTGTCCGACTTGTAGGGGATAAGCACAGACACGTCTTCAAACATAGGATAACCTCCTTTAGGTGACTGCTATTTACAGGTTATGCGAATGTTCCTGTGCGGGTTGGGGCGAATAGACCAGTCCAATCACATAGATTTTTGGCGGAAGCGGATGAAATTGGATGGCTGAAGGGGGATACGCCCAACACGGGCACAGACAGGGATAAATATACTGGAGAAAGAGGCTGGAAAGGACGGTGGGCGCGCCTGAATATTTTGTTCAAGGGGTTCTTCTATTCCGGGAGCGGGTATGCCGAAGGCAACCGGGCTTTGCTGCGTATTTTGCAAGGGTGCGGCTATCGCGTGCGGATTGCGCCGAGGGACAAGGAGTCCGAGAGGACGATCGCCCTGACGCCGGAAGAAATCGGCTACCTTTCTTCATTCGAACGGACGAAGCTGTCGTCCAACGATATTTTTCTGTTCCGCGGTTCCGGCGGTGCGCTTCATACGAATCCCGATTTTCGCGTAAATATCGCGCATACGACGTTCGAGACCGACAGGCTGCCTGCGGCATGGGTTCCGGTTTTAAACCGGTTTAACGAGGTTTGGGTGCAGTGCAGGTTCAATCTGGAGACGTTCGGCGCTTCCGGAGTGAAGGTTCCCATGCGGTTTATTCCTTATTTTTTCAACGATTCCGCGTACGACCCGCAGGGGCCGAAGCTGGCGCTGCCTTTGTCCCGGTCGTACACCTTTTTGTCGGTGTTCGATTTGATCGAGCGCAAAGGATACGATGTGCTGCTGCGCGGTTATTTGAACGAATTTTCGGCGGCGGACGACGTCGCTCTGGTCATCAAGGTCAGAAACCGCGAAGGCACGGAGAAGCTGAAAAGCATCATACGCGCCCACCCCAAACCGGCGAAAGTACGCCCGGCCGTCCATATCATCGACAGGATGCTGCCGACGCCGGAACTGCACAGCCTGTACCGGGCTTGCAGCGCCTTCGTGCTGCCGACGCGCGGAGAAGGCTGGGGGAGGCCGTTTTTCGAAGCGATGCTGATGGAAATGCCTGTTATCGGCACGAATTGGAGCGGGCAGACGGAATATATGAACGAGGGGAACTCTTACCCGGTTCGCGTCAAGAAATTGGTGCCGGTGCGCTTGACCGATCATCCCGATCCCGCCAAGTACAGCGGGCATTATTGGGCGGAGCCGTCGACGAAAGATTTGCAGCGGAAAATGAGGCATGTGTTCGAGCATCGGCATGAAGCCAAAGCGCTCGGCCAAAAAGCCCGCCGCGAGCTTTTGAGCAAGTACAGCCTCCGGGAAGTAGCCGGGCAGGTAGCCAGGGAAATCGGCAAATTCGCGCAGTAAACCGGGAACTGCTTGCTCCACGTGCGCCCGGGACGGATTGGCAATAAGGATGGTGTCCTGGTATGAACATTTTGCTGGAGGGAATCTTCTATAATGGACACGGCTTTGCGGAAGGAAACCGCATCTTGCTGCGGATTCTCGACCGGGCCGGTTTCCGGGTGCGGATTGCCGCCAGAGATTCCCATGAGAAGCACCTCGTCCTCGATCAAAAAGAGATGGAGTACATCTCTTCGTTTGAAACGAACACATTGACTTCCAACGACGTGTACATTTGCAATTTCGTAGGATCGGCCGTCCGCTACCATCCCGAGTTCCGCGTGAACATCGCCCGCACGACGTTTGAGACGGACCGGATTCCGGCCCAATGGGTGCCGGAGCTGAACAAATTCGCGGAGGTGTGGGTGCAGAGCACGTTCAACGTCCGCACCTTCGCCGAATCCGGCGTCAAGGTGCCGCTCAGGCTGATCCCGAACTTTTTCGACATCGGGCAGTATGATCCGAAAGTGCCGAAGCTGTCCCTTCCTTTGGCAAAATCTTATTTGTTCCTGGCCGTCTTTGACCTGCAGCACCGCAAGGGCTACGACCTGCTGCTGCGCGCCTTTCTCAATGAGTTCTCGTCTGACGACGATACGGCGCTGGTCCTGAAAATACGCAGCGGCGACGGCGTGTACAAATTGGAGAAGGTCATGAAGGAGCACCCCAAGCCGGTAAAACAGCGTCCGGCCGTATATATCATCGACCAGATGCTGTCAACACAGGAACTGCTCGGGTTGTACCGGGCGTGCGACGCTTTCGTGCTGCCCACACGGGGCGAAGGCTGGGGCAGGCCGTTTTTCGAAGCGATGCTGATGGAAATGCCGGTGATCGGGACGAATTGGAGCGGGCAGACGGATTTTATGGACCACAGCAATTCGTACCTGATCCGGGTCGATCGTCTGCAGCGCATACAGGGCAACGAGTTCCGGCTGTTCAACGGCCATCGCTGGGCGGAGCCTTCCGTCGCCGATTTGCAAGCCAAAATGAGACATGTATTCGAGCACCGGCAGGAGGCCAAAGCGGTGGGCTGCAAAGCCCGCGAACATCTGCTGCGAAGCTACGATATGGACCGGATCGCGAAGAAAGTGGCGGAAGAGATTCGGAAGTACCAGTGAACGGATTTGAAGGAAGGTGGACGTAAGTGAACATCTTGCTGGACGGGAAATTTTACAACGGGCACGGGTTGGCCGAAGGAAACCGCATGCTGCTGCGTATTCTTGACAAGGCCGGGTACCGCATTCGCATACTCGCCAGAGACAGCGCCGAGAAGCACAAAGTGCTGGCTGCGGAGGAGGTAGGCTACATCTCCGCTTTTGAGAATACGAAACTGACTTCGAACGACATTTATATATATAACTGGGTCGGCTCGAGTGTGCGCTACAATCCCGACTTCCGCGTCAACATCGCCCGCACGACGTTTGAAGCCGACCGCATCCCGCACGTTTGGACTGCGGAGCTCAACAAATTCAACGAAGTGTGGGTACAGAGCTCCTTCAACAAGCGCACCTTCGCTTCTTCCGGCGTCACGGTTCCGCTGCGCCAGATCCCCAACTTTTTCGACATGAACCGGTTTTCGCCCAAAGGCCCCCGGCTGGCCGGCGTTTTGCCGAAAACCTATTTATTTTTATCCGTATTCGATTTGAAAAAGCGCAAAGGATACGACGTGCTGCTGCAGGCGTACCTGAACGAATTTTCCAGAGGGGAGCGCGTGGCGCTTGTCTTAAAAATTCGGGACGGCAGCAAAAGCGGAGCGATTGAACAGATCATCGCCCGCCATCCGAAACATCAGCGGCTGCGCCCTCCCGTTTACATCATCGATCAAATGCTGGGGACGGAGGAAATGCTCGCCTTGTACCGCAGCTGCAGCGCCTTTGTGCTGCCTACGCGGGGCGAGGGCTGGGGCAGACCGTTCTTTGAGGCGATGTTGATGGAGATGCCCGCGATCGGCACGAACTGGAGCGGTCATACCGAGTTTATGAACGCGGATAATTCCTTCCTCGTTCGCGTGAAGCGGATGGCCCGCATCGTGAACGAAGACGTCAACTTCAACGGGCACAGCTGGGCGGAACCGTCAGTGAAGGATCTGCAAAACAAAATGAGGCACGTGTTCGAGCATCAGGAGGAAGCCAAAGCTGTCGGGAAAAAGGCGCGCAAAGACCTGCTGGCCAAATACGGCATGCGCGGGGTCGCGAAAAAAGTCGTGAAGGAGATCGAGAAATACCGCTCGATGCCGGCCGTAAAGGCGGGAGGCGGATGAGCGCCAACATTTTGCTCGACGGCATTTTCTACAACGGGCATGGGCTTGCCGAAGGAAACCGGATGCTGCTGCGCATTTTGGACAGGGCGGGATTTCGCGTGAAAATTGCCGCTCGGGACCAAAGCGAGAAATATTCGGTTCTGCCTGCGAAAGACATCGGGTATATCGCTTCCTTCGAGACGACCCGGCTGCCGACGAACGACGTGTATTTGTACAACTGGGTGGGCTCGCATCTTCGGTTCAGACCGGATTATCGCATAAATATCGCCCGCACGACGTTCGAGACCGACCGCATTCCGCAAAAATGGGTGCCTGAACTGAACAAGTTTGATGAGGTTTGGGTGCAAAGCACGTTCAATCAAAAAACGTTCGCCTCCTCCGGGGTGAAGGCTCCGCTGCGGCTGATTCCGAATTTTTTCGATTTCAGCCAATTTTCCCCCGAAGGCGCCCCGCTGCCGCTTGCCGTACCGGAAAGCTTCAAATTTTTGTCTGTGTTCGATCTGAAGAAGCGCAAGGGTTACGATATTTTGTTAAACGCTTTTCTGAACGAATTCAGCGTACGGGACAATATCGCGCTGGTCATCAAGCTGCGGGAGACCGCACAGGCGGATGTCGTCGCCCGGTTCGTCGACGCCCACCCCAAACCGAAGCGCGAGCGGCCGTGCGTCTATGTCATCGACCATATGCTCGTTCCCGAGGAGATGGCCGCCTTGTACCGGATGTGCGACGCCTTCGTCCTGCCGACAAGGGGCGAGGGCTGGGGCAGGCCGTTCTTCGAAGCGATGCTGATGGAACTGCCGGTGATCGGAACTAATTGGAGCGGGCATACCGATTTTATGCATGCAAACAACGCTTATTTGGTTGATATCAAGGGGCTGACCCGTATCGCGAATAACGAAAATCCTTTGTTTAACGGGCACTGTTGGGCGGAACCGTCGCTCAAGGATTTGCAAAAGAAAATGCGGCTTGTTGCAGGCCGCCGGGCCGAAGCCAAGGAAATGGCCAAAGCGGCAAGGAAGGAGCTGCTGCAAACGTACGATGCGAAAGAAACGGCCCGCAAAGTCGTTCAGGCTATCGTAAGGTGCGCCGAGCAGCCGAAACGAGCACACCCATAAGGAGATGGTCATGCATATGACGAGCCCCGGACCTTTTTATACGATCGCTGTCTTTGGCCTCGGTTACGTCGGGTGCGTATCGGCGGCCTGTCTGGCCGGGATGGGCAACCGCGTCATCGGCGTAGACGTGAACCGCCATAAGGTCGAGCTGGTCGGTTCGGGCAAGCCGACGATCGTCGAAACCGGCATCGCCGCCCTGGTGGAGGAGCAGCACCGCGCAGGCAGGCTGACGGCTACAAGCGACATCCAAAGCGCGGTCCGGCAGGCCGATATTTGCCTCGTCTGCGTCGGCACGCCTTCCGACAAATACGGCTACCCGGATCTTTCCTACATTTGGCATGTAGCTGAGCAAATCAGCGATGCGATCCGGGCCCGGGAAGGGTTTCAAACGATCGTGATCCGCTCCACCGTGCCTCCCGGAACGTGCCGGGACATCGAACAGATCATCGCGCGGTCGGGCAAGCGGATCGATGCCGATTTTGCCGTCGTCAGTAATCCGGAATTTTTGCGCGAAGGGACCGGCATCGACGATTATTTTCACCCGCCGTATACGCTGATCGGCACGAAACACGAACGGGCGCTGCAGATGTTGCGGCATATTTACGCTCCTATACAGGCGGAAGTGCTGGAAACCGACCGCGAAGTCGCGGAGATGATCAAATACGTCAACAACTCGTTTCACGCGTTGAAAGTCGTTTTTGCCGGGGAGGTCGGCGCGCTCTGTCAATCGATGGGGGTAGATCCGCACAAGCTGATGAACCTGTTCTGCCAGGACCGCCAACTGAACATTTCACCGGCGTATTTGAAGCCGGGCTTTGCCTACGGGGGCTCCTGCCTGCCAAAGGATCTCAAGGCGCTCAACGCGATGGCCCGGGCGAGGAACGTGGAGCTGGCGGTGCTGTCCGCGGTCGAACGCAGCAATTCGCTGCTGATTGAGCGGGCTCTGGAGATGATTTTGGCGGAGGGCAAGGTCCGCATCGGCGTGCTCGGTCTGGCTTTCAAGCCGGGAACCGACGATTTGCGGGAAAGTCCGGTCGTCAAGCTGATGGAACGGTTAATCGGCAAAGGCTACGAGATCAAAATATACGATGACAATGTGCTCGCTTCCCAACTGATCGGCGCGAACAAGCAGTATATGGAAGCTACCGTGCCCCATCTGGCGGCTCTGCTGGCTTCCGATCTGAACAGCGTCGGCGAGTTCGCCGACCTTATCGTCGTCACGCAAAAAAGCAAGGAGTATGCCGCTTTCGCTGCGGGATTTTTGCGCACAAAGCCGGTCATCGATCTGGTGCGCCTTACCGACGAACTGCCTGAGGACAGCCACTATAAAGGGCTCCTCTGGTAACTGGTCATTCGCCAATTTCCAGCTAGGCTGGGTTAACGCGGATGAATCTGCAAATAGGTATTCATAGTATGGAAGCAGACGAATGCAATCAGGTGGTCATACGAGAAAGGAGTCGGGAACGGCATGAAGAAACCGTCAGCCCTCCGCATAACTACGAAAGCTCTGAAGTCTTCCCGGAAACTGCCGGCAGCAGGCGGACAAAAGCTTAAGCCCGCAAAGCGCAAGGTTAATGCCGGCATAGGGAAAAAGCGGCCTGCCCGCTCCGGGCAAGCGGCGGGCGCTGCAAAAAGGCGGAAAGCGCACCGGCGTTCTGCCGCAGCAGGCCTTGCGCTTCGCAAGCCGGTAACCCGCATCAGGAACAGGGAAGCTTTGATCCCGCTCCTCCCGCCGCCGGAGGCGGAAGGAGCGCACGCCGAATCCGTTCCGGATCCGCCGGACCTGCAGGCCGGGGTGAATTTGATCGGCTTTATCCGCACGGAGATCGGTGTGGGGGAAGCGTGCCGTTCTATGGCCGAGACGTTGGAAATCGCAGGAGTGCCTTTCGGAATTATGAATTATAAGGATCCGGGAGCCGGGGCGGCAAGAAATAAAGATACGCGCTGGATTCATAAGGAGAGGGAAGATACTCCGTACAGGATCAACCTTTTCCATATGAATGCGGACAGCTTGAAGCATGCTTATGATCGCCCGATTCGCCCGTTAAACCGCGACGTGTTCCGCAACCGGTTCAACATCGGCTATTGGGCATGGGAACTGCCGGAATTCCCCGACAAATGGCTCGACAGCTTCAAGCTGGTCGACGAGGTATGGGTGCCGTCCCGATTCGTCGAAGATGCCCTGCAGCCAAAATCTCCGGTGCCTGTCGTTAAAATTCCTCATGCTGTGTTCGTGAAGCATGCGGACGCTTACGACCGGAGTTTCTTCGGGCTGCCGGAGAAACCGTTTCTGTTCTTGACGATGTACGACACCCACAGCACGAAGGAGCGGAAAAATCCGCTGGCTGTCATCCGAGCATTCAAGAAGGCGTTCCCGGAAGGCAGCTCGAACGCCGCTCTGGTAATCAAAATCAACAATTCCAAAACGAATCCGGAAGATGTTCAGGCGATCAGGCAGCAGGTCGAAGGCTATTCCAACATCCATATCATCGACCGTATTTTGAGCCGCGATCAAGTGAACGCATTGCTCCAATCCGCGGATTGCCTGGTCTCCCTTCACCGTTCCGAAGGTTTCGGACTTGTGCTGGCCGAAGCGATGTATTTGGGCAAACCCGTCATCGGCACCAACTGGTCGGGAAATACCGATTTTATGAACAAGGATAATTCGTGTCCGGTAAATTACAAACTGGTTCAGGTAGGACAGGATGCGGGCCCGTATCAAGCGGGTCAGCTTTGGGCGGAGCCGGATATCGAGCATGCCGCGTATTACATGCGCAAACTGGCCGCATATCCGTCCTGGGGCAAGTCGCTTGGCGTCAGCGCCATGCAGACGATCCGCGAGGAATACTCGCCGGAGGCGGTCGGGCGGCAAGTTATGCAAAGGCTGACCGATCTCGAATTGTTATAAAATTTAGATCGTACGGGAGGAAGCGGACATGGAGCAGCGGTCAAAGCGAGCAGGGGGCAAGCCGAACGCGGCATCCCGCCATGCGGCTGCGCCTGCGCCTGCTTCCGATAACGCATTTCCGAAAGTATCCGTCATCATACCGGCGATGAACGAGCAAAAAACGATCGCCGCCGTCATCGCCCAGGCACAGCGGGTCCATCCTGCGACAGAGGTCATTGTCATCGTAAACGGCTCTGCGGACGAGACCGAACAAATCGCCCGCAGCACGGGCGCAAAGGTATTCGTATTCGGCGAGCCGTTAGGCCATGACGTGGGGCGCGGGATTGGCGCGATGCACGCGCAAGGAGAAGTTTTGCTGTTTATTGATTCCGATATGGTCATACCTTTCGCAGAGCTGGAACCGTTTGTCAGCGCCGTGGAAAGAGGCGTCGATGTGGCGTTGAACAAGTACTCGGGGCCTACGCTTACGAAGCGGGTTCACCCTGTCGTGTTGGCTAAGCACACCTTGAATCTTGCGCTGTCCCGCCCGGATCTTCGGGGAGCTTCGATGACGGCGGTTCCCCATGCGATCAGCAGAAGAGCTCTGGAGCTGATTGGAGTCAGGAGCCTGGCGGTGCCTCCGCTGGCCCAGACGATTGCGGCCCGCAGAGGACTTACCCTGCAGACGGTGCATAAAGTCGATGTCGGCCGTCTGAATCCTAAGAAAAGGAAGTCGTTCCGGGTAGATCCGCTGCAGGATCTTATCGTAGGAGATCACCTGGAAGCTATCGAATGGCTGCTCGCGGAGGCTGGGGAGCGGGGCCAACAGACGGATTTGTCCCGGGATCGATCTTTTGTGGGGTGAAACTATGAAGCGCACAGCCGACGGCCGGCCATCAGGCAAAAAACAGCCGGTCAAACAGGAAGCCGGCAGCAGCAAGCGGCGGGTCATCCGCCCGTCTTCACCGGCATTCCTGCAAAAGTTCCAGCGGTCCGGGAGCAGATATGCCGCCGATCATCCGCTGCCGAAAGGCGCGCCGCCAAACGCATTTATCAATTCGCTCTGGTACTCGTGCTACATTCACGAAGGAGAACAAATACTGGCTCCGCAATATGCCCCATGCATGAAGGCGTTCCTCAAAGGGTACTGTCTGGGCGCGGGCATGAAGAAGCCGGACTGGGTGCTCATGCCGACCTTGAAAAGCGTCGCAGCAGTCATTACGGTGCGCAATGAAGGAGCGACGGTATCGAAAGTGCTTGCGGAGCTGAGCCGGCTGCCGCTGAAAGAAATCATTGCCGTCGTCAACGGATCGGCGGACAACAGCTTTTCCGAAGCCAGAAAATGCCCGTCCGCCACGATCGTCCATATCCCGGAAGCGTTGGGGTATGACGTAGGCCGCTCGATCGGGGCTAAACTGTCGACCGCGGATATGGTGCTGTTCCTTGACGGCGATATCCCCATTCAGGCGGAACGGCTGATACCGTTCATTCTCGCTGTAGAGCGGGGAGCCGATGTGGCGCTTAACGATGTGACTCCGTTCATCGGTTCTTTCGCGGGCAGGGATAGCGTGACGATGATGAAAGAGTTTTTGAACATCGTCCAGGACAGGCGCGATTTGAACGCGAACTCGATGACGGCGGTTCCTCACATGCTCTCGCGCAAAGCGATCGAACGCATCGGGACGGGCAACCTGGCCGTTCCGCCCAAAGCCCAGTCGCTCGCCATCCGGCACGGTCTCTCCGTTTGCGCTCCCGCGAGCGTCGATGTCTTTAAAGCGAACAAAGCGACCGGGTTCAACAAAGGGGCGGCGAATCCGGTTTCCAAGCTGATTCTCGGCGATCATCTGGAGGCTTTGCACATGTTAATGGAGAAAAACGGCAGCCGGCTCCGCTACGAGGACGATATAAGGCAGCGGTCCGCATTTGCGGAGGGAACGACATGAGCATGACGAGCATTATCATCCCCACCTACAATGCCCAAAAACTGCTTGGGGACTGCATCGCTTCCATCCGACAGCATACGGATACCCCCTACGAAATTATCGTAGTCGATAACGGATCGACAGACGGAACGATTCCGTTTTTGCTCAAGGAAGCCGTTCCTTTCATCTCGTTCCATGAAAATAAAGGCTTCCCGATTGCCTGCAATGCAGGACTTAGGCTTGCGAAGGGCAGCGAGCTGCTGCTGCTCAACAATGACGTGCTGCTGACTCCGGGCTGGCTCCGCAATATGCTGGATTGTCTGTACCATCGGGAGGATGTGGGGCTCGTCGGGCCGATGACCAATTATGCCAGCGGCCGGCAGATGATGGGCGATTCGTACACGACTTTGGAAGAAATGTCGCAGACATACAACGTCGGCAAAAAAGGAACGTATACGGAGGTCATGCGGCTGATCGGCTTCTGCCTTTTGTTCCGGCGCTCGGTGTCGGACGCAGTCGGTCAGCTCGATGAGCGGTTCAGTCCGGGCCATTACGAGGACGACGACTTTTGTTACCGCGCGAGGCAGGCAGGCTACCGGCTAATGATCGCGGAGGATACGTTCGTGTTTCATTACGGCAGCGCCAGCTTCAATAAAAAAGGCAAGGAGCGGTTTCAAAAGATCGTGGACCGTTCGCGGCAGCTTTTTTTGGAAAAATGGGGAGTCGATCCGGCCGCTTTCATATGATGGAAAGGATGCAAGGCCGATGCCATTTTCACGAGGAGGATTGCGCATGAGTACGACCAGGATAGCGGGAGCCGAAGGAACGAACGCGCCATGAAACGGATTGCGCTGCTGGGCGCTAACGGACAATTGGGAACCGACATCAGCCGCGTATTTGCCGGCAATCCGGCGTACGAAATCGTCCCGGTCACCCGCAAGGAGTTGAATCTGGAAAACACGGAAACGATAATCCCGTATCTGGAAAAGCTGGAGCCCCTCGATGCCGTGATCAACTGCACGGCTTTTACCAACACGGAAGCATGCCAAAAGGACCCGCTGAAGGCGCTGGTCGTCAATTCGATCGCGCTGCACCGGATTGCCGTGTTTTGCAAGCAGGCGGATGCCGCCTTGTTCCACTTTAGCACGGATTACGTCTTTGACGGCATGAAAGAAACGCCTTATGCGGAAGACGACGCGACGTATCCGCTCAATGTGTACGGCAGCACGAAGGCGGCGGGGGAAAAAGTGGTTGCCGCTTATATGGACCGCTATTTTATTTTTCGCGTGTCCTCCTTGTTCGGCGCTGCGGGTTCGAGCGGTAAGGGCGGCAATTTTGTCGAAACGATGATCCGTCAAGTCCGGCAGGGCAAGCCGGTTTCCGTCGTTGATGATATCATCATGTCGCCGACGCATACGATGGACGTGGCCAAGGCGGTCTACGCGTTTTTCGAGCGCGATGTGAGCGAATACGGCATTTATCACTGCTCCTCGGAAGGGGCTTGCAGCTGGTATGAGTTTGCCGTCACTGCGTTCGGCTTGTATGGCATCGATTTTGAAGCGAAGCCGATTCCGTCCGGCCTCTACGAAAGCACATGCAAAAGGCCTACCTACAGTGTGCTGGATTCCGCGAAACTGGGCCGTTACTACCGGATGCCACACTGGAAAAGCGCGCTGGAGCAGTATTTGCTGCTGAAAGGGCATGTGGCGGAAAGCGGCGGACAGCCATGAAGACCGCAAAAACGCCGCCGGGCGGCGGTGCACAGCCGAAGGCCGCTGCGACCGGCCCGGATAGCGGCTGGGAAGCCGGGAACCGGGCCGGTTACCGGCAGGGCTGGGAGCACGGATTCCATATGGGCCGCTGCCAGCGGATCATCCGGGATTTTCCCCGGGAAGAGGGCATTCTTTGGGATTTGAAGATTATGTATGTCAAAGCCTCCGGCCCCCCTTATGCCTCGATGGACGAAGGCATTGCGGACGGCCTGCGCAAGCTGGTGCGCGAGACGATCGCCGTAGGCCCTCGCGACAACGTCGTTTCCATCGCCAAGGCGACCGGGCCCGATCTCGTCCTTGTGCTGGACACCGCCGGCAAATCGCTGGCGATCGACAAGGTGAAGGCTATTCGCTCGGCGGGGATACGGACGGCGGTATGGCTGCCGGACGATCCTTACCATACGGATCTGACGATGCTGCTCGCGCCTCATTACGACTACGTTTTCACGCTGGAGAGCAGCTGTGTCGACGTATACCGGTCGCTTGGATGCAAGCATGTGCATTATTTGCCGTTCGGCATTAACCCGGACGCGGTCAATCCGGCCTTTGTGCCCGCCTCGTACCGCAAAGACATTTGCTTCATCGGCTCCGCTTTCTGGAACCGGGTCGCGTTCATGGACGAAATGGCGGGTTACCTCGCCAATAAAAATGTTTGGATCAACGGACTTTGGTGGAACCGGATGAAATCCTACCGCAAGCTCGCCTCCAAAATCCACAACGTCTGGCTCACTCCGGAGGAAACCGCGAAATATTACGCGGCTTCGAAAATCGTCATCAACCTGCACCGCTCGATCGACGACTCTCACAACTGCAACAGCGGGGGCATTCCCGCCTATTCGCCCAATCCCCGGGTGATGAGCATTGCGGCATGCGGCACGCTGCAGCTTACGGATATGCGACGAGAGCTGGCAAGCTTGTATACGCCGGGCCAAGAGCTGGATACTTTCGATTCTCCCGGCGGGCTGATCGAGAAGATCGAATACTATTTGAGCCATGAAGAGGAGCGGCAGCAGATCGCGCTAAACGGATTGTCCCGAACGCTGCGGGAGCACACGTACCGGAGGCGGCTGCAGCAGCTTTTAACGATAACGAACGGGGACTCCGCGAAATGAGGAAGGTGAGGAATGCGATGAAAACGAAACAAACTGACAGGCCCAAGCGGAAAAAGCCGCTGGCCCAGGCGGGGAAGACGGCCGCGGCCGGGACCATCGCCAAGGAGGGCAACCCGCGCGGGCGCGGTTCGAACCGGCAGGGGCCGAGCGGGCACAGCCGCGTCCATGGAACTTACCGGCAAGGCTTCGACCACGGATACGACAGGGGGTATGCCGAAGGATTCGGCAAAGGCTTTAAGGCGGGCCAGGACTTTGCCGATCCGGCTCCGCCCGCGCCGGGAGATGCACTGGGGGGTGCGCTGGGAGATGCATCGGGGGATGCGCCTGTGAATGCACCCGGGATTGAACCTGCCTTTTAGCGCAAGTCCCACTTCATGAGCAGTCCCGCATGCGTCAGGCCGCCGCCAAAGCCGTACAGCAGCAGCGTATCGCCGGCTTTCACCTTGCCTTCCTTGACGCCGAGATCGAGTGCCAGCGGAATGGAAGCCGCGGAAGTGTTGCCGTAGTATACGAGGCTGTACAGCGCTTTTTCGAACGGAATGCCGCTCTTGTCGCAGATCGACTCGATAATGCGGAGATTGGCGCTGTGCGGGACGAACCAATCGATGTCTTCCAAGCCGAGCCCGCTTTTCTCAAGCAGGGCGGCGATGCCTTGCGGCACCGTGGTCACGGCGAATTTGTACACCTCGCGCCCGTTCTGCACGAGCTTGCCGTCGCCGGCAAGCCGGATGCCGTGCAGCTCGGAGGCCAGCCCCGTGCGGTACACATGCTTGCCTCCGGTGCCGTCGGAACCGAGATGATGAGCGAGGAACGACGGCTGCTCATCGTCTTTTTCCACCAGCACGGCGCCTGCCCCGTCGCCGAATAAAATACAGGTGGAACGGTCGGTATAATCCGTTATTTTGGACAAGCTGTCGCCGCCGACGATGAGAATTTTGCGGTGGACACCCGCCGAGATCAGCCCGCTTGCCGTATGCAGCGCGTATGTAAATCCGGCGCAGGTGGCGTTCAGATCGTACGTGCCGGTCGCGGGAATGCCGAAATGCGCCTGAATCAGACACGAGGTCGAAGGGAACGGCAGATCTGGCGTATGCGTAGCGACGATGATCAACTCGACGTCGTCCAGCCGCGAGCCGTATCGGGAAGTCATGTCCTCGACGGCACGGATGCAAAGATGGCTCGTATATTGCTCGGCGGCCGCAATCCGGCGTTCCCGGATGCCGGTCCGCTGGACGATCCATTCGTCGTTCGTGTCGACTAGCGCTTCCAGGTCGGCGTTGCTCAGCACTTTATCCGGCACATAACTGCCGATCGCCGTAATTCGGGCATGCAATGAAGGGGCTGTGTGCATAACGTTCACTCTCCAATGGTAAAGTATATAGTATCAGATATTAGTACCAGGTGCTAATTTATAGTTTTACTCTAAATCAAGCTAGTCGAAAAGTCAATTGTTGTTTCCTTTAAGAACAATAAAAGACGATTCCTTATTCAAAAAAATGAATTAGAATCGTCTTTTAAACGAACTTTAAGTTTGAAATAAGATCATTTGGTGACCTGTAAGACTCACGGACACGCAAGTATAGCCTTCTTCGTTCGTCATATGAGGTATAGTTATCATCTCGGGCAGCAGCATGGCTTGTTTTACCGACTCGTCCAATTTGATCTGCACGGAGATGTCTTTTAATGTAACCACATCTTCGATGATCTGGGTATCTCCACGCAAGATGGGAACGGCATAGAGCAAATGCAGCACGTATTCAGTCCCATTGGATTGACGGGTCAGGTTTACTCTACCAGCGGAAGGCAGATCGGTTTTCACTGTTGGTGCTGAGATAAACTGTTTAACACACGCAAGGAATAAGTCTCTATATAGCTGCACGCCATGTTTCCGATACAACCTGAATAGAGGTTGAGCGATATAGATGATATTGCCGTGTTTAATAACGGCCGGATAATCCGCTTCTTCTTTGGCCGGAGCATGGAGATGCGAACAGAAATGCCCGTATCTACGGTTGAAATAAGGCCTGTAGGACTGGGCCAACAGTTCAGCTTTGTTCACCTGAACTTGATAACCCGATTCATAATTGAGAAAAGGGGATCTCACTAGTGAACCAGTTAGTTGATGAGTGACTAAGGTGTAATCCACATCCCACTCTGATTTCCCTTTAAATTCAACGCCTAGATCTAGCGCGAATTCAGGTCGGTCAGCCCAAAGTCCACTTTCTGCGCTCAAAATCACATTTCCGCCGCTAGCTATATAATCTTCAAGTTTGCACTGTAAGGTATCAGATACTCGAATGCAGTCGGGCAGTACGATAATTCGATAGACGGAGAAGTCCATCGAGTCATCAATGATATCGAACAAATAGTGGCCCTCTTCCAGCATCATATAAGCACCCATGTCACTTGTTCGGCTATCATCGGCATCCATGAGAGCATTGGCTGAAAGGATGGCAATCTCGGCTATGCTGGTCGTATCCATACACCATGGTTCTTTGGCCGCAATTCCATCGAAAGCTTCCCCAATAATCCGGTAGGTTTCTTCGTCCATTCGTCCGTCTGGGTGGAGCTGATCCCCGATACAAATTCTTGCGCCGAAAGCTAGCATTTGCTGGCATTCATACTTCAGAGCAGCCGGATTTTTGAATCCGCCGAATTCTCCCCACGATTTGTGGAATTTCCCTGTCATTCCAAGATACTGGAAGTCTTGTTTGCGAATGTACCGAACCATGCTGGTGAAGTAATCATAACCCCATCCGCCTGTTGGCAGCGATTCGATGTCGTAATGTGAATAGTAAGGGTAGTATTGTTTTTCGCCCATTTTTTCCGTGCAGCAGTTATGATACAGTCTGGTTCCCGGGTTAAGGGACCAGATTAGTTCGGAGGTCTTCTGCAAGTAATTCAAGTACACTTGTTTGGCCAATTGCTTGCGGTGATCCGCGTTGTTTGCATCAAGCCCCATTTCTTTGAGGCTAGCGCGGCAGTAAGAACATACGCAAGGATATTCTCCTACAATATCGTAAAAGATGCCGATTGGCTGGAATCTCTCCGTAACTTCCTTCGTATAGTCCAGAAGATACTGTAAGTACGGTGTGTTCAGACACAGCATATGCCAACCGTCAAAGCCGGACGAACGGGGGGCCTCTGGATCCGATTTCGGTGGACCGTAAGGGTCATCACCTTCGGGGGCGATCGCCACCCAATCAGGGTGCTCGCGGGCAGAAAGCTCATTAAATCCAACCGTAATATATATTGGAGCTTCGATGTCATTTTTGGCGCAAGCATCTAGCATGCGCGGCAACATATTCGTTTCCAAATGAGGGTGTGGCTTCCCGACCTTCGTGTCAAAATAACTCCAACCATGATGGCACATCGCGAAGACGTTGATTGTATCTACTTGAGCACTTTGCAAAACAGAGATGAATTGTTCTTCATCGAAATCTCTGCCAACGCCGGTAATGTGCTCGGACGTATGGAAGTCCAGGTGGACTTGGCGGTAACGAATAGATGTAAATGACTTCATAGATTCACATTCTTTCTACGTGTATTGTTATTCCTTGTGAACCGTCAATCCGGATGGAAACTCACATTTAGAATAACAAAAGCGCTGTGGACTGTCTTTGAAGGAATGTGCGCTATTTATACAAAACTATCCTAATCTTTTTAATATCCCTCCCTTAATCGTTTGCGATATGCGGAGGGTGACTCGCCGTAATTTTGCGTAAATAATCGCGAGAAGTAATGTATGGAACCAAAACCAAGGTCTTCGGTGATATCGGTGATAGACAGATTGGTCTCACGCAGAATCTTTTTGGCTCTCTCCAGCTTGCATTTAATCGCATAAGAATGAGGGCTCATGCCTATTTCCTGGATAAATAACTTATGCAGATACGATGTGCTTATCCCTAGTTGTGAAGCCCATTGCTCAATAGAAATATTATGTTGAGGAAATTCCTTCATTTGCTTCATGATCGATTGCATTCTTCTGTCACTTTTAAGGATGGGATTCCGCCAGAAGCTCGCCAATTCTGAAACAAATTGCTCAAAAGCAGCCCTTCTGAAAAGCTTGGCATCTTCCTGTGTCTGCTCGATATTTTCAATGACATGCAGATATAATTCCATCCATCTCATCTGTTTGGGGGCGTGCATTTTGGTAGGAATCGTAGGCAAATCGTGAAATACGACGTTAGGTGAGCACTCGGAAGTATCACAGATCTGGTCTCCGAAATGAAACAAAGACATATCTCCCGCTCGGGGTCTCGTGTTGATCCAATCAAAGTAAATCGAAGCATGAACCATCGGATGCTGGTGATCTGAATGAAAAGAGTGGGGCAGGCCCGGCGGAATGTAAAATAGCTCTTCTCTGGTACAGGAATACATAGATGTTCCAATGGATATTGAACCCTTGCCTTCATAAATGTATACAAATGAATGTACGAACGATGTGCGCGGACCAATTCGCTCATTGGGACGAAACGGAAAATAATCGGCACGAAATATTTGCGGCACAATGTCCGAAAGTTGTATCGTTTTCACTTCTAGATTCATATATGCAGTGTCACCTCGATCACCTTAATATTTGTATAATACAATACTTTATGAATGAGATTTGCAGGATGAAAAAATAAAACATTTGTAAATTTATGCCATTGTCAAAAGAAGATAATCGATTTATACTTTGAACCAGAAGCATAGTAAACCTTCTGGTATCGATACCAGAAAACGCTTTATGTATTCAGATTTTAATTATTTGGGTATTTAACGCTGAAGTTGGTATCGATACCAGATTGTAATCTTACACGGGAAGGTGGTTAGCCTCTGCGGACGTTTTGCCTGTCATTCTGGAATCGATACCAGAAATAATTCTTAGACGAAATGTTTATGCTAATGGAAAACGTGAAATCAAGAGGGCGTCGTATGTGGTTGGGGAAAGCTGAAATGAGCCTTGGAGTTACAAATGTCTGATGTGATATCAAATTTCTCTAAATCGGAGGAACAAAACTATGAAATTTAAAGCATTGTATAGTGTGCCACTAGCTCTTAGTTTGATTCTTGTCGTTTCTGCCTGTGGTGACCAGAATAATACGAGTACTTCGACGCAAAAACCAACAACGACCGGTTCTAATCAAAATGAAAGCGCTTCTAACCAGAAGATTTCGTTAACGATGTGGTATTGGAACGGTGCGATATCCGATTCAACCATTGAAGCAGCGAAGAAAAAATTTCCGAATATTGATTTGCAAGCACAGAAACTTCCGTCCGGGGGTGACTATGCTACCAAGTTAAAAACAACCATCTCAGGTGGAGGAAGCGGGCCGGACATCGTAGCGATGGATAGCTGGATTTCTTCCATGCTGCCTTACAAAGAAAAATTCGTCAATCTATACGACCAAGGCGCTAAGGACATTCAGCCTCAGTATTTGGACTGGAAATGGAAAATGGCCGCGTCAGCAGATAACAAATATTTGATCGGCTTGCCGATCGACGTCGCTCCTGTAGTTATGTACTACCGCAAAGATTTGTTTGAGAAGGCGGGAGTGCCTAGCACGCCGGAAGCCATTAAGAGCCAAGTGAAGACATGGGGAGATTATTTCAGTCTTCAGCAGAAAGTGAAAGACGCAACTGGATCGCAATTGCTATCCATTGTGGATGTTTTCAGAAACATCATAGGCCAGAATAGCCAAGGTTATTTTACGGAAGATGGGAAATATATTGGTGATCAGGCCCATATCAAAGGTGCTTGGGATTTGGCTGTGAAAGCATACCAATCCGGCTTAACGTACCCGAATGTTAGTGATGCTGAGAAAAATGCTGCCATGAACAACAGCAAAGTTTCTTCTTTCATCGGGGCGTCTTGGGCCGTTGGTGATTTGATTGGCGCAGCTCCTGACACGAAAGGGAAATGGGAGATTGCCTACCCGCCTGGTGGCGTGGGCAATCAAGGTGGATCATTCTTCGGATTGTTGAAAACAACGAAAAATCCGAAAGAAGCTTATGAAGTGATTAAATTCCTTACAAGCCCTGACAATCTGGTTGCTGGATACAAGGAATTCGGTAACTATCCGTCTACGCCGGAAGTTTACACGAAGCCTGAAATGGTCAATAAAAATGAGTTCTTCGGAAATCAAGATTTGAGCCCGATATTCGCTGACGCGGCAAAAGATGTAAAAATCGCACTTGTCGATGCAAGAGACGATATGGTCGGTACTTCTTTGACCGATGAAATTGGATTAATTGACACGCAGAAGAAAGACCCGGAAAAAGCTTGGAAAGATGCGCAGGAGAAAATTAAAAGGCAGCTTTCACGCTAAACTGGATTTGGCAAGAAAATGAATGAAATAATGGATGCAGGTGAGGAAAGGGACTTCCTCGCCTTATCCAATTAGCGGAGGAATAGCATGGGAGGTCTTTTTAAAGAAATTTATAAGAGCAGAACACTGTATCTATTTATTTCTCCATTTTATCTTTTGTTCCTGATCTTTTCTGTATTTCCCATTTTGTTCTCGATGTACTTAGCCGTACATAAATGGGATGGAATCGGGGAAATGAAATATGTTGGATTCAAGAATTTTGATTATATGCTCCATGATCCGACTTTTTGGAAGGTGTTAGTCAACAATATCGCACTTTGGATATTGGGGAACGCCCCGCAGCTTCTATGTGCATTGGTCGTCGCCTATATCATCAATTTATCCATCGTAAGATTCAAAGGCTTTTATAGAATTGCTTATTTTCTTCCGAATGTAACGGCTATGGTGGCTGTTGTCATTATCTTTCAGTCTTTGTTCGGCAACGAATACGGGTTGATTAACTATTTGATGGAAAAAATCGGCTTTCATAAGATCGCGTGGTTAAATTCTGAATTTGGGGCCAGAGTCGTGATTGCCGCCATGATTTCATGGAGATATATGGGGTATAACGCAGTTATTTATTTATCGGGCTTGCAAAGAATTCCAAAAGATCTGTACGAAGCAGCAGAGCTGGATGGCGCTACATTATTTCAAACTTTCACCCAAATTACGATACCCATGCTCAGACCCATCATCTTGTTCTCAGTGATGATGTCGACCATCGGCGGGTTTCAAATTTTCACGGAACCTCAAGTATTAGCTGGAAATCAAGCACCATACCCAGGTACCGATACGATCGTTCTCTATATGTTCCGGGAAGGTTTTAATTATCAGAATTATGGTTATGCAGCTGCGGTATCTTGGGTGTTATTCATCATCATCGGCTTATTATCCGTCCTCAATTGGAAGTTTTTCAACAGATCGGATGATTGATAAAAAGGAGAATACAAGATGATTGTTGAAGTATTGACCAAAAAAGTAATCGTAAATAGTTTATTGTTGATCGGTGTCGCGATTTCCATATTTCCGTTTTACTGGCTTATTGTCATGTCTACGAATGAGACAAGTGCAATCTTTGCTTTTCCTCCGAAGTTAACGTTCGGAACTAATTTTATGAATAACTTTCATCATGTATTGGAGAAAAGCAATTTTATTCGTGCCTTCTTCAACACAGTTTCCATTGCCTTAATGAGCTGCACGCTTCAGCTATTTTTCAATTCATTGACGGGATTTGCGTTTGCCAAATTTAAGTTTCCAGGTTCTAAATTGCTCTTTTTTGCCATGATGGCTACGATGATGATTCCTGCGCAAATGCTGCTTGTCCCGCAATTCATCATCATTAAGGAGTTTGGGTGGTTGGGAAGTTATAAGGCCTTGATTATCCCGGGCATGGCAAGTGCATTCGGAATTTTCTGGATCAGGCAATATGCGCTTGCGATTCATGATGATTTGCTTGAGGCTGCGAGAATCGATGGCTGTAATAAATTTGGACAGTATTGGCATGTTGCTTTGCCGATTCTAAGACCTGCACTAGCCTTTCTCGCTATCACGACGTTTATGGGAGTTTGGGAAGATTACTTATGGCCATTGATCGTATTGACGGATACATCCAAATTCACATTGATGTTGGCCTTGCAGCAGTTAAAATCGGCTCATTCGGCAGACTATTCCATGGTCATGACTGGAGCTCTTATGGCTACCCTTCCATTGATTGTCTTCTTCCTTATTGTGAGCAGACAATTCATCGCTGGGATCACAGAGGGGGCAGTAAAAAGCTAAGATATACGTTGGAAGAGAACACGTTTTTCGGAAGGTAGGGTGACAAAGTTGGCTCCAAAGATTAAAGATGTCGCCAAACAAGCGGGTGTTTCCGTGACTACGGTTTCGCGGGTGCTTAATGGAGAGAAATACGTAAAGGACGATCTAAAAGCTAAAGTGAAGAGAGCTATCGACGAGCTCGGGTACGCGCCTAGTCATATCGCAAGGAGTCTGGTACGGAAAAAGACGAACCTTATCGGTGTCATTGTCCCAGACCTCACGTCAAGCTTTTACTCGACTATTCTAAGCAGTATTGAAGAAACAGCAAGTCGGAATGATTACAATCTTTTGGTGTGTAACATTATTGAGGATACCGATAAGGAATTCAAATATTTGAAAGTATTTCATGAAATGCGCGTTGATGGCATTATCATTATGCATGAGAAATTGAATGATGAAATCCGGGCATTTTTGAATAAACTGGACATTCCGATTATTTTCTCAAGTGTAAGACCAACTGATCAAACGTTCCTTTCTGTGATCATTGATGATTACGCGGCAGCCTTCGATGCAACCCATTATTTGATAGAGCTTGGACATCAACGAATTGGCTTTATTGGCGGGGACATGAGAGATGTGACCTCCGGCCAAAATCGCTATATCGGGTACCGCGATGCTCTATCCGAGCGCAGCATCCCCATCGTAGATGAGTACATTCGGTTCGGCGATTATAAAATACAAAGCGGATACAATCTGATGAAAGAGATTCTGGCTTGCGGTACCCATCCAACCGCTGTATTTGCTGTGAGTGATGATATGGCTGTAGGGGCTATGAATTGCATTCATGATCATCAGTTGCAAGTTCCTGAAGACATTTCGGTCATAGGATTTGACGGAAGTCAGTTGACGGAGTTGGTTCGACCACAGTTATCCTCGATGGAGCAGCCTATTCAAGAAATGGGGAAAGTTACGGTGGAAACGCTGCTTGATTTGATTACAGGAGAAACGGAAACGCCAAAGGCAGATATCATTTTGAAACACAAGCTTGTTGTCCGCAATAGCTGTGGGCCTTATCGTGAAGACAAAAAGGCATAGAAAAACGTAGATATAGAGAAATGTAAACGCATAGATATTTATTTATCTGGATTGAGAGAGGGAGAGTATATTGAAAAAATTTGATGCGGTGGTCATCGGTGACGCCAATATCGATCTCGTTGTGGCAGGACTTACTCAAATTCCTCAGCCTGGGCAAGAGATTTTCGTTAATAATATGACGATGCATGTTGGCGGGGGAGCGGCTTTGTTCGCGATTTCACTCGCTAAGCTTGGGCTTGATGTAGCTTTTAACGGTGTTCTTGGAGATGATAGCTACGGCCATTATGTTCGAGACGAGTTCGGTCGATATGGTATCGATACCAGTTTGATAAGAACGAGTAAAACGAGTAATACCGGTATTACGATAGCGATTAATCCCGAGGCGGATCGGTCATTTATTACTTATGGGGGATCCAATATGGAGCTTCATATAAAGGATTTGGACCTGTCACAAATCGCTCAAGGGAAACATGTCCACGTAACCGGATATAGAGGAAGACGCAACCACGAAGAATTCATCGCGATGGCCAAACTACTTAAGGAGATGGGTATGACTCTTTCCTGTGATGTAGGCTGGGATGATTCCGGCGAGTGGTTTAAGGGTGTTTTCGATTTAATGACTTACTTTGATGTGTTTCTAATGAACGAAACGGAAGCTTTTCATTACACAGGCTTCGATGATATAGAAGAAAGTTTACGTTTTATGGCGAATTACTCCAATCATATTGTAGTTAAACTTGGTCCAAAAGGGGCCGCAGCCATGAAGGAGGGCCGGATAATTTATCACTCGGCTTTTCCTGCCGAGACTGTAGATACAACTGGCGCAGGGGATTCATTTAACGCTGGCTATATTTATGGATATTTGACGGGTCAACAAGTAGAAACATGCTTGCAGTACGGAAATGTTTGCGGAGCACTATCTGTCGGCGCTCACGGCGGCAGCACGGGCACACCGGACAAGGATGGGCTTGATGCCTTTATCCTTCAATTCGGAGATCATATCAAAGAACGTATGGAGGCGTAATGATGAAATTGACCTTAATCGGAGGCGGCGGGGTTCGCGCCGTGTTATTTACCAAAAGCTTAACGTTAAAAGCAGAAGATGCCGGAATTACTAAGCTTGTTCTTCATGATACGGATGAGGAGCAGCTTGCTGTTATATCCAAATTATGCCAAATCGTTATCGATCGTAGCGGAATCAATCTTCAATTGGAGACGACGACAGATAGCCGCGAAGCCATTAAGGGTGCCGATTACATTGTAACTACGGTACGTGTAGGTAAGGAATGGTCACGGTATGTAGATGAGCAGATCGCTCTAAAGCATGGCGTGATCGGTCAAGAAACGACGGGGCCAGCCGGGTTCTCGATGGCGATTCGTACGATTCCAGTTCTCATGGAATATTGCGAGATTGCTAAGGAGCTTGCGCCGCAAGCCTGGATCTTTAATTTCTCGAACCCGTCTGGACTCGTAACGCAATCCTTGCGAAATGCGGGTTACGATCGGGTGATCGGAATCTGCGATTCGCCAAGCCATACGAAGCTGAGAATGGCGGAGCAGCTAGAGATCGATCCGAAGGAGCTTGAAGTTGAATTTTTCGGACTAAATCATTTGTCATGGATGACCAAAGTGATTTACCAAGGCAAGGACATTATGGCGGAGCTTAAGAATGATCCTGATTTTACAAGTCGGGTGGACGAATTCAAAATGTTCGACAGCGATTTGCTGAAATCACTTCCTTTTCTGCCGAATGAATATTTGTACTATTACTACCACCGCGAAAAGGCCTTCGCCAATATTGTCAAATCAGGCATGACGCGCGGCCAAATGATCGCTGAGAATAATAAGGAAATGCTGGGTATCTTACGTGAGATGGATATTGAAAGCAACCCGGATGAAGCCATTCAAACCTATCTGTACTATACGCAAAAAAGGGAAGCTTCTTACATGGCGATTGAAACTAATTCGGCGTCGAAGCCAGTGTTACCGACAGATCAGCTGGAATTGCCTAACTCCCTTGGATATGCAGGTGTCATGCTGGATTTCGTGGAGTCGCTGCAAACGGGTGCGACCCATAATATTGTCCTATCCGTACCGAATGAAGGCAGTATCGAAGGGTTCGCGGACGATGACGTCGTTGAAATTTCTTGTGTTATTACGAAAGACGGAGCAAAGCCAGTTCACATCGGTTCCGTGCCAGAGGAAATGAGCCTGTTGATGAAAAATGTGAAACTGTTCGAACGGCTTACCGTTGAAGCTGTTAAACATAAGTCGCGTGATTTGGCTATCCAGGCACTCACGGTTCACCCGCTTGTTAATTCCTATTCCATTGCTAAGCTGCTTGTCGATGATTATTTGGAAGCCTATAAGGATATTCTGGGGGATTGGAAATAATGAACTTGCCTAATGCTGTCACCTCCTTGCTTGAAGAAGCGGAGATCAAGCTTGCCGGGCACCCGAAAATGCTTGCCATGTTCAAGAACTGCTACCCGAATACGCTTGAAACGACAACTAAAATCATGAACGATAATACCGCCTTTGTATTCACTGGGGATATCCCAGCGATGTGGTTAAGGGATTCCAGCGCGCAGGTAAGGCATTATATACCGCTTACGGTCGGAGATAAAGAACTGCAGGACATCGTTGCGGGCTTGATTCGCAGGCAAATCGCCTATATTCATATCGACCCTTATGCAAATGCGTTCAATGAGGAAGCGAACGATAACCGGTACGATCAGGATCTGACCGAGCTGAATCCGTGGATTTGGGAACGCAAATACGAAATTGATTCGCTCTGTTACCCGATCCAACTGTCTTATTTGTTTTGGAAGGCGACGGGACGGACGGATATGTTCGACGATTCCTTCCGGACAGCGGTTCATATCATTATCTCGCTATGGAAAACGGAACAAAGACACGCCGAACAATCTCCTTACCGGTTCGCCCGAGTAGCTTGTCCGCCAAGTGACACGCTGCGTAATAATCGGATGGGTATGCCCGTAAATTATACAGGGATGACTTGGTCTGGATTCCGGCCAAGCGACGATGCTTGTACGTTCGGCTATTTGATTCCAGCTAATATGTTTGCGGTCGTGGTACTCCGATACATCGAGGAAATTGCCCGGATCGTATGGGACGATCAGGAGTGTGTACAGTTTGCGGCGGAGCTTCGCGAAGAGATAGACTGTGGCATTCAAACCTACGGCACTTATCTTCATCCTAAGTACGGAAAGATCTATGCGTATGAAACAGACGGATTCGGCAATTACAACCTGATGGATGACGCCAATGTTCCCAGCTTGCTGTCGATTCCTTATTTGGGTTACACGACCTTTGAGGATCCAGTCTATCAGAATACGCGTAGATTTGTTCTAAGCAGTGACAATTCATACTTCTTTGAGGGGAAATATGCGAAGGGGATCGGAAGTCCGCATACACCGGCTGGCTACATTTGGCCGATCAGCCTGGCAATGCAGGCCCTTACCTCAGAGGATGAAACCGAAGTAAGTGAGCTTCTGGAGATGCTGCTGAGGACGGATGCGGATACGGGGTATATGCATGAAGGGTTTGATCCGAATTCCCCGACCGATTATACGCGCCCATGGTTCGCTTGGGCCAACAGCTTATTCGGTGAGTTGATCCACCGTCTGATGGTAAAAGGTTACTTTAATTCATAATGCCTTGACGAAGGAGAGAGTGGTCACATTGATTCACATCAATCGATATTGGGAAGACTTAAGCGTTTTGCAGGTGAACAGGGAGATTCCCCGAGCCCATTATATCCCTTATGCGGATGCGGGATCTGCGAAATCCGGTAAACGCGCGCGTTCCCCTTTTTATCAGACATTGAATGGAAGTTGGAAGTTCCAATATCATCGCAGTGTTAGGGATGTAGAAGAAGCTTTCTACGAGGAATCGGCGAATGTCAGCGCTTGGGACGAATTAATCGTTCCTTCTTGCTGGCAGGTGAATGGTTATGATCAGCTTCAATACACCAATATCAATTATCCTTTTCCTTGCGATCCTCCTTATGTACCGGATAACAACCCAGCCGGACTGTATGTGAGAGAGTTCAACCTTTCGGGTCACTGGGACAAAAAGGACAAATATATCGTCTTTGAAGGGGTTAATTCTTGCTTTTACCTATGGGTAAACGGCAAGTTTGCCGGTTACAGTCAAGGCAGCCGAGTACCTGCGGAATTCAACGTATCTTCCTTGCTCCGCGAAGGGAAAAACCGTATTGCCGTCATGGTGTTGAAATGGTGCGACGGTTCTTATCTGGAAGACCAAGATGCGTGGCGGTATTCCGGAATCTTCCGGGATGTATATTTACTTGCACGCGATTCTGTCCATGTTCGAGATGTGTTCAATAAACAAACGTTCCAAGACGGTTTCCGGAAGGTGACTCTGCTATCAGAACTGGAAACGACGGGTCAGGTTACGATCCGAGCCGAATTAAAGGATGCGGAAGGCAACATTGTGGGTACGGATGAAGCTGCTGTCGACGGAAAAGGCACGCTTCGTTTCGAGGTGACGGATCCGGTCTTGTGGAATGCCGAGAAACCGAATCTGTACCAACTCTATGTTCATAGCGGCAATGAGGTGCTTCATTTTCCAGTCGGATTCAGGCAAATAACAATTACAGATGGTGTTTTCCAGATCAATGGACAGGCGGTCAAGCTAAAAGGCGTCAATCGCCACGATTCCCATCCTGAGCTCGGACAAACGATTCCGCTGAATCATATGATCAAAGATCTCGTTCTGATGAAGAAGCATAACATCAACACGATCCGTACTTCCCATTATCCGAATGATTCCCGATTTATGGATCTATGCGACGAGTACGGTTTCTATGTCATTGATGAAGCTGACTTGGAATGCCATGGCATGGGGACGGCCAGCGAGGAATGGAATGATACGAATATCCATCTGCTTTCTCAGAAACCTGAATGGAAAGCCTCGTTTCTAGATCGGGCTATTCGTATGGTGGAACGGGATAAGAATCATCCGTCGATCGTGATGTGGTCATTGGGCAACGAATCTGGTTACGATGTTAACCATATCGCGATGGCTGAATGGACCCAATCGCGTGATGCGTCCATACCGGTTCATTATGAAGGTGCTGCTTCAAATCAAGCTAATTCCGACGTGGAGAGTCTCGATATGGTAAGCCGAATGTATGCTTCCGTGCAAGAAATTGAAACATATGCCCAGGACGAGAAACAGAAGAAGCCGCTGTTCCTGTGCGAATACAGCCATGCAATGGGGAATGGTCCAGGCGATTTGAAGGATTATTGGGATGCCATTTACAAATATCCGAAGCTCATGGGCGGCTGTGTGTGGGAGTGGTGCGATCACGGCATCAAAACCGTGTCGAAAGATGGTACGCCTTTCTTTGCTTATGGGGGCGATTTTGGAGATAAGCCTAACGACGGCAATTTCTGTATCGATGGTCTGGTTACGCCGGATAGGAAACCGCATACGGGGCTGCTGGAGCTCAAAAAGGTGATCGCACCCATTCGCATTGAAGCGCAGGATTTGCGAAAAGGTACGATCAAGGTAACGATCCTTTACGACTTCATCGATTTATCCCATTTGGGGCTTCATTGGAAGGTAGAAATGGACGGACAGATCGTCCAGCAGGGACAGCTTTCGTCTATTGATGCCGCACCGCATAGTCATCAAATGGTGACAATTCCTTATGATTTGCCGGAAACCTCAGCGGGAACCTATATGCTGACCTTATCCTGTTGGTTGAAGGAACAGATGAATTGGGCGGAAGCCGGTTACGAAATCACATTTGAACAGTTTGGATTGCCCGTGGAGCAGGTGAAAGAATCTGGTGATAGCTTACGGCAGATGTTCCCTCTTCAAACTTATCAGGAGGGAGATATCCTGATGATCGAAGGTTTTGATTTCTGCCATTCCTTTGATTTGTATAGCGGAACGATACAGAAGATGTCCAAGCAGGGAGTGAATATGCTCCAGGCTCCGGCTGGGCTTACAATTTGGCGCGCTCCAACGGATAATGACATGCATGTGAAGGAAAGATGGTTGAACGCAGGTTATGACCGAACGGCAATGAAGATCTACCGCTGTAATTGGACAAAAATTGACGAAACAACTGTTGAAATCCAGAGTGATTTCTCCCTAAGCAGTGATAGCCGGTTTACCGTCCTTCAAGGAGAAGCAATATGGAGAGTAGATGGCAATGGCGAGATTTCAGTCAAGCTGCAAGTAAAAGCGGGAGAAAAGCAGGACTATCTTCCTCGTTTTGGCCTTCAGCTTACGATGCCTCAAGGTATGGAGGAAGTCGAATACTTAGGTTTCGGACCGCATGAGAGTTATATCGACAAGCGTCAAAGCGTGAAAAAAGGCAGATACCTGATGACCGTCGATGAGATGTTTGAAGATTACATTATGCCTCAGGAAAATGGGTCCAGGTATGGAACAGAGTGGGCTATTGTTTCCAATGAGCAAGGGATGGGCATCAAGTTTTCCTCACCAGAGGATTTCTCTTTGAATGTGGCCCATTTTACGCCAGAGGATTTGACAAGAGCGGGTCATAACTACGAGCTTGAGAAGAGGAAGGAAACGATCGTCCATCTGGATTATAAGATGAGCGGGGTAGGATCCAATTCTTGTGGACCGCAGCTTCTTGAGCCATACCGTCTTGATGAGAAAGAATTCGCGTTTGAACTCCGATTAATGCCGGTGTTTAAAGAGGATGAATAGATTGCCGCAGCCGTACTCTCTTTGATTGGTCGATCAGATGTTTGAAGGAGGATTCAGGATGAGATATATGAATATCAAGGGCGTAGACAAACCCATTTCTCGATTGTTCATGGGAACGGGAGATTTGAGAAAATTGGAAGAGCCGGAACGGATGATGCTGGATGCTTACATCCGCGAAGGCGGCAATGCCTTCGATACCGCTCATCAATATCGGGGCAAAGAGCTGGTTCTCGGTCAATGGCTTGCGGAGCAGAAGAATCGGGAAAAGTTGGTCATTCTAACGAAGGGTGCTCATCACGATGACGGCAGCCCGGGTCCACGGGTAAATCCGCAAGCGATCCGCAAGGATTTAACGGAGAGTCTAGAAAGGCTGGGAACGGAGTATGTCGATCTATATGCGCTGCACCGGGACGATCCGAACGTAGCGGTCGGACCGATCATCGAGGAGCTGAATGTACACCTTGAGGCCAAGCGAATCCGGGCAATTGGAGCTTCCAACTGGTCGCATAAGCGCATCCAGGAAGCGAATGAGTACGCGGCTGCCCATAACCTCACAGGATTTTCATTCAGCAGTCCGAATCTCAGTCTTGCTAAGCCTAACGAACCCCGCTGGGAGGGCTGCGTTTCGGCAGATGAGGATACCTGCGATTGGCATTCGGTCAATCAGCTGCCATTACTGGCATGGTCCGCCCAAGCTGGTGGATTTTTCTCGGGAAATTTCACACCAGACAATCGTGCGGATGAGGAAATGGTACGCGTGTACTACAGCGAAAACAACTGGGAACGTTATCGTCGTGCCGCAAAGCTGGCTGAAGAAAAGCAGGTTACACCGATTCAAATTGCCTTATCCTACGTTCTTAATCAGTCTTTCCCGACTTGTGCAATCATTGGGCCTCGAAACCCGGAGGAGCTGGATTCCTCTATACAAGCTATGAATCTGCCGTTAACTGAGCAAGAGGTCGAATGGTTGGAGTTGAAAAGGGAGGAGCTGGCGGAATGATCCAACATAAATTGGCTGCGCAATTGTACACCTTGAGAAACGAATTGAAAAAAGATTTCCCAAGCGTACTGAGAGAGCTGAAAAAGATGGGGTGGGCGGCCGTCCAGATCGATGGGCTGCATGGAAATCCAGCGAAAGATATCGCTGCGGTTATGAAAGAACTCGGATTGCAAACGGCTGGCATGCATGTCGGTTTGGAGCGATTGAAGAATGATATGGTCGCCGTATTGGAGGAGGCTCGCCTTTTCGATACGAAGGATCTGATCTGTCACTCACTCCCTGATGGGCTGCAGAATCCAGAGGGGTATGCTAGTGTGCGTCACGATTTGCTGCAGGCAGCTTCCAGAGTCAGCGGCATGGGATACCGCGTAGGGTATCATAATCACGATTTTGAATTTCATACGACAATCGATGGGAAATTTGCCCTGGAATACTTGCTTGAAGATCCGGCTATTTATGCTGAGATTGACACCTACTGGGTAAAAAAGGCGGATCAAGATCCGCTATCCTTCATTCAAAATTATGCTTTTCGTATGCCGATCCTTCATCTGAAGGATATTACTGCAGACGAAAGAAAATATTTCGCTGAAATCGGAACTGGATCGATTGATTTCGCACCTATCCTGAAGTGGGGATTGCAAAGTGGTGTAGAATGGTTCGCTGTTGAGCAAGATTATTGTCAGGGAAACCCGATGGATAGTTTGGCGTTAAGTTATACCAATTTGCTCAAGCTAGAGAAATTGATTCATTGAAATCGATAGGAGGAGAGATTCGATATGTTTTTTACAGAATCGAAGCTGGAAGCGAGATTGCGCGAATTAAGCGAAACCCGGTATCGCGATGCGGTGCCTTTGGAGCGATTTTCAGCTACGGAAGATGAGGATGGAGCGAATGGAGCAAGACCGCCAGTTACGCAGCCTGCATTTGAACTGAAGACGGGTGAGACTTGGAAAGGGCGCGACCGCTACGTGTGGTTATCGCGCATAATTGATATTCCAAAGGAATGGGCCGACAAAACCATTTTGGGGCGCTTCGATTTCGGTGAAACGGGCGGAGGCAACAATGACGGATTCGAATCCTTATTATATTGGAACGGTTCCCCTTTTCAGGGTGTCGATTCGAACCATCAAGAAGTATTTTTACCGGAAGATGCTGCAGGCACGCAGGGGCGGATGGATATCCGCCTGTGGTCAGGACTCGAAGGAGGCGGAAAACCGCGCGAGAAGAAGCATACGGTGAATCTTGCTGAAATCTGCTGGCTGGATGAGCGGGTTGACGATTTCTACTACACTGGACGCGCTGTGCTGGAAACCATCCGCAGTCTGGATGCTAACCATCCTGAACGTACGCAGTTAGTTAAAGCGCTCGATCGTTCTTTTAAGCTGGTGGATTGGTCGAATCCGCTCTCGGAAGCCTACTATGACTCCGTATATCGTTCCCGCGAACTGCTGCTTGAGGAATTAAATCAGATGGAGAAGAAGCATCCCGTTACGATTACTTGTATTGGGCATACCCACATTGACGTGGCTTGGTTGTGGAGACTTAAGCATACTCGGGAAAAATGCGCTCGTTCGTTCTCCACGGTACTACGCCTAATGGAACGATTCCCGGACTATGTGTTTTTGCAGACGCAGCCTCAACTATACGCCTATATCAAGCAAGATTATCCTGATATTTACGAGCAAATTCTTGAGCGTGTACGTGAGGGGCGATGGGAAGTTGGCGGAGGCATGTGGCTGGAAGCCGATTGCAACCTAACCTCAGGTGAATCGCTGGTGAGACAATTTTTACATGGAACCCGATTTATTCGTGAGGAGTTCGGGGTGGAAAGCACTTATTTATGGCTTCCCGACGTATTCGGGTACAGCTGGGCGCTGCCGCAAATTTTGCTGAAATCAGGGTTCGATACGTTCATGACGACCAAAATCAGCTGGAACCAGTTCAATCGTATGCCTCACGATACCTTCAAATGGCGGGGAATTGATGGCACCGAAGTTTTGACGCATTTCATTACCACACCTGGCGACTGGGAAGAGGCTAACTCGTTCTTCTATACGTACAACGGCATGGTAACGCCAATGACGGTCAAGGGAACCTGGGATGCCTACCGTGATAAAGAAGTGAATCAAGAGCTTCTGCTGTCTTATGGGTATGGAGATGGCGGCGGCGGTGTCAATCGAGAGATGCTGGAGATGCGCCGTCGTTTGGAAGACATGCCTGGCCTGCCTAAAGTGAAAACTGGACGCGCAGACGAATACTTTGAGCGGTTACACGAAACTGTTGAAGCAACGGACCGTTATGTGCATACATGGGACGGTGAGCTGTATCTCGAATATCATCGCGGTACTTATACAAGCCAAGCCTACATCAAACGGATGAATCGTAAGCTGGAGCTTCTGTATCGTGAAACGGAATATGTCAGTGCTTTGGCTGCTTTGTTGAAATCCGATTGGAGCGTTTATCCACAGGAGATGTTAAACAAGGGTTGGACCATCATTTTACGCAATCAGTTCCATGATATCATTCCAGGTTCTTCGATTACTGAGGTCTACGAAGATAGTCGTGAGGAATATGCGGAAGCTATGTCTATAGGGACATCTGCGTGGAATGAAGCTGCAGCACGAATTGGAACACAGCAGGAAAAAGGTGCGGTAACGGTTCTGAACAGCGCCTCATGGGAACGAAGTGATCTTGTTATTATCCCTGGGGAAAAAGCTGTGATTGGCAGCGTTTGGACTGATCGGGAAGGCAACCAATTGAAATCGCAATACACGGATGGCCGCTGGATCATCGATGCACCTAAAATACCGTCTTTAGGTATGACGACGATTCACTTTACAGAACCATCTCAATCTACTGCTGCAGCTGAAGAGATTCCTTTCCAATTGAAAGGACGCACGCTAAAAACACCTCATTATGAAATCGAATGGAACGAATCCGGCCAGTTGGTCCGCGTATTCGACCTAGATAATCGCCGGAACGTGCTTGTTGCAAGCTCGCGAGGCAACGTTCTACAGGTGTTTGAAGATAAGCCGATTGATTTCGACGCTTGGGATATCGATATTTTCTACCAAGAAAAAATGCGCGAAATTACTGATCTTATATCGGTCGAGCTTGTTGAAGAGGGACCATTAGCCGCAACAGTTGCATTCAAATGGAACTTTGCGAAGTCTACGATTTCGCAATGGATGACTGTCTATGCAGACAGCCGACGCATTGATTTCCGTACCCATATCGACTGGCAGGAACGTCAGCAGCTGTTGAAGGTTGCTTTCCCGGTTGACGTGCGTTCTACGGAGGCTACTTACGATATTCAGTTCGGTAACGTTAAGCGTCCGACGCATTGGAACACGAGCTGGGATTGGGCGCGTTTTGAATCCGTCGGGCACCAATGGGCGGACTTGTCCGAACGAGGATACGGCGTAAGCTTACTGAATGATTGTAAGTATGGCTACGACATTAAGGATAACGTCATACGCTTGTCACTCATTAAATCCGCGATTCATCCGGACCCGATAGCTGATCTCGGGGAACATTCCTTTGTGTATGCTCTTCTCCCGCATGCGGGGGATTGGTATGCAGGCGGTACGGTACAGGAAGCATGGGAGCTTAATAATCCGCTGACGAGTTATGCAGGTGTTCCAACGCAAGGCACACTTTCCATGTTTGAATTCTCTGCTCCGAATGTGATGGCGGATGCAATTAAAAAAGCTGAGGATGGAGAGAGACTTGTTCTTCGTATTCATGAGTTTGCCGGGGTCCGTACTCATGTGGATATCAAGAGCGATTTTAGGATTCAATCGATGCAGGAATGTGATTTAATGGAGCGTCTAATCGGAGACGTTGAGGCTTCAAATATTGAGCTTAAGCCTTATGAAATTAAAACATTTCTTGTCACTCTCGAAGTTTAATCAACAAAAGTACGGAGCACACTACGGGCTCCGTCTTCACTTAGATAAGGCATACTTACATTTGCTCTTCTATTGACAGGACTTATGCAGTTCGTGGTAATTCCTGGTAAATTTGAGGTTTAGGTGTAACCCAAAGAAGCATGAAATAATGCGATGGCCAAAATAATCGAATAAGTCTATGGCCGCCTATATCGAGCAAAACTATAACGACCCGAATTTTACGGTCCAAAATATGGCGGATTCGTTCAACATGTCATAGCCGAAATCGGATACTGAGACGTATCGAGTTTCGTGCGCAAGCCAGCAGTATGCAGGGGAATACAGATGAGAGGGAAGATGGGCAGGCTTGTTGCTGGAAGTCAATATATGGACAACGGGCAACTCGACAGGCGTCGGTTTCGGCAAAAATGGCACCATTCGCGATTCAAGCGGCTTGTTCCGTTGCGAGACGCCGCCGGAGGGGCCGGCATTCGCGGGCAATTTCATTCAAGCCGATTATCCGGAAACATCGGGATTTTTTAATTTTGACGGCCCTATAAGAACCTCGCATTTGAGTAAAGCCGAGAACTGGAAAAATACGTGGCGCGATCTGAGATACCGGAAGCTGCGGGACATCGGCGAGCCGAAGCCCGGCGTGAGGAATTATGCGCAGTGGTTTCGGGTGTGCCGCATCGGGACGGATAAATCGCTATTCAGCGGCCGAGTCAGGATGGCTACGGATTACGGCAAGGCGTCATACCGTACCGCATCCGCTGAATTCGCGTTCGGCGTTCGCGGCAATGAGGCAGGCGGATTCAAGCCGATCTTTACTGTCGATGGCGACGGGTTTAACGGAACGAGCGATGCGTATGCCAAATTTGCTGTCTACGCAGATGATCTTGACGCTTGATACGGCGAGGCGGATGACCAACCACTTTGCGGGCTGGGGAACCGAGTAGGTGTCAAGGCAGCAGTGTGTGCAATTCCGGATTGGCGGCCGGAGCGCGATTCCGTTATGCCCCCGTCAATCGGCTGAATTCCGGCTCACTGCCGCACAAGCTGAGACCGAGACCACAAATAATTAAGCCGTTTCATCGGATAATCCTCCTTAATTAGGAAAATCTAAGCCTATCGTCATTTCTACAGGCGAAAGATTCCTTTTGACGAGGAGTGAAGGCAGCTCATGTTTCGAGGCAAAAGTAAGCAAATCTGGATAGCGCTGATCTGTGCGTTCATGCTGTTTGCGTCGTCTACGACGGCGTATGCGTTCGGCAAAGGCTCCAAAGGCCCTGATGTATATGCCGTACAGGGGATGTTGAAATCGCTGGGCTTCTACGGCGGTCCCATAACCGGCTATTACGGCAATCAGACGCGGGCCGGCGTCAAAGCTTTTCAGGAAAAATACGGACTCCCCGTCACCGGCAGCGTGGACGACCGGACGCTGGAATCGATCCTTTGGGCGTACGGCAAGTTGAAAATAACGAAAAACCCCGCTTCGCCCTCTCCGCCGCCGCCAAGTCCAAAGCCGGTGCCTGAACCGTCGCCAAGTCCGAAGCCCAAGCCGGTGCCCGAACCGCCCCCGCCGCCGCCAAGTCCAAAGCCGGTGCCCGAACCGTCCCCGTCTCCCGCGGCACCCGCTTTGCCGGCTTTGACCGTGGAAGAGCAGCAGATGGTCGATCTGCTCAACAAGGAACGGACCAAAGCGGGTCTCGCACCGCTTGCCGTAGATACCGAACTGACGCGGGCGGCGCGCCTGAAAAGCCAGGACATGGTCGACCGCAACTATTTTGCTCACAACTCGCCAATCCTCGGCACGCCGTTTGACATGCTGAAGAAGCTCAATATCAAATACAGTACGGCGGCCGAAAACATCGCATGCAACAAAGATGCAACGGCAGCGCATGAGGCTATGATAGACTCCCAGCCTTATCACGCCAACATGCTCAACCGGAGCTTCAAGCAAATCGGCATCGGCGTTATGAACGGCGGCCCGTGCGGCAAAATGTTCACGCAGCTGTTTATAGAAAAGTAGCGCTAACTACTCCCCCACTTTTTGCAGCCTACGGAGCGCAAGGAGTGGGGTTTGTTGTCCAGGAAGTGCATGGAAAGTTATTCAGCCGGGGAAGTGCAAGTTGTTCGAAGGAGAGCAAAGAGTGGGTTTTGCTGCCGGGAGAGGTGCAAGGGTGGGTTTTGTTGTCTGGAGGAGCGCAAGGAGTGGGAAATTAGTGCCTGTAGTTCGCGTGCGTGCAGAAAATCTGCAAAAATCAAGCTACTCAGAGACCCTGCACCAGAGCTGGTCGCACAATCTGCCTGGTTGCGTGAAGAAAAAACCTGCAAAAGTACAGTTTTTGCTCGATGGATGCGCTGACTACAACAAATTCCTGCAAATGTGCAGGTTTTTCGCCGCGGATATGGGATCGGGCTCATTTCGAGCAAAAATTCCTGCACAATTGCAGGCTTTTCGCTAAAATGAGCCATTTTTAAGGAAAAAACCTGCACAATCGCAGGCTTTTCCGTGCTAAGCGGCCTAGTGCCCTCTGCTTAAGCGCCTCAACCTGTTGCCTGCCTGGTTGCGTGAAGAAAAAACCTGCAAAAGTACAGTTTTTGCTCGATGGATGCGCTGGCTACAACAAATTCCTGCAATTGTGCAGGTTTTTCGCCGCGGATATGGGATCGGGCTCATTTCGAGCAAAAATTCCTGCACAATTGCAGGCTTTTCGCTAAAATGAGCCGCATACACGGAAAAAGCCTGCACTTTTGCAGGCTTGCGTGCTGACGATCCGCCGTTGACCTGCGCGGTGTTTCGGCCGTTGCCGACAATCCCGCCGTGGACGCCCCGCGGTCCTTCGCCCCGCTGGCGATCCGCCGTGGACGCCCCGCGGTCCTTCGCCCCGTGCCGGCGATCCGCTGTCGACGCCCCGCGGTCCTTCGCCCCGTGCTGGCGTGCCGCCGTGGACGCCCCGCGGTCCTTCGCCCCGTGCTGGCGAGCCGCCGTGGACGCAGCGCGGCCTTTCGCCCCGTGCTGGCGAGCCGCCGTGGACACAGCGCGGCCTTTCGCCCCGCAGCGGGCAAGCCGCGCGTGACCGGTCCGAGCCTCGGACCGGTAAAAAAGGGCTGCCACAAACGGCAGCCCCCTTTACATGGCCGTAACCGCGCTTATCGCTTCCGACCATTCCGTATATTTCCGCAGCGCCGTTCCTTGTTCGATGGCGTGGCGGGCCAAGTAAATGCCTTCTTCGATGGAGCCGGCATGCCCGGCGATCCAGAGCCGCACGGCGCTGTTCAGCAGCACCATGTTCAGGTAAGGCAGCTCGGCTTCGCCGCGCAGCACGGCGAGGGCGGTTTGGCCTTGCAGCTCCGCCGTCCATTCGACTTCGGGCACTTCCACCATCAGCTCGAAAATTTCCGGATCGACGATGAACAGTTCGCTCGCCCCGTCCCGAATCAGGTAGGTCCGGGTCCGCTTGTCGACGGCCAAGTCTTCCGAACCTTCCATGCCTTGAACGACGATGCCGCGGGTGACGCCCAGATCGATCAGCATATTCGTAATTTTCTCAAAAACGGTGCCGTGAAAAACGCCGACAGCCATGTAAGGCGCTTCCGTAAAACGCAGCAGCTTTTCCGCCGTGTTGAACACGGTGCGCAGGCCGAGCTCCTGGCGCAGGCTGCGCAGCTCGCCGAGCGGCGGGCACCAGCTTTCCGTGGGCACGAACAGGAAGCCGCTGCGTTCTGCGGCCGCAATGAGCGCCTCACGCGAGGCGTGCGCCACCGGGATTTTCAGATCGTGCAGCACGTCCGGCAATGTAATGCCCCATTTGGGCGGCATGGTGGAGGTGCCGTGCAGCGTGCTTGGCAGCCCGCAGGCCGCCAGCACGAACGCCGTAGGGAATGTCGCGATGAATGTGCGCGTGCGGCCGTCGTACGGCCCTGCGCAATCGAAGCTTCCCTGCACAGGATAAGTGCTGCTGCGCTTGCGCAGGGCGTCAATGAACGCTCTCAGCTCTTCCGGCGATTCCATCTTGATCCGCTCCGCCACGAGAAAAGCTCCGATTTGAGCCGGCGTGGCAGCTCCGGTCAATATTTGCTCCGCTGCATTCAGCGCTTCTTCATAAGTAAGATCTCTCGCGCCGCGTTTGCCGCGGCCAACTTCTTTTATCAGGGAAATCATCGTTTACGCCCTCCTTTATTCTCATCCTGCAGCAGTTGATACACTTTGACGATGGAGGTGGCAACGTCTACCATCCGCTTGCGTTCGTTCATAGCCTGCTTGCGCAAAAACTCGTAAGCCTCGGCTTCGGAAATATGCTTGATCTCGCATAAGATCCGCTTGGCCTGATCGATCCATTTGCGCTCCTCCAAACGGGACAAAAGCTGTTCCCGCTCCTGCTGCCACTCCGTCCGCTGAAAATAATGATTGACTCCGAGCAGCAGGGCGCAGTGAACTTCCAAAGCGTTCATCGTCGGGCCGATCAGCCCGTCAATGCCTGCGTCCATTTTGCATTCGTTGCTCGGAAACGTGTGAGGATCGCACCACCAAAAGATCGGGAGGCTGCGCTCCGCATGGGCCCGCAACCGCCAGGGCGCCACCTGGTCGGGGCTTACGGACAGCAGAACCGCATCGGCTTTTCCTATTATGAAAGTTAACTCTTTGGTTGTGGAGGCCGCATAGACACGAAATCCCATATCTTTCAGCATGGATTCGGGCAATGATTCCCTGGCAAGCTCGGTCGGGTCATTCCGCGAATACGAAGACGAAGTGGAGGAGGCTGTGCGAGTCGGTTTCAACTCGTCGATCAGTATAAATGTTTGCAGCATTTGAACACTCTCCATCATGGTTTAGCTTCAAGGAAATGACATATTCATGTTAGGTTATATCGGCGAATGTAATTTAATATACCAAATAATATAGCATAGCCCCTTAATTTTTGTCGATAAAATCCGCTTCAAATCCTTTTCAGAAAATTTATGTTAAGTTTATTGACATAACCTAAAATGAATACTATAATAACATCATGAACCCGCAAGGTTACGGACACAATGGTGTGTCGGTCCCAAAAGGCAATGGCGCCTATCCCTTACAAATACGTAATAGGATAGGCTTTTTATGTTCTCTTATGTGAAAAATGATTACATGTCAGTCACAGCGACGTGGCTGCAGTGGCAAAGAAGCCGATGAACGTTCCGCATTTCTGCGGTTACGTCTGTCGGCTTTTTCTACTGCTGTCAACTACGGCAATCGCGCAGGGAGAACAAGCAGGCAAGTTCGGATAGGAAGCAGCATATAAGGCAATATGCCGTATACAAAGGAGAGGGTACTGTATGGTCGATCGGAAAAGTTTTTTGCAAAGCGGGCACAAAGGGTCTCTGTTCAGCGCATTCATGTATTTTGACATGAGCTTCATGATTTGGGTCATGCTCGGTCCGCTGGCCGTATTGATCGCCAAAGATTTTAATCTGGACGCCGCGCAAAAGGCGAACCTGGTCGCGCTGCCTGCGCTCGGAGGCTCTATTCTCAGAGTGGTGCTCGGATATTTGACCGACAGAATCGGTCCGAAAAAGACGGGAATGATCGGCATGCTGCTGACGGTCGTTCCGCTGGTATTCGGGTGGCAATTTGCGAATTCGCTCAGCGATATGTACTTCGTAGCGTTGATGCTCGGCATTGCGGGGGCCAGCTTTGCGGCCGCTCTGCCGCTGGCCAGCAGATGGTATCCGCCGGAATATCAAGGGCTTGCGCTGGGAATTGCGGGCGCCGGCAACAGCGGAACGATCTTCAGCACGCTGTTCGCCAACCGTCTGGCGCAGCATTATGGCGACTGGCACGTCGTATTCGGCCTGGCTTTGATCCCGCTGGTCATTGTATTTATCATTTTTCTGTTCACGGCCAAAGACAGTCCGACGCAGCCTGCCCCGGCCAAACTCGCCGACTACGGACGCGTGCTGAAGCAGAGGGATACCTGGTTGTTCTGCATCCTTTATATGGTGACGTTCGGCGGTTTTTCCGGTATGGCCAACTATTTGACGATTTTCTTCAACACGCAGTACCAGTTGAATCCTGTCGCCGCTGCGGATTTTGCCACCATTTGCATTATTGCGGGCAGCTTTTTCCGCCCGATCGGCGGCTGGCTCTCCGATAAAATGGGCGGTATCCGGATGCTGATGACTTTGTACGGGGGAATCGGTTTGATGTTGGCTGCCGTCTCGACGCTTCCTGCGCTTGGCCTTACGACGGTGCTTCTGTTCATCGGGATGATGTGCATGGGGATGGGCAACGGGGCCGTGTTCCAGCTCGTTCCGCAGCGGTTCAGCAACGAAGTCGGCATGATTACGGGCGTCGTCGGCGCAGCCGGCGGATTGGGCGGATATTTTCTCCCCAAAATTCTCGGCAACCTGAAGCTTTCCACAGGCTCCTTCACTCCGGGCTTCCTGGTGCTGAGCGGCATTGCGATCTGCTGCATCCTGATCATCGCCATCGTTCAAGGCCAGTGGAAGCGCTCCTGGATCGGCGAGGGCGGCAAAGTGAAGTCCGCACCGACAAGCAGCGTTCACGCTTAAAATTACAGGTTCGGCTGCCGGCCTCAGGGCCGGCGGCAGCAACGAACCGCGTAAAAGCTTTGCTCGTGCAGCTTGAGACTGCCGCCTGCCGGCCTACTGCCCCCTGCTGCAGGCTGCAGGAGCAAAGACGTTTACGACCACTCGTCTTTGGTAGTTCGAATCGAACTACTCCAGGAGTCGGTCCGACGAAAGTATCATCGGGCCGGCTCCAAGCTCCATATCCCAACTTTTGTCATTCGGGAGCAGTCGATTTTCAAAGCGGTTATGCGCTCCCCGCTCCCGGGTGGCCCTTTTTCCCAGAAGGATATGGATCATACACGCAGGGATATAGAGTTTGATCATTTGGAGAGGATGATTTGTAATGGTACAGAAAGAGAAGCTTGTATTGGTCGGGAATGGGATGGCTGGAGTAAATGCGATTGAGCACCTGTTGAAACTGGCGCCGGGCAAATATGAGGTGACGATTTTCGGCAGCGAGCCTTATCCGAACTACAACAGAATTATGCTGTCTTACGTTCTATCGGGAGATTCCAAAGTGGATGATATCGTCATTCATCCGTTTGAATGGTACGCCTCCCATGGAATTACTTTATATACGAATCAAACCGTTACCGGAATCGACACAACCGCCCAAACCGTCACAAGCGATAAAGGGGTTACGGTATCTTACGATAAATTGATATTGGCTACCGGCTCGAATCCGTTTATGATCCCGCTGCCGGGTGCTGATAAAGAAGGCGTCATGGCTTACAGGACGATTCGCGATTGCGAAGTGATGATCGATTCGGCCAAAAAGTACAAGAAGGCCGTCGTCATCGGCGGCGGACTGCTCGGTCTTGAGGCGGCCCGGGGCTTCCTGAATCTGGGCATGCAGGTCGATGTCGTTCATATTGTCGACACGATCATGGAGCGGCAGCTCGACCGCCCGGCATCGAAGATGCTGCAGACGGCGCTGGAAGAGCAGGGCATGAATTTCCTTCTCGACAAGCAATCGGTGGAAATTATCGGAGACAAGCGCGTCAAGGGCTTGAAATTCAAGGACGGTTCCGTCGCCGACGCCGATCTGATCGTCATGGCCGTGGGCATTCGGCCGAACGTGCAGCTGGCGAAAGATGCGGGCCTCGAATGCAACCCGGGCATTGTGGTCAACGATTATTTGCAAACGAGCGTACCGAACGTATACGCAGTCGGCGAGTGCGCCATGCACCGGGGCATCGCTTACGGTCTCGTAGCCCCGTTGTACGAGCAGGGGGCCGTTCTCGCCAAACATTTGGCCGGGGTGGAAACGGGGCCTTATGAGGGCTCGGTCGTATACACGAAGCTTAAAGTTTCCGGCGTTGACGTATTTTCCGGGGGTAAGTTCATGGATGCCGAAGGGACGAAAGCGATCCGCATTCACGACGAATTTTCCGGCATTTATAAGAAAGTCGTCGTCCAGGACAACAAAATTATCGGCGCAGTCTTGTTCGGAGATACTTCCGACGGCACGCGGTTGATGCAAATGATCCGTGAGGGCACCGACGTCAGCGGCATGGAAAAAACGTCCATTCTGAAAGACCCTGCAAGCGGCGGAACAGGCTCGGCGGTTGCGGATATGAGTGACGATACGATTATTTGCGGGTGCAACGGCGTCACCAAAGGAACGATATGCTCGGCAATCAGGGAGCAGGGCTTGACCAGCGTGGAAGAGGTCAAAAACTGCACGACGGCGTCGCGCTCCTGCGGCGGCTGCAAGCCTTTGGTCAGCGATTTGCTGGCTCTTACACTGGGCGATTCTTACGACAAAAACGCGGCAAAAGAAACGATTTGCAGCTGCACCGACCACTCCCGCGATGAGGTAGTGGAAGCGATCCGCGCCAAAGGGCTTACTCATGTGCGCGAAGTGATGAACGTGCTCGGCTGGAAAAACGAAGAAGGCTGCTCCAAATGCCGTCCTGCCCTGAACTACTACCTGGGCATGGTGAATCCGGAAACGTACCGCGACGACAGCACGTCCCGTTTTGTCAACGAGCGGATGCATGCGAATATTCAAAAAGACGGCACCTACTCCGTCGTTCCCCGGATGTACGGCGGCGTGACGAATCCTGCGGAGCTGAAACGGATCGCCGAAGTGGCGGAGAAATTCAACGTGCCGACGGTGAAATTGACGGGCGGACAGCGGATCGACCTGCTGGGCGTGAAAAAAGAAGATCTTACTGCGATGTGGGAAGAGCTCGATATGCCGTCAGGCTATGCTTACGGTAAAGCGCTGCGCACCGTGAAAACGTGCGTGGGCGAGGAATTTTGCCGCTTCGGCACGGGCGATTCGATGGGTGTGGGGATCGCCATGGAACAACGTTTCGAGCGGCTGAATACGCCGGCGAAAGTGAAAATGGCCGTATCCGGCTGCCCGCGCAACTGTGCGGAATCCGGCATCAAGGATTTGGGCGTCGTGTCGGTTGACGGCGGTTGGGAGCTGTATGCCGGAGGCAACGGCGGCGTGAAAGTCCGCGTCGGCGATCTGCTCACGACCGTGAAGACCGAGCAGGAAATTATCGAATATACGGAAGCTTATTTGCAATATTACCGCGAAACGGGCAAATACGGGGAGCGGACGAGCGAGTGGGTGCACCGTCTGGGCATCGATCATATTCGCGACGTCGTGCAGGATGAGGCCAAACGTCAAGAATTGTGCGCGAGAATGGATGTCGCCTTGTCCGTGACGAAAGATCCTTGGAGAACGGCGATCGACAGCAAAAAAATCCGGCAAGATCTGTATGAAGTGGTCGATTTGAAATAGAAAAATACGGTTTCCGTGGGAGGAGAGCATGAACATGAACGTAATAGAAGAACAAATGGTATGGGTGAAAGCCGTATCTTATGAAGAATTGGCCGTGAATACCGGCAAAACGATCCGTTATCGAAACGAGGAAGTGGCTTTGTTCAAGCTGAGCAGCGGAAAGCTGCATGCGATTCAAAACCGCTGCCCGCACAAAGACGGGGTGTTGGCCGAAGGGATTGTGTGCGACGAGCACGTCTTCTGCCCGATGCATGACCGGAAAATCCATTTGCCCTCCGGACTGGTACAGCTTCCCGACACAGGCTGCGTACGGACGTATTCGACGAAAATTCAGGACGGCATGGTGTATATCGGCTTTCCGAAAGCGGAAGAGCTGGCCAGCTGATTGCGATTTTCCAAGCAGGGGGGTGAGGCGCCGTGCAAGCAGCGCTGACGGTATTGCCGAAAGAACAAACCTCCTCCCACTGCTGCTTTTGCAGTATGCAGTGCGGATTGGAGCTGGTGCCCGGGGACAAAAGCCCGGGCGTCGCGATCAAACCTAGCCCGACCTTTCCCGTAGCTACAGGCCGGCTGTGCCAAAAAGGGCTGAACGCGCTGGACCACGTGCTCCATCCCGAGCGCATTACGGAGCCGCTGGCGCGGGCACGGGCCGGGCAGGGGAATTGGCAGGCTGTGCCATGGAGCGCAGCGCTGCCGCAGATTGCGGAGCGAATCAAGGAGCTGCAAGCCGCGTACGGGCGGGATGCCGTCGCCGTCTACGGCGGCGGTTCGCTGACCAATGAGGTCAGCTATTTGCTCGGCAAATTCACCCGCGTGGCGCTGCGCTCCAAATATATCGATTACAACGGCCGATACTGTATGTCTTCCGCAGCGGCGGCAAGCAATCAGGCGTTCGGGTTGGACCGCGGCATGACGATGCCGCTTTCCGAGATTCCGAATGCGAAGTACATCATTTTGGCCGGGACGAACATCGCCGAATGCCAGCCGACCATGATGCCGTATTTGCTGGATGCCAAAAAGAAAGGCGCAACGATCGTCACGATCGATCCCCGCAATACGATGACCTCGAAGGTGGCGGACATTCACGTCCGCCTGCAGCCGGGGTTTGACTCGGTATTTGTCAACGGACTGCTGCACGTCATCGTCAGCGAAAAGCTGCATGCGGATGCTTTCGTCCGGGACCGCACAGCCGGCTTCGAGCAGCTCTCCGAAGCGGTAAAAGCCTTCACTCCTGCTCGTGTGGAGGAGCTGACAGGCGTACTCGAGGGCGTCGTGCGGACGATCGCCCGCGGCTTTGCCAAAGCGGAGACCGGCATCGTGCTGACGGCCCGCGGTTTGGAGCAGCAGGTGAACGGTGTGGAGAACACGCTCAACTATATCAATCTGGCGCTAGTGACCGGCAAGATCGGGCGCAAAGGCTGCGGTTACGGGGCCGTAACCGGGCAGGCGAACGGCCAGGGCGGGCGCGAGCACGGCCAGAAGGCCGACCAGCTTCCCGGATACCGCCTGATCGAGGACCCCGCAGCCCGGGAGCATGTCGCCCGGGTATGGGGGATCGATCCCGGCGAGCTGCCGGGAAAGGGCGTCTCCGCCTACGAGCTGCTGCAAAAAGCCGACGAAGGCGAGATCAAGGCGCTCATCGTGCTCGGCTCGAACCCGATCGTCTCCAGCCCGAACAGCGCTATGGTGGAGCGGGCTTTGCAGAAGCTGGAGCTGCTGGTCGTAGTCGATATGTTCGAGACGGAAACGGCCAAGTACGCGGATTATCTTCTTCCCGGATCTTCTTTTCTCGAAGGGGAAGGGACGCTGACGAACCTCGAAGGCCGGGTGTTTCATCGCGGCAAGGCGCTGGAGCTGCCGGGAAACAGCAAGCTGGATTATCAAATCATTTGCGAGCTGGCGGAGGAACTCGGAAGAGGAGCTTATTTCAGGTATGCCGGAATTGAGGACGTATTTGACGAACTGACCCGGGCGTCCGCGGGAGGCAAGGCCGATTACAGCGGCATAACGTATGCCCGCCTGAAGGAGCAGAACGGTTTATTCTGGCCTTGCCCGTCCAAGGAACATCCGGGAACGCCGTATTTGTTCGAAGACGGCTTCTACCATGCGGACGGGAAGGCCCGAATGTTCGGCATCGTACCCAAAATGCCCGCCGAGCCGATCGATGCGGAGTATCCGTTCGTGCTGACGACCGGACGGCTGTCCAATCATTATTTAAGCGGCGCGCAGACGCGGCGGACCGAAGGATTGAACAAAAAAATGCCGGTGCCTGTGGCGGAAATCCATCCGTGGCTGGCCGGCAAAATCGGACTCGGCATCGGCGGCAAAATCCGCATCACGAGCCGCAGAGGCTCGATCGCGCTGCAGGTGAAGGTGACGGAAGGGATTCAGCCGAGGACGGTGTTCGTGCCGTTCCATTGGGGCGACGAACTTTCCGTCAACAAGCTGACGGTCGGCGCGCTCGATCCGACGAGCCGGATGCCGGAATTCAAAATTTGCGCGGTCAAAGTGGAACGCGCCGAATAAAAAAGGACTGCACGACAAGCGGTATGCCGCCGCTTGTCTGCGGTCCTTTTTTTGCGGCCCGGCCGTGGAGAAAGCCTGCAAAAATACATCAATTTGCGCTCTCCATCCGCTGGTCGCGAACAATTCCTGCAAAAGCGCAGGCTTTTCACCGAACACATAGTCTCGTGCTCACTTTCAACGAAAATTCCTGCACTCTCGCAGGATTTTCGCCAATACAAGCCGATTCCAGAGGGAAAACCTGCACTTTCGCAGGTTTTCTCCCTAGCAAGCTGCTTCCTGCCCAGTTGTGCGGTTCGCGACCTGCACGGGGAGAGGCGTACGCCCGGAAAAACGGTTGTCCTCCAAATTATCCACACTCGCTCCCCTAGCCCTTACAGAGTGTCGCGACTTGCTCGGGCAGCCTGACAATCGCAGGTTTTCCCGTCGGCCCGGCGTGCCGGTTTTTTTGCAGAGGTGCTCCAAAATAAATCTTGAACATTTTGGCATAATAACGATAGAACATTTTGACAATAAAGAGAGGAATTCGGATATGTTTCCCAAGGCAGCGGACTACTTTCTAAAATGGGATACATGGATAGGGGCGTTTGCCGTTTTTGCCGTTCCGTTTACGATATCCAGAATATCCCACTGGCTGCAAGGCAATGATCGGAAGAAAAGGTGAGTTCGATGACGCCATATAACTTAACGGAAAACCTGGATGAGAATTTGCAAATGATCAAAGAAAGCGTAGGGCACAGGCCGGACATTTTGTTCCGCAAGTTTAAAATAAACCGTTCCGATTGGGAAGCCAGTGTCGTTTATATGGAAGGTTTGGTGGATAAGGCTGTTCTTCAGGAGCAGGTGATCAAACCGTTGATGAGGGCAAATGATCTGCCTGACCCCGATGCTGCGATTACAGTAGAAGAAATGAAGGCATGCCTGGAGTACTCCGTTATTTCCATAGCCCAAATTCGTGAGGTTCAATCTTTGGAAGAATGTCTGTCCGAGATTTTGGGAGGGGACGCCGTTCTGTTTATAGAGGGCCTGCCGGAAGCGTTCATCCTGGGCACTGCCAATTGGATAGGCCGGTCGATCGAGGAGCCTGTATCGGAAGCGGTTGTCCGGGGGCCGAGGGAAGGCTTTAATGAAATTTTGAGCCAAAATATGGCGCTCGTTCGCCGCAGAATCAAAGATCCCAATTTAGCGATGATTAATTATCAGGTCGGAAGACGTTCAAAAACAAACGTGTCGCTCCTGTATATCAAAGGCTTGACCAACGTAGGATTGGTGGAGGAAATCAAAAGCCGCATCGAACGCATCGATATCGATGAGGTTGCCGGATCAGGCTATTTGGAGCAGCTGATGGAGGAAAATTGGCTGTCTCCGTTCCCGCAGATACAAAATACGGAGCGTCCGGACAGGGTGGCCAGCGCCCTGATGGAAGGCCGCGCAGCTTTGATGGTGGACGGAACTCCGTTTGCTTTATTGATGCCCGTTACGTTCTATATGCTCATAACGTCATCCGAGGATTACTACGAGCGCTGGCTGCCGTCCTCGCTCATTCGTCTTCTCCGGTTCGGGGCGGCATTTATCGCTCTGTTCCTGCCGGCTCTTTACATCGCTTTGATCTCTTACAATCACGGATTAATTCCGACGAAGCTGGTGATTTCCATCGCCGCGGGGCGGGAAGGGGTTCCTTTCTCGTCGATTATAGAAGCTTTGATTATGGAAATCACGCTGGAAATTTTGCGCGAAGCAGGACTTCGGCTGCCCAAACAGATCGGGCAAACCGTCAGCATCGTCGGCGGATTGGTCATCGGCCAGGCTGCCGTGCAAGCCGCCATCGTAAGTCCGATCATGGTGATTGTAGTGGCGTTAACGGCAATCTCTTCTTTTGCCATACCGCAGTATAACGGAGGGCTTGCCATTCGGATGCTGCGCTTCGCCATGATGATGGCGGCGGCTGTAATGGGGCTTTACGGGATTATCCTCTTGTTTATCATTATAACGGTCCATATGTCGAAGCTAAAAAGCTTTGGAGTAGGCTATTTGGAGCCCTTCGTTCCTATTCATGTGAGCAACTGGAAAGATCTGCTCCTCAGGCTGCCTCTTCATATGATGAAACGCCGGCCAGAGATGAATAAACCGCAGGACCGCACGCGGCAGTAGCAGAAAACGAACGGGAGAAGATGCCATGACGATAAAAAGCGAAGAGGGGCTCACAGCTACACAGGCTTCCTTGCTTGTAGCGAAAAGCATGATCGGAACGGGAATTCTCATTCTCCCGTCGGGAGAAACGCGGGACGTCGGTACTTCTGACGGCTGGATTGCCGTCTTTCTGAGCGGAATCATCGTTTTGTTCCTGGGGTATGCAATTGCCAGGCTGAGCCAACATTTTCCCGGGCAAACGTTCTTCCAATACAGCCGGACGATAGCCGGGAAATGGCTGGGCATATGCCACGGCATCGTTTTCGTTCTGTATTTCACCTTTGCTTCCGCATACCTGGTGCGCTTGATGGGCGAAGTGATCCGCATGTACTTGCTGGATACAACCCCTATTGAAGTGATCATCATTACATTTATGAGTGTTGCGGCTTATGTTACGCTAGCTGGCATAAGCTGTATCGCGCGAGTGACCGAACTGTACTTTCCGGTCATTTTGATTATCCTGGTCGCGCTTATTCTGGCCAGCTTGGGCGATTTCAAGACGGACAATATCCGGCCGATTCTAGGCAGCGGATGGGCGCCGGTGTTGAAGGGAATCAAGACCTCCGCTCAAGCGTACAGCGGCTTTGAAGTGATGCTGCTATTTACGGCTTTCATGAAAGAACCGCAGAAAGCGGTGAAAGCTACGCTAAGCGGCATCGGGGTCGTTGTTGTTTTTTACACGCTGATTGTCCTGCTTTCGATCGGTACGCTGACGGCAGAAGAAGTGAAAACGACCACATGGCCGACCATGTCAGTAGCCAAAAACATTGAACTGCCGGGAGGCTTCTTCGAGCGGTTCGAATCGATGTTTTCCGTCCTGTGGGTGCTGTCGATGTATACGGCTTTCGTACCGTACCAATATGCGGCAAGCCTCGGAATAGGGCAATTGTTGAATAAGGATTACCGGATCTTTGTCTTTGCCATTCTGCCCGTGATTTATATGATCGCCATGTTTCCGCGTGATTTGAACGGCGTGTTCAAGTTCGGAAGCATGGTCGGAAACGTTGTTTTGTTTGTTTCGATGGCTATGCCTTTGTATTTTTTGCTTTTGTTAAAGCTGAGGGGGAACCGCCTTGTCAAAAGCTAGAAGAGTCCTCATGCTGTCCTCCCTTCTGCTGCTCGTTCCCGTCGCAGGGTGCTGGGACAGGGTTGAGATCGAGAACGTGGGCATAGTTCTGGGGATCGGATTTGATTTGCCCGCCAAGGAAAACAGCACAAAGACCATGCCTGACGAGCAGAGGCTGTCCATGATTCATCATATTGCCATACCCAAGAGGTTCGCAGCCAAGGAAGGCGGGCTCGCCGTCAAGAACTATGTCAACCTCGCCAGCGAAGGCAGCGTCGTTTTCGATAATATTAAAGAGGTATCAACGAGGATTTCCCGCATTCCCAGCTATGAGCATTTGGCCGTGATTGTAATTAGCGAGGAGGTAGCGCGGACTTTCGAACTGCAAAATATGATCAACTTCCTGCTTCGCAATACAGAGGCAAGAAGATCGATCCGAATCGTGATATCCGAAGGAAAAGTAAACAGCGTTTTTGAAAAGCAAGGAATCAATGACAATCCGGCCCTGAGATTAAGAGGGATGGTCGATGAATTCAATAAGACCCTGCTCATGACATCCGCGATGAAAGTAGGAGACATGTCGGCAAATTTGAGCGGGAAAAATAGCTTCGTCATTCAGCGGGTCGTAACTTTCGGCAAGGAATCGAAAATTTCCGGAGCGGCCGTCATCAGCGGAAAGAAGGCGAAAATGGTCGGTTTGCTGGATGAAAAGGAGGTCGTTGGGCTCAATTGGCTGAGAGGGGAGAGGAAGGAGGACGGGATCGTCAAAGGCATAGAACCCAAAAGCGGAGCGGCAGTCGTCTACGAGGTCCGAAAAATAAAAAGAACCGTCAAACCTAAAGTCGAGGGGGATAAAATTTCTTTTGACGTCATGATTCAATCGGAAGGCAGATTAAGGGAAGATTGGGCCATCCCCGGAAACGCTCTTGAAGAGGATTTTGTAAAAAGAGCGGAGCAGGCCGCGGAATTATCCGTCAAGGAATCTGTAGAAAAAACGCTCGCCAAAATTCAAAAGGACTTGAAAACAGATGTGGCCGGGTTTGGGAAAAAGCTGGAAATTAAATATCCGCAAGTTTGGAAACGGGTCAAGGACAATTGGGATACCGAGTTTGGTAAAGCGTCCGTAAATGTCCGTGTAAAGATGCAAATTAACGAGTATGGCACGAGAGGAACGAAGAAAGGCTGACCACTCGGAGCAAACCGCAAGGCCGCGGGTGCAGCTTGGCAAACCCGAACAGGCCGGCAAAGCCGCGCCGCGGCCTTATGCGGACGCTTAAAAACTGCACGGCGGGAGCATGAGGGGGCTTGCTTTGGACACGGCGCGGGCCTCTCACGACCCGGGTTGTTGCGCGGCGGGGCGGGGGCGTGAGGTAGGCGAGAGGTTATGAGACGGCTCGGCCTGCCGAGCCGATGGGAAAACTTGCGAAAATGGCTCGTTAAGTCGAAAAGCCTGCAAACGTGCAGGCTGCCCAAAAACCCCCCACATTAGGGGAGGTAGCCATAATCTGCCTGGCTGCGCGAAGAAAACCTGCAAAAATACATGAATTTATGTCCTTGTTCACTGGCCACGAACAATTCCTGCAAAAGTGCAGGCTTTTCAGCGGGGAGATGGGCTCAGGCTCACTTTCAGCGAAAATTCCTGCACTTTTGCAGGTTTTTTGCCAAAATGAGCTAATTTCAGAGGAAAAACCTGCACTTTTGCAGTTTTTTTCCACCTCGATGTCTCCCTACTCATTTTGTTCAGTTCCGCGACCTCACAAGGGGAGGTGTGCGCCCGGAAAAAGTGGTCGTCCTCCAAATTAGCCCCGCTGCTTCCCCTAACCCTCGCAGATTATCGCGACTTTCTCGGGCGGCAAAAATTTCGTTCAGCCGTTCAGCTGGCTGGGCCACAGCACATAGCTGGCGCGGTCCTTTTCGGCGCCCAGCAGCTGCAAGTACTGCCGCTCGGGAGCTTCGGCGATGCGGACGCCGTTCCAACTGTCGACGACGATTTTGCGGAGATGGTTTTGCTTCATGAACAAGCGGAAAACCGTCTTGAGCAGTTGGCCGACTTCCGCTTCGTCGACCGGTACGGCTTGCCCGGTCTGATAAATCCGCTTTCCGTTATTTTCGATCCAGTACAGCCATTGATCGCCCCGGATGACGAGATAGTTGCCGTTTTTGCGGGCAAACGAGATGCCCGGATAGTCCGGCCACGGGAGCAGAAGACCGAACGGGTTCGCCGGATCAACGGAGCAGATTAGCGTAACGGGCTCCCCGGCCGGCACCTGCAGGGCCGGAGCCCGGCCCGCGTCCTGATGAAGAAGGGTAATAAAATCTTTGGACGCGAACTGCAAATACGGCAAGTTTTGAATAAACAGGCCGCGCACGACGAGCCCCCATTCTTCCAGCTGCCGGAGCAGCGGCAGCAGCGTTTCCCAGGGGAACGGACAGAGGGCGGCGGCCAAATCCCGGGTTATGATGCCGTAGCTGTCGAGCAAATGCCGGACCCAGGCCGCGGCCGAAGCTTCTTTGTCGTAGCCGGAGCCGCCAAAAATGTCAAGCGGGTACCAGCGGCCTAGCCCGGACTGAAACTTCCCGGGTTTTTTAGTGCCCGCTTGCGCATGCAGGCGCAGCGGGGCGAACTGATCGCCGGCCGCCCGGCCGTCCCAGACGAGATCGAGCAGCTCGGCCAGCAGCGCCGAAGGCGGCCTTCCGGTTTCGATGCCGAGCTTGCTCAGAAAGCAGGCTCCTTTTTGTTCCAGAAGGCCAAGCAGCTCCGGATGGGAGGCCGGTCTTAGCTGCGCCGCCGACAGGCACGGCTGGAACAGCGAACCGCTTTCGGCCGCAAAGAAGGCGATTTTGCCTTCTTTTTCGTCAGGCTCCTTTTTGCCGATCCAAAAAATATCGCCGGACGAACAAAGCAAGTCCAGGTCCTGCTTCCGGTAGCCCGGCTGACGGGCGGGAAACAGCGCCGCTTCCCAGAGGGAAACCGGAAGGAAGAAGCCCTGCAGGTCGCCGATAATTCCGCGCAGCCGCTCTGCGCCGGTATGCTCCGAAGCTGCGGCCAGCTTGCGGCGCAGCGGCATGTGCCGCAAATACGTCTGCGGAGAGATCGCCTCTCCGTTGCGGCGGAAAGCTTGCAGCGACATGCGGATGAGCCGCGATGCGACTTTGCTGCTCGTCCACAGCTCCTCGACGTCCGGGTCGGCAAAGGGAGCCGCTTCCAGCGTGCGCGCTTCCGCCGCCGCGCGGACCCAAGCAGCCGCGGCATCCGGCGGCAGCGCATAGCGGTCCGATAGTTCCTCGACCTTGAAGGACAGCCTGCCATCGGCATACCTTTGCAAAATAAACGTTTTCGCACTGTCCGAATCGGCGAGGGACGCGTACAACTCCTTCTCGTCGCTGCAAATGTAATACGAGGCGCCGCGCAGTTCCGTCGTCGCGACGCCGCCGCGGTCCTGCAAATGCCGCAGCCATTCCGGCAGCAGCTCTCCGTCCAAAGCGTGCACTTGCAGCAGCTCGGCAAGCGTAGACTCTCCGCGCTCCTTCAAATAGCGGAGCACGTCGTCCGCTGCGCCGAGCGGCGCGTCGGCTTTGGCGAGCCGCCGCTCTTCCGCGGCGATGGCCTGCGGGCTGACCGCATTGCGGACGGCTTCGGCGCCGAACACGTCGGCGGCCATCCGCCGGCTGAATCCGAGCAGCTCGATTTGCAAGTCCTGAGAGAGCGCATCCGACTCATAGAGCCGGGTCTGCACGTAGTCGGCCTGGAACTGCCCGGCAAGCGGCGACGGAAAATGGCTGCGCTGCACGGCGAAGCGGATTTGCAGGCGGGACACGCCATCCAGCACCTGCTTGAGATGCCCGATATCGACATGTTCCTCCAGACATTCCCTCATCGCCTCCTGAAAAAGCGGGAACCGCTCCTTGAACGGCAGCGCCTCCTTCAGCAATTCCTGGCCGCGCAGCCGCTTCTTCCAGGCCGGCATCCGCGTGAAGCTGCGGGTCAACAGCAGCGAAGTTTCGGCCAGGCGCTGGAACGCCCCGCCGAACATCGCGGATTGGGCGACTGCTTCGACGACCAGCGTCTCGGCTTGTTCGGATGCCAGCGACATGATGCTTTGCACAATAGCTTCGTCGTAGCCGTCAAAAATAAGCTCGATCCCGTTATCCCGCGCATTCGTATACAGTGCGGAATAGCCGGCTTGCGCCAGCTTCCGGCCGATGGCCATCAGCCAGGTCCGGTTGAGCTTCCGGCCCAGCAGGCTGTGTACAATGTAATGCGTATGATTTTGCTCGTCCAGGAACGTCTCGATGACGAAAGTGCGGTCGGTAGGCACCGGAGCGACGGCCATTTGATTGCGGACGAGCCCGATCAGGCTATCGGCGGCTTCCGTATCCATGCCATACTCGCGCATCAGCCATTCCTGGACGCCCACGTCGGCGGCTGTGCGGCTCGTGGCAGGCTCGGGGCCGGCGGCGCCATCCGGCTGCATGTGCAGGCGCGCCTGCAGCTCCCTCCACAGCGCGCCGGTCTGCATGCCGAGCTCGAACGATTTGCCGCCTGCCTCGCCGCGCCAGAACGGAATTTCGCTGTAGCGGTTCTCGGCTTCGCGGACGTAGATCCGCTCCGGCCGGATGCGGACGATGCGCCAGGAAGCCGTGCCCAGCTGAAAGACGTCGCCTACCGACGACTCCTGGATGAATTCTTCGTCGAGCTCGCCGAGATGAAGCCCGGTGTCGCTATGGTGCACGGGGTACGCCGTGCTCTGCGGGATCGTGCCCGCTCCGGTGAGCGCGGCCATCTGCGTCCCGGCCAGGGGGCGCAGCCGGCCGGTTGTGCGGTCCCATTCGATCAGCGGCCGCACGAACGGATAGAAGCCGGCGAGCACCTCGAGCATCGCCTCAAGCTTGCCGCGCGGCAGCCCGCGGAAGCTGTCGCTGCGCTCCAGCAGACCGGCGAGCGACGCCGCGTCCCAGTCGTCGCCGAGGCTGACGATGGCGACCGTCTGCTGCGCCAGCACATCGAGGCCGCCCTGCGGGATGCGGATCGCCTCGATGTCGCGCGCCGCGATGCGCCGGCCGAGCACGGCCAGCTCCGGCAGTACGCTGCGGCTGCGCGCGAGCAGCACGCCGCGGCTGACGTCGCCGACGGCGTGGCCGGCGCGGCCGATGCGCTGGATGCCGGCGGCCGCGCTGAACGGCGAGTCGATCTGGATGACCAGATCGACATGACCGACGTCGATGCCGAGCTCCAGCGACGAGGTGGCTACAAGGCAGCGCAGCTCGCCCGCTTTCAGCATGCGCTCGACTTCGAGCCGCTTCTCGCGGGCGACGCTGCCGTGATGGCTCTTTGCGTACTCATACCCGACGTGGTCGTTGAGCCGCAAAGTGAGCCGTTCGCAAAGCCTGCGGCTGTTCGCGAACACAAGCGCCGTGCTGCAGCCTTCCATCAGCTGCAGCAGCTTGACGACAAGAGGCGTCCATACGGCCTCCTTGTCGGCTCCGGCCCGGGCGGGTTCCGGCATCGTCACCCGCAGCTCGTACCGCTTGTCCGCTTTGCTTTCGACAATCGCCACATGCCGCGGCCCTTCGACTTCCCAGCCGCCGAGAAACTGCGCGACGCGCTCGATGGGCTTCTGCGTGGCCGACACGCCGATCCGCTGCACGCTCCGGCCGCACCACGCATCCAGCCGCTCCAGCGAGAGCGACAAATGCATGCCGCGCCTGTCGGCGGCCAAATCGTGGATCTCATCCACGATGATGCGCTCCACGCGCCGCAAAATCTCTCTTGCCCGCGGGGAAGTGAGCAGCAAATACAGCGACTCCGGCGTTGTGACCAGCACATCCGGCGGCGTCCGCAGCATGGAAGCGCGCGTGCTCTGCTTCGTATCCCCCGTGCGCACGCCGGCTGTGAGCGGCTTCCAATCCGGCTGCTGCAGCGACTCGGCGGTATGCTGGATCTCCTCCATAAACTGCAGCAGGTGATGATGGATATCGTTGTTCAGCGCTTTCAGCGGCGTAACGACGAGCGTGCGGACACCGGCGGCATAGCCGTCCTTGTCCTGCATTTTCCGCCTGGCGGTTTGATCCAGGCACGGCAGTAGAGCGGCCAACGTTTTGCCCGATCCGGTCGGGGAGGAAATGAGCGTATGATGTCCGGACGAAATTTGCCGCCAGGCTTGCCTCTGAACGTCGGTCGGTTCTCCGAACCGGGAGGCGAACCACTCCGCTAAAACCGGATGGAAGCCGTATTCATCCTGCAAAAATCGTGTCATTACCGACATCTCCTCGCTCACATTTTCTTCCAAGATAGCATATCTCATCTTCCCGTTCCAGACAGACAGGCATTTTGCTTAAGTCACGGCTCTTATTCCCGCTCAAGTTCGGCAAGGCCGAATAGTTAGGTTTTCTTAATTTTTTTTCGGGCAAGAAGGGGATGCGCAAGTATATGGATAATTATACTATAGTAAATAAAAGTTAACTGGGCGAGAAGGTAGGGTCCGATGGATAATTTGCACTTTTTTAAAAGTGTCGTGCGTTCCGATTCAATCACTGAGTCTCTGGAGCATTTGCAGAGATTTTCCAAGTACTTGCTGGGCAGCGAGCAAATATGCATTTTTCTTTTTGACAAGAGACGCGGGGTCGAGCATATGGATTCTTATACCAGAAATATTCCCGCAAACAAACTGTCCGGATTGATCAAAGCTTCGAGAAAGACGAATTTGTTCTACGCCGTTCCTGAGGGCAGCGATGTCATTACGGCAATCCCCGCCCAGACGGCCGGAATCGAGTATGGCGCGCTGTTCGCGTTCAGGCTCCAATGCGACGGTTACGTCGGAACGTTGGCTTTTTGCTTCGACGAAAGAACGCAGCCTTCGGAAGACGCCCTCGGCGTATGCAACCTGATCCGTCTGCACATGGAACATTTGATCGATAAAATTCATTTCCGCAAGCAGCTGCATCATTACACCAAATACGAAGGCCTGTTCAACATGCTCAAGATCAAAGACGAGTTCACTTTCGACCATTCTTATAATGTAGCGTTTTATGCCTCGCTGCTGGCTTCGAGGATCGGGCTGCCCGCACCCGCCATCGAACAGATCAAAATCGCCTCGCTGCTTCACGATATCGGGAAAATTATGATCCCGGACAATATTTTGCTGAAGCCTTCGCCATTGAGCGAGGACGAAAAGCAATTCGTCAAGCGTCATCCCTTGCTCGGTTGCAAGCTGCTGAAAGCTTTTCCGGACTCCGACGCCGCCATGCCTGTAGTCAGATGGCATCATGAACGGATGGACGGAAGGGGCTACCCGGACGGGCTGCAAGCGGACGAAATTCCTCTGCAGGTGCGCATCGTCACAATCGCCGACGCATTCGACGCGATGACCTCCAATCGCGTATACCGGCCTTCCTTGCGCATCGATGAAGTCAAGGAACAAATGCGGCAAAATGCGGGCACGCAGTTCGATCCTGTATTAGTCGACGAATTCCTGAAAGCATTGACCGATCAAAGCAAGCTGAGGCTGCTCCAGCAGTGAGAGTAAGCGGGAGCGCCATCCGCAGCAAAGGGCCGAGCGGGCTGTTGAAGCAGCCGCAAGGCCCTTTTTTCGGCTTATCCAGGCAGGCATTCCATGAAAATACTGAAAATAGCGGAATCGAAGGAACGCAGTACCGTGGAAGCCGGGCCGAATCATGAGAAGCGTCGAATGCTTGCATGGATCCGTTCGCTTTCCCGCTTCCCGTTATTTAAAAAAGCTTTTTGGAATAATAAACCCATCGAGGGATACCAACTGGTTTAATGGATTGCTATGTAGTGACCTTTCCGTGCCAAACTCATTATCCAAATAGCTCATCTTGAACATATCCCGAATCAATTTGGATTTTTGCGAAGAGGTACTTTGAGCTACACCGAAATATTGACAGATATCCTGGGCAGTCACATAAGGGAGAAAGCTTTTGTCGAACAAGAAATTGACAGTTCCTATTGCATGAATAATTCCCGCCGCCCAGACTTCCAGCTTGCCCGACATAAAGGGAACCGTGCGCTTGCGCCCAAGCTTTTCCACCATTTTAGTAGACAATTGCTCGTACTCTTCATCCAAATATTCTTGACAAAAGCTCTTCACCAATTGGAGCAATCGCTCCTTCTTTTCGAGCATTTTCGGGTCTTTCATTGAAATACTCCCTCCTTTTACTAGAGTTTATCATAGTTCACTAGCCGCTTCCTAGCATGTTGGAATAGTACAGGTTTATACCCTGGATTAGGGGGAGTGATTGCATCCCCACATGCCAGAGTCGATGGCTATAATCTACCTGACGGGTACGAAAAAAGCCTGCAAAAATACATGAATTCGCGCCCTCGATGCGCTGGCCTCGCGCAATTCCTGCAATTGTGCAGGCTTTTCGCCGGCGCCTGGGCTCAACATGCATGTTTGTCAAAAATTCCTGCACATTTGCAGGCTTTTCACCAAAATGAGCCATTTTCGCAGAAAATTCCTGCACTTTCGCAGGTTTTTCCATTTATTCAGTATATTTATTTTGGAAGGGCTCTATATACTATTCATTGCTCTTTTAACGTGTATGCTATAATCAAACAAAGACAACCAAGCGAGGTGAAGCTGATGAAATGGGGAGAAATTACTGAGTTGCACCCAGGTCGTTTTGTATTAGTGGAAGCGATCAAAGCAAGCACCAATAACCGAATGCGTCAGTTGGAGGATATGGCGGTTATTCAGGATTACGACAATCCGCAAGAAGCGTGGAGCGGGTACAAGCATTTTCACAAGCTGTATCCGACACGCGAACTGTACGTATTCCACACCAGCCGAAGTGATGTAGAGGTTGTTGAAGAGTTTTTCTCAGGTGTACGGCAACGGTAATGAAGATACAACTCCAGTATGGCTTGCCTATTGTCTCCTTGACCTTAACTCACAACAATCAATCGATTATTTTACCGAACGTCTTATTCGATACCGGATGTGCCGCAACGGTGTTTGATACCGATGTACTTACTCGGATTGGCATTTACATTGACTTTATAAACGGAAGAGCAAAGCGAATGTATGGAGTAGGGGGACTAGCGAAATTTGCTATGAACAGATCATCCCTGACCTTCAAATTGAACATTTTGCTTTAAACGATTTTCCTATCCAACTCGGATCCATACAAGAGTCTTACGGTTTTGACGGCATACTGGGCATTGATTTTATGATAAGAGCCAAATGTAAAGCCGACTTTGAAACAATGGAAATTACGTTTGCAGATTAAAACAAGCAATGTCCTATATGTTGGGATAGGTATTTTTACTAAATGAATTTAACAAAAATAGCCCCTTCTCCGTTTGTGGAGAAAGGGGCTCACCGTACTGCAATCAATCCTGGGGTTTGTTGAACGTTGAAATATTGTTATGCGCCAGCCGGCCGCAGGCCGCCGCTACGAGCCCGCATACGAGATCGTCCACGAACGTATTGCACTTGCCGCCTGTATGGTCGCTGTCGAGTTCTTTAATGATGCCGATTTTGGCTTTATCCAAATAGCCGAAGTTCGTAAGCGCGATCGTGCCGTACATGAGCGGGATCGCTGTCGCGATCGATTCATCCACGCCAAACAGCCCTTCATCGGTGCCGACGATATGGTTGTACTGCTTGTTGAATTCGCCCTGCTCCACGGCCGTGTCGATTTTGATGGCCAACTGCACCGTATGGAACGTCTGCTGCTTGCGCAAAACGGCCAGCACATGATGCTCGCAAATTTTGCGGTCCAAGTCGGGGGTGTACGGCCGCTGCAGCATATCGACGATATCCACGAGATCGTCAAGCTTCACTCCGCGCGATGCCAGCAGCGCCAGGTTGCGCTGAGTGTAGTCCTCTTTTACATTCTCGGAAATGACTACGCTGGCCGTAGAGGCGACGAGGGCGCAAATCCCTTTGGACAAAAACGATTTCGGCCTTTTATTCGGAAAAAAGAACCGGAATTTGCAATCCACGAAACCGAACAACGAACTCGCCCCGCTGCCGTACATGCCGCAGATGGACATCGCAATCGTCCGGTGAAGGTTATAGGCAGGGTCTTTCATGCTGGCGAGCAGCTCGGGATCATGCTTCACTTTCTTGTCCAGCTCCAGCAGCGTCGTCATAACATTGTACGTTTCCGTCTTGCCGAGCACACCCAGCAAAGTTTCGGCGATCAGCTCGTAAGGAATTTTTTTGATGCCTTTCACTTCAACCAATAAACGGGCTACCGCCGTTTCAATATCCGCCTGCGGGAAATGGTGGAAAACTTCTTCCCTCATTTCTTTCAAGACGAGCGATTTTTCTTTCAGAAAAGATCTCATGACTGAATGCCTCCGTTTCTACGCCGTTTCTGGTTGAATGCGGCGCCCGCTCCCGCGCGCAAAGCCGCCGACTACCATCGTATACCCATTCGCTTCCGAAAACTCGCATTCCTCTAATTCGCTATATATAGGATTCGGTCCGCACCCGGCTCCAGCTGCCTGATCCGGCCCTCCGCTTCCAGCAGCACAAGATGCGCGATCGTCTCCGACAGCGCGAAGCGCAGCTGGTGCACGGTCAGCCGGTCGCCGAAGGCGGCGCGGCAGACGTCATAGGCGCTGAGCGCCTCGCGCAAGTACCCTTCCATGAGTGCAAGCCGCTCATGATGATGGCGCACGAGCTCCGCTGCGCGGGCGCCAAAATCGGACCAAGGCTCCCGGTGCCCCGGGTAAGCCGTTGTCACCCGCAGCCTGCCGATCTCCTGCAGGCTGGAGAGGTACGCGCCGAGCGGATTGTCTTCCACCTCCGGGAGGAAGCTGACGTTCGGCGATATTTGCGGCAGGACGTGGTCGCCGCAAAAGATCGCCTCCGCCTCGGCGTCGTAGAAGCACAGATGACCCGCGGCATGGCCGGGGGTCTCGATCGCTTCATACGCCCGGTCCCCGAGGCGTACGGGTCCTTCCCGCAGCAGCGTCACCTGCGGCTGCGGCGACACCATCGGGACGAAGCCGGCCATGTGCTTCGTCATCTCTTCCAGCCCGGCGGCGGGCAAGCCGTGCCGGGCGAACAAATCGAGCAGCAGCGCCGACATCGGCTGCTCGCCCTGCCACAGGAGCTGCACCTGCCGCCAGCCGGCCTCCGAGAGGAGGACCGGCGCGCCCGTGCGCTCCTGGAACCAGCCGGCCATCCCGTAATGGTCGGGATGGTGATGGGTGAGCACGATCTGCTCGACGTGCTCGAACGCGATCCCGCGCTCCTGCAGCACCGCGTGCCAGAGCGCCTCCGCATCCGGGGTGCGCAGCCCCGGATCGATGAGCGTCCAGCCGGCTTCGCCGCGGACGAGGTAGCTGTTCACCCAGCGCAGCGGGAAAGGCAGCGGAACTTTGACTTGAACGATGTAGTCGTTGCAATCGATAGCTGTTTTCATTCTTGACTCCTTATCCTTCCCGATGTCCGACAAAAATCATGCGGCTGGATTGCTCCGTACTGTAAGGCTGGCCGTCGTAACCGCCGTAGACATGATCGATATGCAGCCCCGCCCGGCCCAGCATCGCTTCAAACTCGCTGCGGCCGTACAGCTTCACCTGTTCCAAATAGCGGCGATCCGGCTTGCCTTCCTCGGAAATGACGATCCGCTTGCGGACGTATCCGTCTTCAATGGTCCGGGTTTCTTGAATCGTAAGCCCCTCTTCCGTCCGTTCCGATAGGGGAACGAGATTGGCCTGCACATGCGCAGGATTGAGGTAATCGACGATGAACTTGCCGTCCGGCCGCAGCAGGCGGCGCATTTCGTGAAAAACCCGCTCGTTTTGCTCCATTTCCTCAAAATATCCGAAAGAAGTAAACAAATTCACAACCGCATCAAAGCTGCGGTCCAGCGGCACTTCCCGCATATCGCCGCGCAGCCATTCCACCTGCTTGCCGCTGTCCTGCTTCATGGCTTCGGCCAGCAGCACTTCCGACAAATCGACGCCCGTCACCTGATAACCGAATTCGGCCAAAGCCATCGAATGGCGCCCCATGCCGCAGCACAAATCCAGCACCTGAGCCCCCCGGCCCAAATGGAGCCAGTCCATCATTTTCTTCACTTCATGGTATGCACCTTGCAAATCTCTGTGCTTATAAACGACTAAATAATCATTCCCAAAACTTTCCTGATACCAAACCATTGCCCCTCACACCTCTGTCTGCAAAAAAATAAAATTTTCCGGGCCGCATGCCATGCCGCCAACGATCAGCAATCAGCCGAATTTTTCATTCAATTGGCTTAAGCCTTCCAGCACTTCTTCCTTGCTCAAATTGCCCGCAAGCAAAACGTCTTCCTCCGCAAGCAGCAGACGCTCATAAAACAACCGGGCCCGCTCCATAAAGAGCTCATCCCCGGGGTGATCCTCCATATAATGAAACAGCACATCTTCCGCCTTGGAAAATCGCCCGTTCTCATCATAATATTCAAACAGCAGCAGCTTCACCTCCGCCGGCAGGTGCAAGCGTGTCAACCGTTCGAGCGCCTGCTCAATGCGGGGAGCGGCCTCTTTGTGAATATCGGCCTGATCCTCCTCGTCCAATCGGTCCAGCATCAGCAGCAGCTCCAGCGATTTCAGATGATACCTGTACGCTTCTTCAGGCTGCTTGTCCGCTTGATGGAGGTCGCCCTGCTCCCTGAACAAATCCGCGACGATCAGCGCTTTGCCCGAATCGAGATTGCCCTGATACGTCAAAAAATCTAAAATGTCCTTGCAGGACAAAGACTGCAGGGAATGGACATTCAACCCCAGCAAATGCCTGCTGGCTTCTTCCAGCAGCCGCTGCGCCTCGCCAAACTGATGCTGCTCCTTATGAAACAAAATGCGGTTCAGCGTAACGGTCAACTGCTCAATTTGCCGCATAAAATAGTCGCGCCTGAACATCGAAGCCGTCTCCTTTCCGGCAAAATACCTCTTTTCAGCTTACCACGGCTCAGGATGAAACTCAAAAGCGGAGAACGCCCATTTTTGCCGATTGACAGCACCATTGATTGCGGCACTTCATAAACTATTTTGACTGTATCCCTATACCTTGTATTTCCCAATACCCGAGCAAGGAGGGGTGACACACATCCATGAGCAGCGACCACAAAAACAAGTTTCTACTCACCAACCGCGAACGCGAAGTCTTTGAACTCTTAGTGCAGGACAAAACAAAACAGTACAGATTACACCAAATTTTCATCATAAAGAAAATCGGCCTTAATCTCAGGATAAATGTTGAATTTTGAAGGGATAGTGCCGCGACCCTTCTCAGTTATTTGTATATAAATTTTATCGAATATGCTCCGGAGTATTTGATTTTTACTTTTTGTATTTATCGATGAATTAAATGTTTCTAATGCTGAACCGATGTTGACTTTTATTTTTTCAGGATTAATCACAGGTTTTTCAATATTTTTATTGTGTGAAGCTAACATATTTTTTAATTTTTCTTGTTCAGATTTAATCTCAGCTTTACTCTCTTCGAATTCTTCATCATCATATTTACCTAACTCATATTTTTCACGTATAAACTTCATTCTTGCTTTAAGTTCTGCGCCCCTACGCTCTACATACTGCTTGATATCTTCAACTGACTTTTTAGGGACTGTTTTTTCAGCCATCAATGGAAGGAGGGTTGAAGACACTTCTTCTTCAGAAAGATCACGAAAGTAGCCTAAAGCCATAATAATTTGTTTAAGAACTAAATCATACTTAACCATTGTACATCTGTTGTGTCCACAAACCATAAATACTTTATGGTGAATCTTAACTGATCCGTCTTTCCTGCTGACGTATTTTTGGTTTTGTTCATTCCTAACCATTTTCATGCCGCACACATTACAAACCATTATGCCGGTTAACTCGTAAACGGTGGCTCCTGGTTTAACCCGCGGATTATAATTTTTATTCGCTCTCTTTTCTTGAGCGATGTTCCATGTATTCATATCAACAATGGATGGGTGAGCATTATGAACGATAATATGTTCTTCTTCAGGACGATCCACTACAGTACCATCGGGTAAAGTTTCTGTTGTACGCTGTTTTGTAGTTCCGATGTAAGCTTCATTACCTAAAAGATTATCAAGAATATCAGTTCTCCATCTGTCCATTCCTGTTGGAGTAGGAATTCCTATCTTCAATAAGTAAGTGCTAAGTGCTCTATGCCGTACATCTATCTTCTCTCCGTTTTCTGATTTTGGATCAGGTATTCCATTTACCCATAAATCAAAGATGATTCGCACAATTTGGGCTTCTTCTTCCAAAATCTCAAGTTTTGTTGTTATTGAGCTCACCTGATAGCCGAATGGAGCAGTTCCAGACATCCATTTGCCTTCCATAGCTTTTGTATACCGGCCACCCGCTAAACGCTCTTTGGTTGTCTCGAATTCTTCACGGGATAAGAATAATTCAAAACGAATTTGTTTTAGGTCGGATGGATTCTTGGGATCGTATAACTTCCATGGAGTAATGATGAATATTCGTTTTTCAACTATTAAGTCGTAAATAATCCCCATGTCAGTATAAGAGCCGCGGCCCATCCGAGTTATTTCTTTCACCGCAATAGCTTGATACTTTCCCATTCGAAGATCCTCTATTACCTGTTGAAACACTGGTCGGGTTGAAATTTTGTCGCCAGAGCCGATTTCATCTACTTGATCGTATGGGACTCCAAGAGGGATTAAGATACGATCCATCAAATCACGCATTGCCTTCAAGGTATCTTCGTGAGTTTTCTTTTCAAGTTCTTCATCCTGACGCGATTTGCGATTGTAGTTAATTATGAATTTGATTCCAAGTTGTTTGATGTAAGAAGCATTAAACACTTAAATCACCCCGTTACATTCCCGATTCCTTTATTTTGCGTAAAGTTCTATTTACTTCAACACTAACCGTCCGATCTTCCTTTTCTGCTCTTTCCCGCAGCCATCCCAATATTTTTGGATCAAAATATATCGCTTCACGGGTCTTATTATCGTGGACGCCTTTGCGTGGTTTTAATGACTTGTATTTAACACCCTGCAACCTCATAACTTCTACATCTTTTGGCAGATTATCGATGGATAATCGGCTCGAAATATGAGGCGCTGCCGCAATCCCTCGAACTTGTTTACCTCGCGACTTGTGGAAATCCATATATTTATCAAGTTGCTTTATGGTTCGATTATTGACGACATCTTTTTTCAACTCAATTATATACATTATGTCGCCGTCATATCCGACAATATCCATTCTCCCGCGATTGCCTTCTGAAGTCTTTATATTCACTTCATGATACCAGTATTCAAAGTTAAAATATGATTTTAAATTTTTGACCACATGTGATAACAACTCATCTTCCGTGTCGTATTCGAACATTATTCACCGACCCTTCCCACGTTATATTTCTCAAGAAGAAGTTCTATCGCTTGATCCAATAACTTTGATTTGGGTATTTGTGTCTTGTCGGCTAATGCGTCAAATTTCTCCGAGAGATCATTGCGCAACGAATTTGACAATGCCCTCCTGGTTTTAAGTCCTCTATTACCACTCTGTTCTGACATAAAATCGCCTCCTAAATACATCATAAAATAAAAAGCAGTTGAATGCAATAACATTCAAATATATACTTGCAATTGCATTCAATTGAATGTATAATAGAGTTAGAAAGGAGGTGAACAAGAATGGATAAACAAGCAATGAAAGCTTTCGAAAAGCTACAAAAAAGAGAACACCTTTTGCGAGTGTTGCGCGACCAGATGGGACTGGGGCGCATCACACGAAAGGTGTTCTGGGAAGAAAACAACAAGGTCATCGAGAGATATCAGCTCTCGGATGACGAACAGCGCGCTTACGAAATGTACCGAAAAGTACAAGAGCAGCGCAAACGCAAGTAGGTTTTTCGGAGGGAGTTAGCGGCTCCCTCCCCCAATATTAACATAAGCAGCTTCGAATATACAATCAGTTGGCGATCTTACGCAGGGAGGGAGACAGTATGAAATATCAATTCAAGGGTATTATTAAAGGCGCTTACAGCGAATATCAATCTTATGGTTTGGAAGAAAATGCTGTTCACAAATTTTCTGGTCCAACCCTACATGATGTTATTCAAGGATTGGCTCTGGAAGAATGGACATTCATTCTTAAGGTGAATGGTAAGCGAATTAAAGATGTGTTCAGATATATCAAGCGGCAAGGTCTGCACCCTGAATCATACATGCGTGAAGCAAACGAAGAGGGACTTCCCACAGGGATGTCCGCAACAAGTTCATAATATAGGCCCTTCGGGGCCTTCCGGGAGGTACGGGATATGAACGGACTAAGGCATCTGGATTATGCCGTATACGGTAAACTGATCGTGCCAATGATTCTGTTGGACGCCGACAGTTTGCTTAAGCTGATGGACGATAGCGACGCCGGAAAGTGCATGATCGTATGCATTCGCCGCAAACGGGGAAGGAGGTAAATGAGACGCCATGAGCCTCCAGAAAGCCGCGGGAGAGCTTTTATCGTTGGATGACTCATACATCGTTGAAGTGCGAAACGGTGACGTATACGAAGCTGTGACGCTTGAACAAGCAAGGGAATGGAAAATGGCAGAAGGATGGCCGTTGCTGGGTGGTATGTATACGCGGGTAAAACGTTGAGAAAGGAGCGCGGAAGCAATGCTCATAAGTTACACAATCTCATTAGGAGAAGCAGCGCGTTTCGGAACGCTGCAGATAGACAACAACGTTCTGGCCGGTCTGGACAAAACAGGTATATCTAACAAGATATCCGATTATGTTTGGATCGAGGCCATGCAGCACATAGACACCAAATGGGAAATCGTAGACGAATCGGTCGGCGGACGGTAAACGCTGGGAGGTAGTGGGAATGAAAAGAATCATTATCATTAACAAGGTAACAGGGTCGGAGAAAGAGTACATCGAAGAGCCATTCACCACCATGAGGACACGCATGGTGCCTTACCCAGAAGAAGCGTTTAGCGCTGATGTCGAGACAGTAATCGTTGGTGCGGAAGTGGGGACGCTCGTTTGCAAGCATAAGACCGGCGAAGTATTCTATCGGAACGAGCAACTCGGCATCGAAGCGTCGATGGCAAACCTGATATGCAAGCGTGAAATAACCGCCTGATGAGTCCGCCGCGGAAACGGACGAAACTCTCCGCCTAACTGACGGAGAGTCGCGGATATCCGCTACGAGGGAGCGCGCAACTCCCCTTTACATAGATTGTTCTTTGATATACACAAACTGATTTTACTGTAAAAAATCCCCTTATGATTTCCGATATATGGATTTATGGGGGGCGAATACGATGGAACTAGAACAATTTACACAGCTAATTGGCAATAATTTTAAAGCAATGGCCTGGTCTATATTTCAGCTTACTTTGATATATATGATAGGCCCATATTTTTTAACTGCAATAATAGCGAGATTCGTGTTTAAGATTCGGGGAACAGTGTTTAATCTAATTACTGGACTTGTAGCTATTATTGGTGCCTATTTGTTTTTCAAATATGGAATTATTGATTTACCAAGTATGATTGATAGAAAGCTAAAGGGATAGATCTTACAATGTTATGGTTTACAAATGCATCCCTTTGTTGGAAAATATATTATATGCTATTATGTAATTAATGGGAGTGATGGTAATGGAAGTTGTACCAAGTGGAAAAGAATTTAAAGAAAAGGAATTCGATTTAAACAATCTCAACCAAAAGGATTTTATGTTAGAGTTTCTTGTAACAATAGCTAATGAATCAGGAAATTCAGATATATCGATTGGAGTTACATTGTTTATTGGTGGATCAATAATTTCTGGAACAATAATACCAGGTATTAAATATTTCAGTGAAGTAGCAAATCAACTTAGCACTAAAGGGAATATCGGAGAATTATTGGCAGATAAATACCGGTATTTCGGTCAGGAATTCTTCAAACCCGAAAATAACAACCGCCCTGAAATGATACACCTTAGAAATGCTAAATATTATGACGGGAACAGATTAATAAATATGGGTTTATGGAGAGGGAAAATTCGTTCTATCGATGGTTACACTATTGGGGAAATGACGCCAGTTCAAAATTAAAATTTCTTAAACACCCAAACCCGGGTGTTTTTATTTATCGAAATTTGTTGTTTACAAGACCCCTCCTCTGTTGGAAAATGTAGGTGGGGAGGTGAACTAATTGAGTTTAAGTTTTTCTGAATGGAATTGGACAGCGATTTCGGCTGTTGGGCAACTAATTGCTGCGGTAATAACTTTGATAGCGATTTTTGTGTCACTTCAAATCGCTAAGGCATCTGTTACTTCGAAAGTTAAAATAAGGTGCCAAAAATCAAGGACGATTTTTAATCGACATGCAGTAGTATTAGTAAATACAGGTCAATGTCTTATCAGCATTGAATCATACGGCATTCTTTGGGCAAGATCACTTAGATTGAAATCAACCGAAAACTTGACAATATTCTATAGAGGTTCTGAAATAAAGGATATTCAGCCGTCAAAGACATTAACTATTCAACTAAACGATAATGAAATTGCTAAAATATGTGGATTGAGCAAAAGTAGTACCGTGAATTTATTTGCTTTTTTTGTAGATTCGAAAGGAAGTGTTTTCAAAAAGAGATTTAAATATTTCGTGCATTTGGAATCAGGCGAAATGAAACTTTCTGAAGATGCGTTTGATAAAATAAGAACAGTCTAAGCACTCCGTGGGAGTGCCTTTTTTATTTTCCCTTTTTCTTATTAAATGCCTCTATAAAAGCCTCTATAAACTCCAATTGCTCCTCTGAAAATTCGCTCATGTCCAAATTCAATATTGCGCCATTCGAAACATAGTTTGGAGCAGGATTGTCCGTTCTGCAAAGCAAGTAATCAGCAGATACCCCGAATACATCACATAATTTATTTAGCATTTCAATGCTTGGGTTTCTGGATATTTTCTCGCTGTCACTTTCGTAACTCTTTACCATTCTTTCCGAAACGCCTAATTTTTCGGCTAGTTCTAACTGTGTCATATTTAATTTTTTCCGTAATTCCTTCACTCTTTTTCCAAAAGTTGAATCCAAAGAAACCACTCCTATTTTCGATTGACAGTGTACAATAAGTACACTAAAATAAAGTTACGAAGTGTACTTATAGTACACTAAAAAATTGATTTTAATACACATTTAGTTCACTAAAGAAGGTGATGGATATTGAAATTAAACTTGAAAGAACTTAGGTCGGCAAAGGACATGACACAAAGAGAGACGGCCTCAATGCTTGGTATTACAACGAATTACGTTAAAAAACTTGAGAATGGTTCCCGAACTCCATCGCTCAGATTGGCAGAATTAATTGCTAAAAAGTTCGAGTGCAAAACTATCGACGAAATATTGAATAAGGGTACTTAAAGTATACCATAGGTAAGGAAAAATTTCCTCACCCAGAAAGTTGGTGTCATGGATGGAGGTAAAGAAGGAATATTCCCAATGCTTAATTTGCCGTCGTAAACTGAAAAATCCAGAAGCCAGAAAGACCGGCATTGGATCAAAATGCAAAAAGAAGTACCAGAAAAAAACTTCTCAGAAGGTTTATCAAATTGAATTGTTTGAAGGTGAGAAGGGATGATGTTTCCGAAACCGCAAAAGCGAGAAAAGGAAAAGAAACCTTATAACAGTTTACAGAGCCGGAAGAAGGTCAAAAAATCACTTCCCGAGTGGAAACAAAACTTATTTTCTCATCACGAGCACAAACCCAATAACGCAGATAGAGCGGAATTCCCTCCCGTGGTTGTAAAGTCCGCAATCGAACGTTCAGGTGGCATCTGTGAAAGCTGTAGGCAGGCCCCTTGTGCAACAACTCATCATGTCGTTGGTCGGGGACGATCCGGACGCGGCGTCTTGTCGAACGCTTACCGGGCTTGTGGAAACTGCCATATCGATATAGAAAGCAGCGAAGCAAAGAAGCAAGAAATAATTGCATTATACCGCAAACTGTACGGGGAATACTTCTGGTTTGATGAAGAAGATTGGGCTGAATACAACCGCAAACAAGAGGTTGAACGGAAGCATGAACAGGAAAAGCAGCAGCGCTTGGACCGGCTGGAACCCATCGTAAACCTGCTCAGTATCGCGGCGGGGAGAAAGTTGAAAGTAAAAGAAATAAGGATCCTAGATGGTATGGATGACCGCGAAATGAACATCTTCGCTTCTCTGATACATGATGTAGTGAAGACTGAAACGTCTTCGCTCCCATTTGGATATGGTAATTTCGACGACTAGGAGGGAAAGGATTGATACAGTTACTTAAACGTGAAGCAGATATGTATGAATTCTTGAAACAAGGACTTACGCAAGAAGAAATCGCTAAGAAGATCAGGAGAAAAAGGACAACTGTAAAAAGCAGAATTAATGCGCTTGTCGGTTTTGGTTTAGCTGAAATAACAGGCCGAGATAATAGGTTTTTTACATATAAAATCATCGATAAACCATATGAAGTTATTGCAAAAAGGCCAAAACAAACAGTGTTTCCCGGAAGGGATGTTTACTTACGTAAACAGATTGAAAATATAAATCTTACTGAGGCGCAATGGGAAGACCTGCGGAAAAAACGTAATGAAAAGCGGAGTAAGCTCGCTAAGGATTTCAATTTGACTAGGTTGCAGCTTAACTTTGCATTACTACGATTATTTGGCTCAAATGATGAGAAAATACTTGAGGAGGGATGAGTGTGAGCGATTCCGCTTCCAATTACTTTTGGATTCGAGTATTTGATTACGTTCATGAGCGTGATCGATTTGAAAAGGGAATTATGCTGGACGAGTTTTATTTGAAGGATGTACGTGATCGGGATGAAGCAAAGAAACAAGTTAAGGAGCGATACTCTAATGAGACCGCTGCGGCCCTCAAGTTTGCCAAGCCAAAAAAGGAAACAAACGGCATATACGCAATCGTCATGGATAGCGAAAAGTATTGGTATGATCGATTCTACCTCACAATCGACACATGCTGTTTTTGGTGTCATGCGCCAGTCAAAGGCAAAGCAAGTGAGTTCCCCCGTGCTTGCATAAATGAGCGAGGTTGGTATGAGAATTCAGACAACGCTTTTTCTGACTTTGAACAAACCGCATACTTCTGTACCTATGATTGTCGAACAAAGTTTCATAATAGCCAGAGGGCAGGAAGCGAAGGAGAATTTCAAGAGAAGGAAGAAGGTAGGGGCGGCGATGTATTCGGGTACATTTACCTGATTTACAACCGGCAGGAGGATGTTTACTATATCGGCCAGACAAGATTTATGCCCTTTTTCCGATGGCAAGAGCATGTGAAAGATGGAAGTAAAGGGAATATCAGCGATCTAAGTTTTAGCGTTTTGGCTGAGGTCAACCGAGACAGAAGGCAAAGCGATGAACAAAATCAATTACTTCTGAATAGCGTTGAAGCGTGGTGGATTACAAAGTACGAGCATGAGCGGCACAAGGTTAAAAACCTTACAAGACCAAAGATAACAATTGATTCACTTAAACAGAGGTTCAAAGATATGGTTATCAAGCAAGAAGAATTACATATCGGCTAAGGCCGTTTATCTTTACTCATAAGGAGTAGTGAATAAAGTGTCCAGAACCAAAACAAAACCAGAACTGACCTGTTCCCACAAAACCTATGACCTGGACGGCTGGGAAGGCGGCATAGCGGTATACGCAATGGACGGGGAACACGGCACTAAGATCATTGCGGTTCCCCGGCTAGGAGTGTCAACCTGCCTGATCGGACGGGACGATTCATCCTCTATTCGGTCAATGTTGAATAGAAACCAAACCATGCGAAATGACCACATTCAGAAGGAATTGCTCGCAAATATGATCCTTTATGATTTTTCCACATAGAGATTTATCCTCTCACCCATAGGAGGGAAAGAACATGAAGCCAGAGATATGGTTTGACGAAAGCGGAGAGTTTCATGAGAAGTTCTGTTTTTATTGCAAACATTTTGAAGCTCCACCTAAATGCACACTAGACAACGAGGAAACAGAACCGACATTTTGTTGTGAAAAATATGAGCCCAAGGAGGACCAATCATGAATGAAACATGGTGCGTAGCCTGCGGACACGCAAAAGAAACGTTACTTAAAATCGTAGTTGTCGATAATAAACCACCTAAGAATTACTGCGTTGACTGTATCGTCAAGCGTTACGGAGATAAGGAGTCCTAATCATGTGCCACAAACACGAAATAAAAGCAGCTCGTCGCGGAGCAAAGCTACTTGAACAAGCCGGACACCAGCATGAGTCGTATGCAGTAGAAAGCGTAATTGCAGACGCTGAAAGTATGTACCATAGAAGCAGTGAAGTATCCAATCTCAAAAAAGGCGATTACGTGGTCATGCACACTTGTATGGAAGCAAGCAACCCCAAGTATGCCGGCCGAATATGGAAATGTAAATCAGATGCTTTTCGCCCAAAAGGTCATGATTACTGCTCAATCTTTTTGGAAGGATTCAGCGGTTCGTTTTCGGCAGAATTTCTCGAGAAGGTAGATTTGTCTACTGTCCCTATTGAGGAGGCACCCACACATGAATGAGTCCATCCAAAAAGAAATACAGGAACCGAAAACGCTAGGGGAATGTCGGGATATTTTTAAGCGTTTGGGGATCATGGAACCCAAGTTGCCGCTAGACGAATCTATATTTCCGAATGCAAGAACTCTTGCTGAAATACATAACACAATGGTCAAGCAAGGTAAATTGATTGAGAAGCAGGCAAAGGAACTAACCCGTCTACAAGGCATAGAACAGAAGCTGAAACAGGCGGAAGAAACGTTGCAGTTCTATGCCGACAAAGCCACATACGATATCGAACATCTAAGCAGGCATGGATACATCATCATTGACAAAGATGGCGGCGCCCGCGCACGTACTGCACTCGGATACAAGGGTGATGGAGAAAAACATTATGGACCTTTATCAAATGCATATGATTTCGGTTCACTGCATTACAAAATAGCATATCACGCCTTCAATGTACTGGCGTTTGATTTTGATTCAAATGAGAAGGCACTTGAAGCATTGGCTAAAGAATTTGGAGTAACAACATCTGAGTTGTGCAAAGCATTGGAGGAATTGTACACCGATAACGCCGACCCAGATGGTGAAATATGAACCGAACAATTTACGTAGCAGGCGTTAACAGGAAACATCTCGCCGCATCGGCAAGTGAGGTCCCGTATTGGCTCTTGAGTTGCACACTGCTCCGCAAATATCCCTCATGGATCGATCAGTATATGAGTCGTGATGTAATATGGGACCCGGGAACATTCTCAGAAGATCCAGTGAGTTATTCATACTTCCGGCATTATATCGACCGTTACATGCGGTCACATCATAGATACCTACAATATGACGAAATAGGTGACGCAGAAGCCACGGAGTGGTACCTCAAGGACATGCGAAAGCGTGGGTACAGTCCGATTCCAATCTTGCAGGGTAGATCATTCCATCTTCTTAGACAAGAGCCAATTTTAGCAATCGGTGGTTTAGTTCGGATGAACGACGAAGAACGGACTAAATACTTGAACGAGATATTCTATGATTATCATCCGGTCGGAAGGATTCATCTGCTTGGGATGATTAATCATGAGTGGTTCGCTCCATATGAAACGGCACTCCAGGGCGACAATACAAGCTGGATTCCTCGGAGTGATTGGAACAGACGGAAAAGCATTGCGGAATGGATGAAGGAATACGGAAATCAGTGGATACCTTACAAGCCGCATGAAGTTGTTCAAATAGCAATGGGATTCTAGGAGGCACGGTATGACTAGAATGATCGTGTTATTCCAAATTGATGCAATATTTCAATCGAAATGCAAAGGCTGCCATACGATTAAAGAAATGAGAAAAAAGTATAAAGGACACTTTGCCAAACAAGACGGACATTGCAACAAGAACTGCCCGGTGGGAGCAGAACTTCAAACGCTTGGTAAGTTACTTTAACACTATTTTAGGAATAGGCGGTGACAGTATGAACACAAAGCAACAGGATCGAGTTAATACCATTCTAGCCATGATGCTAGAAGCTGGAGTGATCGAAGAACATAGCCGCGAATTAATCCGTGATTTACTGACGGTGCTGTACCAAAAAGCCTTCGAAGACGGAACTTTGAATGGGTTGTACGGGAAGTAACTAAAGGATAGGCGGTGTATATGGGATGGGAGAAGAAAAATGCCCTAAATGCGGTAACGTGGACCTGCAAATTTATCGTCAAATAGCGGTCGGACAAACCATCTGCGCCCGAACAGGCAAGGTTTTGAAGGATCACGGTCTACTGGAAACGACATGCTGGAACTATCTTTGTAAATGCGGCTGGGTAGGAGAGCTTCTAACGCAATAGTGGGGCATGACGATGCAACAAAAATGAATACACCTGAACATAAGAAAAGAGTGGTTGTATGAACTTTTCTGGAATTAATCGAGAGCGTCGTCAACAACTTAAAACAATAGCCGATTATAAAAGAATGGTTGATGAATGCATGGAAACGATGGAGATAGCCCACCAAAAGATTGAGTCTTTACAATCGGAAATTAAAGAATTAAAGGAAGAAAACAAAATGTTGAGGGGTAAAGTTCCTCAATGAATACTGAAATACATGATCTTTGAAAATTGAATAGTGCGGCATCTTGGTGTATATTTTTACCATAACTACGTATCCTCGAATGAATAGGATGGTGTATAAGTGATTGGATATTTTGAGGTTACAGTGACGGATCGGGAAGGAAAGAAAATTTTCCAGAAGGTTTACCCGGGTTCAACGATTTTTGAAGCATCTGCAGTATTTGAGCATGAAAAAGGTGACAAGTATGAAGTTGGAACAATTATCAGCTTTAAATCGCTGGGTAAAAATAGATAAAAAAATGCCGCACTGTTCAATAGACAGTTTGCGGCATTTTTGTTTTTACTGAAATACATGGGAGGGAAGGCAATGCTGGAGACGCAGCCGATTTCCTTCGCTGATGCTTGCGAATTCGTGAAACAGCACCATCGGCACCACATCCCGCCGCAAGGCCATAAATTCTCAATTGCGGTGGCGAATGAGAAAAAAGTTGTCGGCGTGATCATGATCGGCAGGCCGGTTGCTCGGCACCTGGACAACGGCCGCACGCTGGAGGTAACTCGCTGCTGCACAGACGGAACACGGAACGCCGCATCAATGCTGTATGGAGCAGCATGGAGAGCGACAAAAGCATTGGGATATAGGAGAATTATAACTTACACACTTGCAGAGGAGCCCGGTACGAGCCTGCGGGCTGCAGGATGGCGGGAACTGTACAAGACGCCGGGAAAAAGCTGGAGCGTACCAAGTAGGCCGCGAATGGATCGTCATCCTCTCGGTCAAAAAACGATATGGGAAATGCTGGCCGAGTGAATCGGTCGAATCGAAGAAAAAGACGAAGGAGGTACAAATGTGGCAAAATTTAAATTTTCTGTATCAACGGGTTATGTAGGTTCAAGTCGAAAAGAGACCATAGGCCCCTACGGGGGCCGTACAAAAGGAGTGAAATACTATACTGAGATCCATAGATAAAAAATACATCAGGATCATGTCGGTATCCAAAGGAAAATGGTGGGAAGATCAACTCTATGTAAAAAAAGAAGTGTTTGGATACAAACCGCATACAGCCGAATATGTCGTAAGAATTGACGTTGATCAAAAAGGGGATTTTGGAGAGATTCCAGCAGAATTTTGCAAATTAACGACAAAGGAATCGACACTGAGTCAAGATTTATATGGGGGGTGAAATACCTAATCATGACAATAGTAATTCCAGTTTGGATAATATGGACACTAATTATCGTAATTGGCGTTCCGTTTACAGTAATGATTCTAATTTGGGCATTTCTAGGATGGTCGATATTTGGAAGAAAGTAGAGGAGTGAATACCTAATGCTAACGGAAGAACGGTTACAGGAAATTATCAAAAACAACGGTTACTATACATCATTTGGCGATGGTCCTGAATGGGTTGTTTTTGAAGATGTAAATGAATTGATAGTGGATGTTAGAGACCTCCAACAGCAAAATAAGCTCCTTAAAGAAGTTCTGGAATGGTACAGCAATCAAGAACTATGGACTAAGTATCCATGGTCGATGCTGTTAAAGGATGGAGGAAAGCGCGCCCGGTCTGCCCTCCAACAAATAGAAGGGAAGGATATCGTTCAAAAACTGGATGCAATAAATGACATGGCTGAAGGCGTGCTTGTAGTTCCCAAAACTGAACAGTTAAGTGATGAATTAAAACGCAAGACGGCGGCGACCATTCGACAAACACAAGTGAAGGTGAAGCCGGAATGAGCAGAGGCACGCTCCATAGAAGCAAGCTTGAAGATTTCCGTTTATGGCTTCTACAAGATGGATGGGGCATTGAGAAACCAAAAGGGGATTATGAAGTGCTACGCGCCCGAAAAGCAAAACGTTTAGTTCTAATCTACGACCGTCATAAAGGCGATCATTATAGCTATCCTGATACAGCAAATGGTGTTGTACGAGCGTTTCTGTGGGCGTCCAAACAAGTTCAAATCCAAGGGAAGGAAACCTGATACGGCTGCCGCTACGCTGGGTAGTTCGGTCGAAACGATGGCGGCTGCGTCGCAAAAGACGAAGGAGCGAAGTTGGTATGAGTATTTACGATGATCCTAAAAAGTACGCAAAACAGGTACGGATACCGATTAAATGGGCTGAAATATGGTGCGCCAATCAAAGAAAACTTAGCGAAGAAATGGAGAAGGCAAAGATTTGTCCCAAGTGCGGAAAAGCAACATTAATATACGAAACCGGTAGCTACGAAGAAGGATATTCGGATTATATTTATTGCGAAAATGATGAGATTCCCTCATTGGACGAAGATGGCAAAGCATATTTCAAGGAATGTGATTACGTTGCCGATCCGAAGCGCGGAGATGAGCCACTGGCACATTGGTATGATTTTGATGTTTTGCTTGCTATGAGCGTATCGAAAGAAATGTGGGAAAGTAACTTTGACGGTCTGCAAGATTGGATAAAATTCGCTCGTAAGAATATAGAGGAAATAACGGAAAAAGCAACTGCATAGGTCGAATAAGGTTTATATATCACAAGGGAAGGAAGAAGAACGACAATGACTAAATATCAATGTGACAATTGCCTTTTGAAACAAAATGCAATATGCGCAAAACATTTAACTCAAAGACAAATAAACTGCCCTAGTTATCATCGCGGAATATCAAGATTATCAATCTTTCTTTCCAATTTATTCCTGAATTTATCCAGACGAGCAAATAACGGTGAACTCTTTAACAAAAGGATGAACAGAGATAAGAAAGATGCTCTTACAGTTTTCTTCTGGAGGATACATGAGAGGTTTAGTCCATTACATGAATATTACAGATTAAGTAAAGCAAATAGAGGTGAAGAACGATGACTAGAGAGGATATATTGGCGATGGTGCCGGGCCGGGAATTGGATAAGCTTGTAAACGAGAATTTATTCGGATACATCGTTCGCTCGCATGTGGATTACGAACCAGGAATGAGAATAGACAGAGTAGATTTCTTGCCATCAACTTTTTTGCCGAACGCATGGGAAGTAGTAGAGAAGTTCCATGAAGTTACAGTAAAGCGATTTGAAACAATGAAAGGGCATAGATACTGGTGCAAAATTGAGCTTGATTACGATTCAGAACCGATCATGGCACAAGGTGAAACGGCACCCGAAGCCATATGCCGCTGCGCTCTGCTAGCAGTAATGGAGAAATAAAACAATCGTATACGGCCGGTGGATTCGGCCGGGATGAGGTGGACGATGAAAAAAGGCGAAGTGTTGAAACGTCTGGATTCAGTGCAAGAAATGACGGATGAAGAAATTGCGATGAATGCCAAATGGATTCGAGAATTGGCAACAGCGGCATATGCGATTATCAAAAATAAAGAAACCAAAGGTGGCAAGTAATGGAGGGAAAACGGTGGGAGAATACTTTGAATGCGAATTGAAAATTGACGATGCGGAAGAAACACCAGTTACGACCGTATGGCTTCGTCTACTACCAAGGATCGGGGAGCATATCGGAACCAAACTGAACGGTTCCATGCACAGGTTCAAAGTAACTGACATTTGGCATTTTGCTGGCGATAAAAAGACAGGTCACAGAATTATCATCTATTTGAATCATACCGGAAAGTAACGGGAGCTGAGTTGAAGTTACGGCCGTAGGCCATCGAGTCGGCCGAATCCGCTTAGTGAAACGGCGGCCGAAGGTCTCCGCTGCGCTGACGGAGACCGAATAATAAGGTCTGGAAAGGAAGGATGAAGAGGAATGAACAAACTCACTGTTACGAGAGAAGCTGAGGGGTATTGGTCAGTGATCGGCAAGGGCATTGATGCAGAAGTCTATGGTTCTGTGAAATTTGGCCCCAATGGTGCCATGTGCGGAAAAGGCGCTCGTACTCATCGAAAAGCTATCCTAGACGCTGTAGAAGCATTCAGAAAGGCGGAGAAGAAGGAATGAACAACGGATACTTCAAAGGAATGCAGATTATCGAAGACAAGAACATGATCGACAAAAATCAGAACCGCAAGCATCGGAAGCAACGCATTAATAAGAAATGGGCCAAACGCTACGGCTTCACCGTTACACCGAAAAATGATGTGTTCGTTACGAGAAACACGATTATCGGGCACCCAGAAACTATTGCAGCATTAAAAAGAGGTATCCAATGAACATCCATCCAGACGAACAAGGAGCCGCGCAGAGGCTCGGTAAGATGGAGACGAAGCTTCTATCCATCAAGTCCCATATGATCGTCCTAAAGGACTTACACTGGCCTATTCTCTATAGGTATGTGAAGAAGATACTTATATATGTCGGGGTGGAACTATGAGACAAGATTATAGAGCGTGGGATGAGAAACGCAAAACTATGATGCAGCCGATTCGTACAGGCATGATGCCAAAGGGCGTTACAAGAAAGAATGATTTCTTTATTGGATTTAATAATACCGGACTGGAAGTATCAGAGTACGAAGGAAAAGGTTACTGGCGGAGATTCCCTACAATGCAATTCACAGGATTACAAAACCGACTGGAACAGGAAGTGTATGCTGGGGATATTGTTGAGCAACACAGGGATATATGCGTAATTGAGCCATGCATAGGCGGATTTGAATGCAAAATGATTGCCGGTCCACATAAAGGCACAACATTCGTATTTTCATACTTACACAAAGATCACTGCAGGGTAATTGGCACAATTTATACGCATCCTGAGCTATTAGAGAAATAGAAAAAAATCCTCTACGGAAATACCTTGGCCGGTCACGTAGAGGATTAACCAATTCACACCACTATTATATCATATTGAGGTGTGAAAACTATGATGGTAGCGGAAAAAGAAGATGATCAATTTGTTTTGTTTCCCGTAGCGACGGCAACAGAAATAAAAAAAATGCGTAAAGATCTTTCGAAGTACACAAAGATGAAGAAAACAAAGGATGACCTGGAAAAACATAATGAAATGGAGTTGTTACAGCGGTCTGACGTATACTGCCATATTAAAATGATGGTTACAAAAATCGAACGGGCTTGCAACCTGATTATCGAACAAGATGTAAAGGAGATAATCGAATACAGGTTCATTTCGGGACACGACCGTTACGAGACAATATGCAATTTCGATCTATGCGAGCGCTCAATTGACAGAAAGATTTTCGAGGGTATAGAATCGATTGCAAACACGTTCAAACTGTGGGAAAGTATACGTTAAAAACGTGTCTGTTTAAAGGCGAAATGCAGTCTCTTCCCTGTCCGCTATAACGAAATTAAAAGGGGTACAGTTATATCACAAAGAGCAAATGTTGCTCGGGTGATACCTACTGTACCCTTATCATTTGTAGGAACTCGGTCATGCTGTGGGAGACGCGCCGTGCGCTCCTTAGACGTTTAGCGTCAGTGGTGTGATGTGAGGTAGGGTTAGATGCCCTAGCTCTTTTTAGAGCAAAGAGAAGTGCATGCTGGTAGCGGTATGGCATTCAGTTCTCTTTGCTCTATTTGTTTCTCAAATTTTGACAAAAACCATCATTCCATATGATAATTAGGGCAAAACATGTGGGAGGTATGGGCATGGATGTCATGAAAAGAAAGTTGCTCCGGAAGGAATTACTTGCCGATCTTTATAATGACTATTTTAATAGTGGCGGCCAACAAGTAGAAATTGTCGCTGATGAATCAGCGGATGTGGAAGAACGGTTGGCCTTGGAATATTTACGCGATAAAGGGTATGTCTCATTAAAGCCAGACCGTTCAAATCCTAATAAATATTCCATCGTAATTACTATTGAGGGAATTGATTACGCAGAAGAACATTGTTTTAAAGAAATTGAAGTTTGCTCCAAGCACCCATTATAGGGTGTTTTTTTATTTTTTTATTGAAAGGGTGTTGTGCCATTCTTCGATTGGTTGGTTAAATGAGGAAGCTGCGGAAACGTGGCTTCTTTTCGTTTGGGTCAATTGTTCATTTATGGTCAGGGGTGGGGGCCGAACAATTAATAACGATCAAAGCAGGATTTGAAACCCATATAAGTCGAAATGTATTATCGTAGAAAAAATGGGAGTGATTCTATGATACAATACTTTTCGTCTATTTTAATTTTGCGCGGAATTTCATATCATATGCCAGAAACATCCTCGTTAATTTCGATGACTATATACGGAGGATTATTTATAGTATTGCTCATTTATTGTTATATTAGGGAGAAAAAGAGCAAATAGAACAATCCTAGTCTATGAGAGGGGTTTGAGACGAATGTGTAGTGAATATAGATACCCAGACGGAAACCTGATTTATGAAGGTGATATGTTTATGTTCAAAAACGGAATAGTCGGATTCGTTCTTTACGATGAAGAATCGAATATTTGGAACGTGAAGTTTTATAATGATGAAGAAAAGAAGCCGACAGTAATGTCCTTAAAGAACACGGTCGAGCATATTGATAAATTTCTTGCCTAGTCACTCAGTTGAGTGGCTTTTTATTTTTCTCGAAAGGATGATGCCTGTGAATGAATCAGGATCAGAACCCATCTGCAAAGGATGCAAAAACAGCGGCAAGAACGTTTTCACATACACTGGTTACTGCCCTTGTTCTCATGGGAAAACTCTAAAGGAAAAGGACGATCTTATGTTTGAAAAGTATCTCGACAATCGAGAACAAAAATCACAAGGGAGACAATAAACGTGAAAACAATCACATATCAGTATCCAGAAGGACCCGTTACCGAAGAACTTAAACATCACAATCTACAGTTAACAATGAATGACGGCAGAGTGATTGAATACTACTCATCGAAATCAATTGATCGCATTAACCGTTTAAGGGAAATACCTAGATGCCACATACCTTATTACGAAAACGGTAGTTTTACGTTCATTGCTTGTGCGGACATAGTCGATGTTACAGAAATATCTTCTCAATAATTGGTCAGGAAACATTTCCTTACCATATATAACATAGGCGGTGGTGAACAATGTAAATGGGAAGACAACGTGATCCTAAAATGGATGAAGCAAAAGAACTCTATATTGCTGCCGGCGGAAAGATAAACCTAATCGATATTGCATCAAAGCTTGGTGTTCCTGATGGAACAGTTCGCGGATGGAAATCAAAATACAAATGGGACAAGGATTTAAACGGAGAAGTCGATAATACGGAACGAACAAAACGTAACGTTCCGAAAAAAGCAAAAGAACGACCCAAGATTACGGAACGTTCTAATAACGGTACTAAAAAGAACGATACAATTTACAACGCTCCGAATGCTGATGAATTGTCAGCAGACTTAACAGACAGACAAAGAATATTCTGTCTCTACTATGTAAAAAGTTTCAATGCAACTCAAGCGGCAATCAATGCAGGCTATGCAGCTGATAGTGCTCACGTTGAAGGGAGCCGGCTGCTAAGAAATGCTAAAGTGAGCGCAGAAGTCAATAGAATAAAGGCTAATATGGCTAATGCTTTATTTGTAGACGCGATGGACGTACTGAACAAGTATGCTGCCATAGCCTTTGCTGATATAAAAGATTACGTTGATTTCGGACAACAAGACGTTCCTATCATGACGAAGAAGGGACCAGTTCTAACGCCCGACGGCGAAACGATGATGACCAAGCAAAGCTTTGTTGCGCTTCGGAACGCCAGCGAAGTTGATGGAACGCTAATAAGCGAAGTTAAAGAGGGCAAGGACGGAGTGAGTATCAAGCTTCACGACAAGATGAAAGCTCTTGAAGTTTTGACAAAATACCTGGACCTGCTGCCTGATAACCATAAACGAATGATCGAAGAAGAGAAACTGAAAATTGCAAAGGAAAAATTGGAGATCGAACGCAACATCATTGATGATGACGATGATGAAACGGGCAAAGGGAACATTGATCAATTAACGGAAATGATCAGACTCAGCGCCGCAGCAATCGGAGGTGCGGACGATGGAATTCCAGATGTTCGGGGAGAAGATAACCCGGTTCATACTGAATCCGATTGAAAAAGATGCTCGCATTAACATCTTAGAAGGTTCTGTACGTTCCGGTAAAACAGTCGGGATGATCCCTAAATGGATCAATTACATTAAGACCGGCCCAAAAGGATTACTGATCATTACAGGTGTTTCTAAAGAAACGATCTATGATAACGTGCTACAGGATTTGTTCGATACGGTAGGGGAAAAGAACTACAAGTACAATTCCCAAAAGGGCCTCATCATCATGTTTGGCCGCAAGATCAAGGTTATTGGCGCGAAGGATGAAGGTTCGGAGAAATACCTTCGCGGTAAAACATTGGCCGGTGCCTATTGTGATGAGCTCTCGTTAATGCCAGAGAAATTCTTCAAGCAGCTCCTTAATCGGTTATCTGTTAAAGGTGCCAAGCTATACGCAACGACTAACCCCGATCATCCGCATCATTACCTATATACTGAATACATCACAGATGAAAAGAAACTCAGCAGCGGAATGGTGAAGGTGTATCATTTCGAGCTAGATGATAACCCTAACCTTGATGATGAGTACAAAACATTTATCCGTGAAGCCTACACGGGTTTTTGGTATTTACGCATGATTGAAGGGAAATGGGTTGTTGCTCAGGGCGCGATCTATGATATGTGGGACAAAGACTTGAATACGTTCACCGATGAAGACCTGATTCCTGGATTCAAGAGCATGGCACAGCGTTATATCGCGGTAGACTTTGGTACCCAGAATGCAACGGTCTTTCTAGATTGTTGGATGGACGATAGTGGCAACGTTTGGGTGCTTGATGAGTACTATCATAGCGGCAGGGATTCAAATGCTGCAGGAGTCGATCCCGAAAGAAAGAAAGAAAACGGAAGACAGAAAGAAACTTCCGAATACGCTGACGATCTTGAAAAGTTTGTAGGTGACGAGTATCCACGGTATGTAATCGTTGATCCTTCTGCATCAAGCTTGAAAGTATCCTTTAGGAATAGAGGATTCAGACTAAAAGATGCTGATAACGATGTACTGGAAGGGTTACGCATGACAGCGACGATGATAGCGAAACGCAGATTGAAAGTCCACCGCACTAAATGCCCCAACTTCCTAAAAGAAGTATCTGGATATGTATGGGATGAAAAGGCTGGTTTACGCGGTGTAGAGCAGCCGGTTAAGAAGGATGACCACTGCATGGATGCTGCGAGGTACTTTGTCAAAACTATCATAAGACCGAATTCACTGCTTGGACGTGATGCATAAACGCTGCATGAAGGCAACGAAAATGTGTTTGCAACAGCAAATCAAGCGGTAGATAAGAAAACACAAAACCCCATAACGGTGCGGTTTCTGAGCGTTTTGCATAAATGATGCATAATCGTTCTTTTTGTTTGACGCCGAAAACCCGCACCATTAACGGGTTTACCGCATGGTTGTGCGGGAGTACATCTGTACAAAATACAGCATTTTATACATATGTACTTGAATAAAAAATGAATATCAATTAGGGAGGAAATGATTATGAAGCTTCCACAAAATTCAAGATTCTTTATGCAGACGGAAATAAGTGAGGTATTACTTTCACGTAACTATGATATTGATGAAATGGTTAAACGCGATTTATCTCGCGAACTTACTAAATTAATTCTCGAATCTGATAAATTTAAGGCGAAAGTCACTACAACTAAATTGGGTACTGAGGTTCATAGAATAGAAGGATTCTTTTTCACGGAACAAGAGTTGAGAGACTTAATTCAAAGTGTCCGTGATGAAGCATTAAGGGGGTAGATGATCCATGAAGCAAAGAATAACCGTGGAAGATTTTAATACCCTATCGGATGCTCAGAAGGAACGGTTGCTGGAATGGTGGAAGCCAGAAGATGGAGATTACTTTGTGCGATTCCATAAAAATTTAGGGCCTGAGCTATGCATAATCGGTGCGTTGGAATGTTGGTGTGGTGACGAGGTTGAAACATATCACGCTCAGTTTAATGACTGGAAAAAAGATTACCCTCTTTTCTCTATAGGACAGATGATTGAGTTTCTTAATTCAAAAGAACGAATATACCAAATTTATGCTCCGCAACGTGGCGAATTAAATAAAGGCGATTTAATGCATAAAGATGATGACGAATGGTGGGAAAAGGAAAGAGGATCTATTAATCCATATAACTGGCAGGTATATTCAAACAGTGTTGGTTCTTATGACACAAAGGAACTATGTGACGCACTATGGGAAACGGTTAAACGATATCTTTAGCGCCTAAGCACTCCTTTATTGAGGGTGCTTTTTATTTTGCCCTGAAAGGAGGATAGCAATTGAGCAGACGGAAACGAAAGCAAACAAATGACAACCGAACATCGCCGCCAACCAAACCGCAGCAACAACAGCAGAAGCTTCCAAAAGGGCTGACAACGGACGCATTCCAAAACGTACTTGCCCGCCTGGGGTACGGCACGCCGAACCTGATGGAAGGCACAGCCTATCCAAACACGCGCCTGACGCGTGACTATAACCTGATGAATAGCTTGTACCGTAGCCATTGGATCATAAGGCGCGTTGTAGATACCATACCGGAAGATATGACACGTAACTGGATTAAGGTTATTAGCCAGCTTACCCCGGAGCATATTCGCAAAGTGGATAAGCTTTGGCGCACCAGGAACCTGAAGCAGAAAATACTTCAAGGTTTGAAATGGGGCCGACTCTATGGCGGGGCTGCGGGCCTGATTATGATTGATGGACATGAAGATATCCTTGCCCAACCGCTGGACTTTGATATGATCATGCCGGGATCGCTAAAGGGAATCATGATTGTTGACCGATGGTCCGGCGTATACCCAGGCGAGGAATTGGTTGAGGATACATCCGACAATGAATTTGGCCTTCCGCGGTTCTATCGGATTACGACGGAAGAAGGGCAAAGCTTCACAGTACATCATAGCCGTATCCTGCGATTTGTCGGCAACGATCTTCCTTATTGGGAAAAGGTTGCTGAGTTGTATTGGGGCTCATCCATTGTAGAATCCGTCTTCGATGAATTGAAGAAGCGCGACAATTCAAGTTGGAACATCGCGCAGCTGATCTTCCTTGCGAATCTTCGAGTCATTAAGATGGGTGATCTGGGTCAAAACCTTGCAATTAGCAATGATTTGGTGCAGCGGGATTTGTACAACACAATCCAAATGCAAAACTGGCTCATGTCAAATATGGGCCTGCATGTAATGGACAAAGACGACAGTTTCGAAACACATCAATACTCCTTTACTGGACTCAATGATATTTATGAGAGCTTTATGCTCGACGTTGCGGGTGCCTGCCAGACGCCGGTTACAAAACTGTTTGGCCGCGCTCCTGCGGGAATGAATGCAACAGGCGAATCGGACATGCAGAACTACTACGAGACGGTCCAGCAGGCACAGGAGACGTATCTTGCCCCTATCTTGGACAAACTCTTGCCGATTATGTTTATGTCGGAGCTTGGGGCTATTCCTGACGATTTGGAGTATGACTTCAATCCGATTCGGACACCTGATGACAAAGACATTGCGGAACTGGTGGATAAGAAAACAACGTCCATCATAAACGTTTACAATGCGGGCATTATCAGTCAGCGAACGTCCTTAAAGGAACTTCGGCAAATGTCGGATTCAACGGGCATGTTCACGAACATAACGGACGCGGACATAGAGAATGCAGATTCCAGCACATCACAAGGCGAAATGCTGCCGGGCGGTGATCTGAATGAGTTTATGGGCACCGAAACGCCGGATCGAGCAAGCCTACCGTTCGGCGGTTCAGCGTTTGATGCAAAAGATTCTAGTTTACTTGGCTGGATTCGAAGAACCTTCAGAAATCGTTAAGGCCATACGCAACTATGCAGCAAGTAAAGTATTCTCCGATTACGCTGAAGCTGCTGCGATGAAAATGGTTACGCATCTATTCTCCGATGCTGGGCGAACATGGCGGCAGGCTGCGCGAAGGAATGGCAAGGGCAAGATGCTGTACCTTGCGTTGCTAAAGGAAATGCAAGGGCCACTTGGTGGCACAGTGAATCAACTGATCCGGCATAACGCCACGTTGATAAAATCAATACCCCAAGAAATTGCTCGGGATGTCAATGAATTCATTTTGTCGGAAGCCATGAAGGGCGCGCGTTCAAGCGATATAACAAAGTTGATCATTCAACGGTTCCCGAAAGCGGCCACGGGTAGGGTTAACCTTATAGCCCGAACTGAGACAAGCAAGACTTCTACGGCGCTCACCGAGGCGCGTAGCGAGCTTGTAGGCATTCGTTGGTATGTATGGCGGACAAGCGATGATTCGCGCGTAAGGGAATCCCACGAGATCATGGAGGCCGTCCTAATTCCTTGGAGCAGCCCGCCAAGTCCTGAAAAGTTGGCTGGTGAAAGATCTGTCGGAAATTACCATGCTGGCTGCATATGGAACTGCAGGTGCTACGCTGAACCTGTTATCGATCTTGATTTGATCACATGGCCAGCAAAGGTATATAGGAACGGAGCTATCGTAAAAATGAGTCGGAAGCAGTTTGAGGCTATTATGTAACGTTGAGGTGACACGGTGAAAAAGCGTATCGTAATCGAACTTGATGTTATTAGCGGCAATATAGAAGTTTCAAATGAAGACGAGATATCACACTTCGACATGGCTGCAATGCTTAAATATGCAGAAATGCTGCTTACTCGTGATTGGTTGGAACAACAGGAAGAGTAGCAACAAATCGGTTTGAAGCAATTATGTGAGGCGATGGATTAATGCCCAGCCACATACCGTGACCAAAACAAGGAGAACTGATAAGGATGAATGATAAGTTTAGTAGAGAATGTGAAAATTGCAGTGGTAAAGGTAAGGTAGGCCGAATCATAGGATTTCGTACGGTATGTGTGATGTGCGACGGAAAAGGTTTCATTTTACTTCCAAAGCCTTCTCCGAAACAAAGGTCGGCAAGTGATTACATTCCATCAATGCGCAGCGCTTCCGTAAGTCGCACTCACGCATATCACCGAACAGAAACGGTATATGAACCAATGTACGTAACAGTTCCAGAACCGACCCCTTCACGATGTGATAACGACAATCATCATCGAAATCATCATCATGATAGTGGATCACATAACCACAATCATAGTCATGGCTGTGGTTCATCTAGCTCATCGGATTCCAGTTGGTCCAGCAGTTCGGATAGTGGTTCGTCCGATAGTGGCGGTGGTAGTTGGGATTAATGATTGAACGCACTTAACCAGAAGAAGCCCTTCGACGAACGATGAAGAAGAAGGCTTCTTTTTTATGCCTGAAAAGGGGAATGGATGATATGGGGGCAGAATGGGATGCATTTGAAGAACGAGTAAAATCGGAATTGTCGTTTTGGCGCACGGCGTTGGAAGCACATCCCGGATTTGATGGTCGTTGTATTGGGGCATGTTTTTCGGCAATCAGTAAGGATGAAGCTGTATTGAGACGGGTTAATAGATTAAACGAGACTCATATGCAGCTTGATAGGGATTCCACATAATGGGCTTCTTTTTTTATTTCCTGAAAGGATCGTGATGTATTAATGAACATTGATATATTATTCGAAAATATAGAAACTTGTAATTTTGAATGTGAGGCAGGTTCTCTCGAGAAAAACGAAGATTACATTATGCTGAAGAAAGTTATACACGAATTAGCAAATGATTACAACAAGATTAAATTAGGCGTACAATTCCGCGATTTCTTTCATAGAGAATCATTACCAGACTGGATAAAGGAGACATAAAAAATGCTCAAATTTACTGAAATCATTGATGGAAAGACATTGATCTATGAAGCTGAAACGGTCGCGGAACTAATGCAACTGAAAAATGCGATTAATCCAACTGTGCTTCGGTCACAAGTGAAGGCAAACCCACTGTTAAAAGAAAACCCACTATTTAAAGAAATTGCACCTTTCTCCGGTGGGTCTCCTTTCAAATTTCCATGGTGAACAAATGATATCTAACCTCGAAAGGAGGTGATTCAGAAAAATGAGAGTACGAGCGTTTTATGGCAGCAAGATTTCACCGAATATGTCCAAAAGCCCTGAAGGATACTTGATATGTTTGAATGCCCCTATAGCCCGTTCAGGCTGGTATGAATACCTTGCCCGAGAGATAGGGCTTGAAGGCGATCAAATAGTCAAAGTATATCGGGATCCTGATGAAGTATTTAGCGATGCGGCCATTGCTTCATTTCAAGGGAAAAGCGTTACAGACGATCATCCCCCGGAGGTTGTTGAAGTCGGGAACAATCGATCTTATGACAAGGGCGTCGCAATGAACGTTCGACGAGGAACCGGCGATGAGGCAGATTTGCTTATTGCCGATTTGGTCGTGAAGGACCCGCGCTTGATTGATGATATCGAAAGCGGTCGTAAGCGAGAAATATCCTGCGGCTATGAATGTGAATATGAAATGGACGAACAAGGGAACTACGTCCAACGCAAAATTATCGGGAACCACGTGGCTGTTGTAGAAAATGGCCGCGCTGGTTCCCGTGTTGCTGTAAAGGACGAATCCGTAAACAACAATACGGAAGAATCGAAAGGAGAACAGAGAATGTCCAAAAAAATTACGGTACCAAAGAAAAACCCGGTTAATTTCACCCGGCTTCTGGCTGCGGTAGGGCTGAAACAATTCGCTGCTGATGCCGATCCTGACGCAATCATGGACGCAGTAGAAACATTGGCCGAAGAAAGAGCAGCCGCCGACGAATTACCACCTGTTGACCCAAGGGAAGAAGGTAAAGATCAGGACCCGGCAATTCAAGCTTTGGCGGAGCAGGTGAGCAAACTCACAGAAATGGTTTCGGCCATTATGCAAGCAAAGCAACAACCACCAAGCGCTGACGAGGCCATTGACGCAGCAATCGAAGAACTGGCCGGCAAAACGGAGGATTCGGACGAGGAAGAGTCCCACACTATCCCAGCCGAGGCAATGGACGAAGAAGGGCCTGTTACAGCGCCGGAGGATCGTCCGAAACCTGCGATCACCGGGGATAATTCGTTCAATCTTCGCTTTCTAAAAGAAGTTAAATCCCTTATTGCTGATATCCCGGATCCAGCAGCAAGGAAAAAGGTTGCGGATAAAGCTCTTGCAATGGTAAAGAGCAAAGCACCAAGAAACACATACGCCGAAATTAGCAAAAGCCCTAAGAAGCAGGCAGCAGATACACGCCAGCAGCCGCAAAAAGTCGATCACTCTCAACTCGGTAGGGACATTGCTGCAAAACGCAATCCACACTATATGCCAAAAGAAAAAGCCTAATAAGGGAAGGTGAACAAATATGCCAGGAAGTGTAATTGGAAAAGAATTGAATCTCGGCTATGCCGGAAATATCTCGCGGAGTGTTGATGCCATCATTGCAAATCGATTTGTACGTCCTTCTGACACAACAAGCATCACTTTTGGTGATCCAGTTGTGCTTAATGGGGATAACACATATTCGAAATTCGGTGCAAGCGGAACGGCAGCAACATTTGCCGGTATTGCAGTCCGCGAAGTCAAGCAAAGCACCGATTACTTAACAAATGCGGGTGAGTACAAACCAGGTCAGCCATGTGACGTAGCGGAGCGAGGCACAATCACCGTAATTTGCAAAGTGGGAACGCCTAGCGCAGCCGGTTCGGTATACATCCGAATTGCAGCCAATGCTACTATCCCGGCCGGTGTCATTGGTGGGTTTGAAGCCGCTGCGGATGGCACAAATACAATCCTTCTAACCAACGCTAAATGGAAAACCGGAAAAATGGACGCGAACCGCGTAGCAGAAGTAACGCTGCTTACACGGAATCAGCCGTAAGGAGGACACCAACTAATGACAACATTTATGACCAATGCAAGCAATAATTTGTTTACCCCTATGGGCTTGGGCGCACCCATGTATATGAGTGACGCAGCGCTTGGAGGAGGTATGGCTTTTCTTACTGCCGAGCTAGAAAAACGCGATCCGAAGCTTTATGAGCCTCTTCAATCTGTTACTTGGGCACGAGATATCGTTTCGAAGACTGGCGGCGGTTGGGTAGACTTCACATCCAATTCGTTCATTGAATACGCAACAACCGGCGGGGCTTCTGGTGGAAATGGAATCATCGGCGGCGAGACGAACGATATTCCAATCATGCAGGCTAACGCAACCAAAGATGTATGGAAGGTCTTCACGTTCTCCAACATCATGAAAATTCCGTTTGTCGATCAGGCAAAGCTTCAAAATATCGGCCGCAGCTTAGATGATATCCTGGACAATGGTATTCGCCTAAACTATAACAAGTCCATTGACAATATCGTTTATGTGGGTATTCCAGGCATCGGTATTTATGGCCTTGTAAACAATCCTGATCTGGTAGCTACATCGGCACCCGCTGGTGCTGGCGGTTCTTCCACATGGAACTTGAAAACTCCGGACGAGATCCTTGACGACGTAAACCGCATCATCAATGATACATGGGCCGCTTCCGAATACGATTTGACAGGTATGTCGAACCATATCTTGATCCCGCCTGTACAATACGCATACTTGACTGGTCGGAAAGTGAGCGCAGCTGGTACGGATTCCATCCTGAAATTCTTGCTTGAAAACAACATCGGCAGAAATCAGGGCATTGACTTGTTCATTGGGCCTTCTCGTTGGTGCACAGGTGCCGGCGTTGGCGGTACAGACCGGATGATTGCTTACGTAAACAATGATAACCGCGTAAATTTTGATTTGCCGGTGCCATTGAGCCGCATCATGACACAGCCACAAGTAACTGAGCTTGCATATATGACGGCGTATGCTGCTCAATTGGGACAAGTTAAGTTCCTGTATACACAATGCGCCCGCTATTGTGACGGGATTTAAGGGAGGATACTACGAATGCGAATTTTATCAAAAAGAACACTACAATTCGATGACCCGAACGGACAAGAACAGCCGGTCGTTGTAACAAATAAGGATATTGCTGTTGTGCCGGATTGGGTACTCAATTCTAGCATGTTTAAGCTGGCCTCAAGCGATGGAACGGTCAGCATCATCGAATCTGCGCCTGCTGTTTCCATCGCAGGAAACCAGAACAGCGAAGAAACAGACAAACTTCGAGCAGAATTGGAAGCAGCACGCGCGGAATTGGAACAACTGAAAGCTGCAGCTTCCGAAAAAGAAAAAGCTGCGGATGCGGATGATGCCAGCAACGACCCAATTCAAACAACTGGGACCGAAACCACTTCGACACGTAAACAACGGGCGGCTAATACTGAATGATCGAAGCTAATGGAATTATAGGGGGAGCCTCCAATTTAAGATTTGGAGACAATCCCCCTTTTCTGTTGGCGGACTTCCTTGCCGTATATCCGCAGTTCGGGCCGGACTCCGCAGGTAAGGAAAATTTACCTGCCCATATCATTCAAATGTATATCGATCTTGCTAATGCCTCAATAAAGGAAGCACGCTGGCACGCGGCGTGGAAGGTGGCAATGGGATGGTTTATTGCCCATTTCTGTACACTTCACCTTTTGGGCGCGGCTGATCCTGACGGCGGCGCAGCGGCGGCTATTGCTGCCGGGCAATCTGCTGGTTTGAATACATCCGAGGCCGTTGACGGCGTATCTGTCAGCATGGATTACAATGCAATAGCTCAGGACTTGGGTGGCTGGGCAGCGTGGAAATTGACGATCTACGGACAGCAGTTCGCAACGATGGGAAAGCTGATGGGGCTGGGCGGCATGTATGTCTATTAAATAATCGGAGGATGAGAACCGGATGTATAAAGAATTTGATGTTGTTCTCGGATTTCTCGGGAGTGTTCGTATTAAGTTTGAAGGACGAGAAGGATTCGTTGAGATCAGTGGTAATGGCGATGTGAAAATTGATCATGGGAAACTAAATATGGGGGAGAATTTTAACGTATTTCCGGAAAGTAGAAATGTTTCCCCCGCAAATTCTTCTTCTCACACATCCGGAATTGAACCTACAATCGAAGAACTTGAAAGGTATGTAAAACTGCTTATTGAAGTCGAATCCGTCGTGAAACTTGATGTTTCAAAAGACATAACGAAATGTCTTGGGAAAATCAATAGACTTCTAGGCATTTAGCAACGGTACAAGATCATGTTCAAAGGATTTGTCAAGGTTCTTAATAGCGTGGACAAGACCGAAGAATTCGGGAAGATGCTGAAAGAATTGGCCGGGAAACAGGTATTCGTCGGCATCCCAGAAGGCGAGAGCAGGGCAGGAGATACCGGAACCGGACAAATTACCAATGCCGAACTTTTGTATATCCATACTCACGGGATAAGGCAGAAGGCAATGCGCGATGAAATGAATCCGAAGGTCGAGAGTGGAGAAATGACATACAGCAAGGCATACCAGCTTTTCATTCAAACGCATGGTTCTCCACTTTGGCGTTCTCCTCCGCGTCCTGTACTGGAACCGGCGATTGAGCACAACAAAGAACCGCTTGCGAAGCAGATGCGCAAAGTAATCACGACGCTGCTGGATGGAAAGGACCCCGATGCTGAGCTTCAAAAGCTCGGGATGATGGGGCAAAATGTAGCGCGAGGATGGTTCACGAACCCGGCTAATGGATGGCCTGAAAACTCACCAGCAACGATTGCCAAAAAGGGCAGCGATAGGCCATTGATTGACAAAGGTGAACTGAGGAAGGCAATTACCTACGTCGTCAAGGAGGGCAGCTAATCATGAGAGTGAATGTTTCGCGGGTAGTGACAAGCCGCAACTTTGCTCAACCAAATGGATTCACTGTATATCGAAAGACCGGCATATGGGAATACGGGGAGTGGAAACCTTCTGAAACGGTTATTAAATTATCGGGTACTGTTACAGTAGCAAGTGCCAAATCACTTGAACAGGTACCAGAAGGCGATAGGGTAACTGGGATGATGTGTTTTCATTCAACACAACAGATTTATATCACAAGAGCAGAAAGTGAGCCTAATCCCGGCACATCCGATGAAATTCTCTGGCGTGGTGATCGCTATAGAATTCTTTCGGTTCTTCCTTGGGTTGAATTCGGTTATTACAAAGCCTTCGGCGTAAGAATGGCGGGAGATTGAATTGACCGATACAATTTTGGATATCAAACAAATTAACAGGTTATTTTTTAATGTCACAATAAAGGGCTTAGGTTTAAACCCTGACGCACCAACAAGCCAAAACCGAGTTCGGATTGCTTGGCCTACGGATGGCGCTCCATCCTGGAAAAGAAACGAGGATGTAGTTTTCATCATGGTCAACTTCAGTGATGACACAATTACGCAGCAGGTGGAAGTTGGATATGGAGAATCCACATCGGGCATAGTGCGTCGCGGTCTTTCATACACCCGGGTACTGGCAATAAATTGGGTGTTTTATGGACCCAGCAGTTTCAATGATGCTGATTTGATCAGAAGCTGCCTCTTTCGCTCAGAAATAGCGGAAGAATTGGCGAAAAACAATGTGTTCCTTGTCACGGATGTTTCTATGCCTATCCGAACGCCTGAACTTTACAATGGCGAATGGTGGGAGAGAACATCCTTTTTTGCGCGGTTCAATGAAAAAGTAGTCCGGCAAAGCGATATCCCGTATATCGAAAGCGCCGAGGTAAAAATTGTGAAGGGGTGAACAACTTGACTCAATCACTGAACAGTATCGTGAATGTGACAGTGACAGTTTCGCCGCTGGCCGTAGCGAACAGCGGGTTCAATCTTGGTTTGATCATCGGTAAATCGACGGTCATCACGCCGACGGAAAGAACAGTACTGTATAGCGGTATTGAGGATATGCGCTCCGATGGCTGGGCAGGCACAGAACCAGAATATGCAGCAGCGACGATCTATTTCAGCCAATCTCCAAGGCCGTCAAACGTGATTATCGGGCGATGGGATGGTACAGGTTCCGAAACTGCTGTGCAGGCTGTAGCGGCTTGTAGAGCGTCCAACAATGATTGGTATGCCTGCTATATTTGCGGAGCAGCAAAATCCGATATTATTGCCGTTTCGAGCGCGGTAGATGCAATGACGCCGTTATCCGCATTCTTCTACACGACCGCGGATACTGACGTACCCGTGGGCACAGCCGGAAATGTATTGGAAACGCTGAAGCTGGCTTCCCGGCACCGGTCCTTTGGGCAATATAGCACATCCCCACATGCTGCCGTCGCTGCTATGGGGTATGCAATGGGAGCAAATACGGGGTTGGCAAATTCGGCGTTTACGTTGGCGTACAAAACCGAAGTTGGGGTTACTCCAGAGGCTTTGACAACCGCCCAGGTCAATACAATTCTCGCGAACAACGGAAATGTATATACGAACTATGGGGCCAAGTATGATTTGCTCGTTCAAGGGACAGTGGCGGACGGTGTTCACTTCGACGAGGTACTGAACCTTGATGTACTTACAAATTCTATTCAAACGGCCGTAATGAACGCGCTGAAAGGTTCTGCCAAAATCCCACAAACGAATGATGGTGTAGCAGTTTTGGTCAGCGCAATCACAGCGCCTTGTGAAGATGCAAGGAATCGCGGGATACTGGCCCCGGGAATTTGGAATGCTGCGCCCGTGTTGGGCCTCCAAACAGGCGATACTCTTTCTACAGGGTATCTGGTTCTGGCGGATAGAATCGCCAACCAATCCCAAGCTGATCGGGACGCAAGAAAATCGCCTCCGATTTATGTTGCCGTGAAACTCGCGGGCGCAATTGAGCATGTCGTTATCGGCGTCATCGTGAATAGATAGGAGGGAAAGTAAGTGGGATATTCATCATACGGTTTTGAAGATGTGGTAGCTGTCATTTCCCATCCGTCTATAGGTCGGTTTGTCGCTACTGGCTCTGGTATTGGCTCTATTACGACTACAATGTCACAAGATCGAACTGCTCATGACGTTGCGGCGGACGGATCAGTAATGATTTCAAAAATAAAAGGGAGAAACGGCAGTCACACTATACAAATTCAGCAATCATCGTCTTTGAATAAATGGCTTACTAAAGCCTACAACTATTTGGAATTTGCTCCTGTATCTGAGTGGGCGAACATGACCATTTCGATTATTGCGCCAACAATGGGAGAGATAACGACTTCTACAGGCGTAAGCTTTCAAAAGCTTCCAGATAAGCCCTATCAGGCACAAGGTCAGCAGATCAGCTGGCAACTCATGGCGGCAGATATTCAACAAACAGCACTATAGGAGGGCGTATGGCTACTGAAAAATACAAAGATGTCGAAGTAAATGGGCGAAAGTTTAGGATCAAAAAATTCGCCGCCCGTGATGGCGCGTTTATGTTGATCAAGGTTGCGGCACTGCTTGCTCCCCTCTTTAGGGGGATTGATGTAAAGAAGTTTAAAGATATTAAAAGCCCGGAAGATGTGGACGTAAATAGCTTTGATATTTTCGGCATAATTGAAGAACTCGGGAAGCTATCCGAAAATGATTTTTCCTACGTTCAAGACAAATGCTTGAAGGTATGCTATGAATCCCTCCCGGCAGGTTTTACAGCAGTTTTGAATGACAACGGAACATTTGGCGTAATGGACTTGGAAGAGGATACAATTACGGTTCTTGCGCTGACAGCGCATGCATTGATTTTCAATATTTCTCCCGTTTTTCAAGGAGCCGGGTTGAGTACAATTCTGGGCAACCTCTTGACTTCATCCCGGCAAGGTTAGAAAACGTAAACGAATTCCTGTATGCACCCGTGATGTGTGGATTTTGGAATCATCGTGACATTGTAGAAGATGTGTTCACGCTGGATGATTTGCTTGACGCACATGAAATGATGGCCGTTAATTTCGAAAATAGATCAAGAGCCGAACAAGCCGCAAAAAGGAGGGACGCACAGTGATTGATACTATTAAAGAGTACTTGGTTGCTCTTGGATTCGCTGTAGATAATCAATCTTACGGCGATGCAAAAAAAGCTATTGACTCTGTAGGACAAGGCGTTGCTAAGTTTGCCAGCGGAGCGGTAACCCAATTTGCAATGGCTGGCGCTGCTGTAACCTCCTTTGTTGTCGGCGCTAACGTTGCTATTGCAAAGTTTCTGGATGGACTTGCCCAAGCAGACCTCGCAAATGAAAAGCTGGCGCGGCAGTTATGGACTACCAAGGATCAGGCTGCAGCGTTCAACAACACCCTGAGCGCGATGGGAGTCACGCTGCAAGATTTGTATCTCAGCCCTGAACTGATGAGGAACTTTCAGGAACTTCGCCAATCAATAAACAATATGAAGCCACCTGCTGAATTTGGCGAGCAGATGAAAGAGATACGATCCATCCGGCTTGAATTTACCAAAATGAAACTCGAAGCCACATACGCCATGCAATGGATCGGTTACTACTTCATTAAGTACATGAGTGGTCCGTTGGGTGATGTGAAGAAGAAACTTGGCGACATAAACGCAACCATTGTAAAGAACATGCCGAACTGGACGAAATCTGTAGCAAAGATCATGGCATGGTTTGCACGGCTCGGGATTACGTTGGTCAGGGCCGGGAAGGATGTAATAAAAATTTTCAGTGATATTGGAGAGAAGATTCCAGCAAACATGAAACTGATAGGCGGTGCAATATCTGCACTTGGCGTATTTCTTATGGCTGGACCAATTGGGAAAATGATTGGCTTGTTCTCCTTACTCCTTCTGCTACTGGATGATTTCTATGCCTATCTTGATGGCGGCGAATCTGCTTTTGGCCCTATGTGGGAAAAAGTGAGTGAATTTTCGCATAAGATCGCGGAAGGATTTCAGTTTGCCCTTGAGAAATTCAACGAATTCGCTGAAAAAGTGCAAAACAGTAAGATCGGAGAAAATTTGGTCAACATGGCTAAAAATATCTCCGCATCAATGACGATTATCGGGGGCGTAATTAAGGAATCAATTTCCAAAGCGTTTGACGAACTGGAAAAGGATAAAACCTTCGATAGCTTGCAAGAGAGTTTCATTGGAGTTGGTGAGGCGGCAACTGACTTGGGAAACACAATCGCTAGTATTGTGCTTGAATCTCTTGGGTTCAAGGATAGTCAAGTGGCATTACAAGGCATTGGTGACATTATTACAAACATAATTGTCGGTGCTATAAAGTCGCTGGATCAATCTTTGAAAGACCTCAAAGCTACAATCGAGGGAATTAAAGCAACATTTACCGGTGATGTAGGAGGCCAGTACAATTCTATTGTGAAGTTGACAAAATCGATGCAAAACAACCTTCCAGACTGGCTAAAGAACGACAATCTTTCAAAATTTGGAGGTTGGGTGACGGACTTAGCCGCCAAGTATGGCAGCGCTGATTTCAGTTCAAAAACACCTGGTTATGTATATACTCCAAGTTCGAATACAACCAACAAGAATACAAATGTAACCGTAAATCAAACAAACAATGTATACGGCAATTCCGATCCAAATGCGACGGCTGCAGCTGTTCATGATTTCACCGATGTTGCTATCATCCGCAGTGTAAGGGGGCTGATAAAATAATGGCAGACTCTCCTATTCTGGATTTGAATGCACCAGAGATACAAGGACTTGTATATGCAAAAACAAACATCGGGGGGTGGTTTTTCGATGCATTCCTGAAAATGACCCATACGAGCCGACTGACGATCACCGAACATCCCGTACAGACGGGCGCTGCAATATCTGATCATGCTTTCCTGCAACCAAAGGAATTGATTATGGAAGTGGGAATGTCCAATGTGGCTACAAGCTTGGTACCCGGCCAATTTTCAGGGGGGTACTCAAGGTCGGTTCAAGCTTTCAGGCTTTTACGGGAGCTACAGGCTCTTCGGATTCCGATGCAAGTCCATACACGACTGGACCTCTACCAAAACATGCTGGTTGAAGTAATATCAGCGCCGGATGATGTAACTACCTATGACGGTTTACGCTGTACTGTGACGCTCAAGGAGATACTTGTCGCACAGGTAAGAACAGTCAGAATAAGCTCGCGGCCTGCGGTGACGGATTCAGCAAATAGGGGAGCACAGGAACCGGCTGCCCCGAACCAGAGCCTACTAGTCCAAATGGGGGCAAAGAATCTGGGTGATGCTCTTAAATCAGCATTTGGAGGTGGGGGATAGTGGCAACCAAAATCATTCCGCTCATCCCTTCATCGAACCAAAGCTTAGTTTGCACTCTGCCGGTTGATTCGAAAAATATCACGCTATATTTTGTGTTCACATACAATTCAGTCGGTGGGTACTGGTTCATGTCCATTACCAATCAAAAAACAGGTCAACTGTTACTGGATGCTGTTCCGATAGTCTCGGGAGAATATCCGGCAGCGGATATACTACGCCAATATACGTACTTGGGAATCGGTAGTGCAGTGATTCTGTCCACAAGTGAAGAATTTGACGGCATCCCCGACTTCAACAATATAGGGACAGATTACGTTTTGGCTTGGAGTGATACCATTGGCTGAGAATATCAAGAATCTAGCTATCTCCGAAGCACAGACGCAGGGTGCTGATTTGAATATTGTACTTGCAACGATCGATGCAGAAACCAGCTTTACGAATATACTTGGAGACAGTGGGAATGCACTCGGACCCGGGCAGGTTTGGCCGAAATGGCATACGGATGCTTTCCAATATGCTGCGAACCGGTTCAGGGTAACATGGCCATCCTCACTTTCGGATCAGCAAAAGCTTGTTCTAGGTAATGATGGCCTTGCAACAGCAGCCGCGGTCTATGTAATCAAACAGGTATGGAATTCCGCAGGAAGAGATTTCAGGAAATTTTCGCTTCAATATGTTGGACCTGCTATCCCGGATAGCGATTATCAACGGCGCTATAACATTTGGCTGAAATATCAGGGGATCAGTAGTAGCCCTACAACGACAACAACCACTTCATATTCTACACAAACAACAAACGGACAAAGTTCAGTCGATATCCCACAAAGCAACTATGGAATTGTAGCAAATAGCCAAAAATACGGGAACATTTTGTACGGTCGTAGGTACCGGATAATTGTCAGCAACTCTAATGGCATTGCTTTGGATGTTTCAAACCTTCGCTGCAAGTTTTCGATCAGTAAAGCGATGAACACGCCCCCGAATTCTTCTGAAGTCGTGCTTTACAACCTTTCAGCGGAAACGGAAAATGCCATTATTCAGGAAGGGAATAGGATCGTCGTCGAAGCCGGATATGAAGGCGAACAATACGGGATGATCTTCGACGGCGATATCGTCCAGCCGATCCGTGACAAAGAGGATGGGGTTACATACCGGCTGTCGCTGTACTCACTGGATGGCGAGAGGGCGCTTAATCAGGGATTTGTCAATTTCTCAGTCGTAAAGGGACAGACGGCGAGAACGATTGCTGAAAACGTTGTGAATCAATCTGCCATTCCCACACAAATAGCAAACATTTCAGATGGCCTTAGCGATGCGCAATTGACCCGCGGGAAGGTCGTATTTGGTTTGGCGAAGGATTACCTTCGGCAGTTAGCACAAACCAATGAAGCAGCATTCTACATGGAGGACGGAAGGGTGAACATCGTTCGCATGACCGATCTTCCGGAAGGTGAAATATTTGACCTTTCACCTGAATCTGGGCTAATCGGGACACCAACACAGGCCGATCAAGGGGTGACGTTCAAATGCTTACTGAATCCGAGGCTAAAGCTGAATTCGCTCGTCCACATCGACAATAGCCTGATTCGCGCCCAGGTATATCAAATTGGACAAGCACAGCGAAACTTAGACTCTGACGGAATCTACCGAATCATTAGCATGAGACATACTGGAGATACCCGCGGGGATGATTGGTATACAGAGTGTACAACTGTTTCGCAAGCTGGAATCATTCCAAGCATGATGCCGCTAACGTCGGCAAATCCGTTTTAAGGAGGTACGAACTGTGACACTGCCAATAAGCGAGAGAATACCGAAAAACCGAGAAGAAATGTACCTGCTCATGTTGGAGAATTTCGCAAACAATTTTCGGGTTTCGATTCCAGGAATCATCCAAGAGTTTGACCCAGTAGCGCAGACCGTCACAGTTCAACCGGCCCTCCGTGAACGGATCTCAAATGATGACTTGACCACTCGCTGGGTCGATCTTCCTCTGCTGCTGGATGTTCCGATTGTAGTCCCCAGGGCTGGAGGTTTTGCCCTGACTTTGCCCGTGAAGCCTGGGGATGAATGCTTGGTCGTATTTGCGGACATGTGCATAGACGCATGGTTCAGCAATAGCGGAATGCAGAACCAAATCGAAAAGCGGAGGCATGACCTTTCGGACGCCGTTGCTATCTTGGGCGTATGGTCCCAACCGCGAAAAATCACCAACTATTCAACCTCCGCGGCTGAGTTGCGAACCGATGACGGAGCCGCGTACATTCGGGTGAATCCCAGTGAGATTGATATTTCGGCCCCGGATGTGAAGATTAACGGCAACATTGCAGATGGTGGAACATCCGGTGGAAAGGTGAAGGGGAACCTTGCAATATTCCCAAGAGATTCAGCATCTAGTTTCTCCGCTTATAACTTCGCTGTCATAACCGGAGTGCGCGGCGGGATTGCTTATACAGAAATGTGGATTCTCATCAATGCCCGATACGACTACGAGGCAAAGAGATTCAAACGGATCAACGTCAACAACTTCTCGTTTGGATGGCAAATGCAAGGCGGCGGCACTTACCCGGGAGAAGAAGGTTTCGACTCAATTAATCAGGGAGTCAACCTTTGGAAGGCGAACGGGAAGAATGCATATGCCGTGGGCGACCCTTTACGGGACCAAACCGGGGAAGATATCGGGTCATATGTTGGCGGTGTTTGGCAAGAATTTGGCATCATGCTTGGCTGGCAAAATTCCTTCATGATGGACGCATATGGTGGAATGACAATCGGCGGGGCTGGATTTGAAGTGGATGGTAATGGAACAAGCCCATACAAAAGGATATCGCTTGGCAAATTCTCTGGGGGCAGCACTGACCCAAACAAGCCCTACAATGAATACGGTTATGCGTACAACGGAACGCTCTGGAATGCATTCCATGGGCTTTTTGCCAGCGACAAACCTTCCCTGAATAGCTTCTATTGGGGCATGGTCAGCCCGATTGATTTCTATGACAATGGTTCATTCAATCCGTACTCGAACCAGGCCAGCATGGAAAATACAAAGTGGGTCTGGCGGAAACTCCCCAAAAATAAAAGTGGGGCAAAGGAAAACTGGATAGATGTGTTTGAAATTTCTGATACAGGCGACGCCAAATTGGGAGGAAAAGTTGTTCCTGCAATCGTCACCGTCAACGCTGATATCGTGAATACCACAGATTTCAATATGTCCTACCCTGATTCGACTTGGACAAAAGACAACACTTTTATCATGGGTGTCAAAGGCATTCTTTCGGATGGTACCGTGAAACAGTTCGGAAACATAAATGCGACGTTTACTGATTTTGGAGTGTACGGGTATTTGGGTTCTGGGTATGCTTCAGCAAAGATTCTCATTTCCAAGCATTAGGAAAGGGGAGAAAGTGATTTGAGATACAGGAAATTGAACAACGGGGACTATACATTCGGACACAACGAGAATGATTTCTATACGGGCACAACCGCGGTAAGTCAGGCTATAAAAACCAATTTACTTCTGCTCCAGGGTGAATGGTGGGAGGATACGGCCAAGGGGTTGCCCCTATTCCAAAACATTCTCGGTCAACCTGGGACGCCTGAAAATGTGCAGGCTACGGACCTACTCGTTCGGGATGTAATTTTGAATACAAAGGATGTAACACGCATCACGAATTTTGAAAGCAGCTATGAAGAGAGAAAATACGGATTGATATGTACCGCTGAAACCAAATACGGGGATGCGACGGTGGAGGTGAAATTCTAATGACATATTTTGCCCCGATTATCGATGAAACAGGAATAAGAATCCCTTCATATACTGACATTCGTGATCAACTGATAGCTGATTCGAAAGAGATTTTTGGATCAGATATCTACCTTGGCATCGACAGTCAAGACTACCAACTGATTTCTGCTTTTTCGAGTATGATTTATGATTCGTACCTACTAAGTCAATCCACATATAATTCTCGCGGGCCTGCTACAGCAATAGGCAGCGGACTTGATATTGTCGTCGGAATCAATGGAATCAAGCGTATACCAGCAGTATTTTCAACCGCATATGTCACATTGACCGGGACAAAAGGAACGATTCTCACAAACGGCGTAGTTGAGGATGTGAACGGAAACAAATGGTCCATTACGAGCCCGATAACAATCGGTGACTCAGGAACGGTAACAGCTCTTGCGACATGTCAAACAAACGGCGCGATCAGTGCATCTGCCGGCGACATAAAAAAAATCGTGACACCCACCTATGGATGGACTTCGGTCATAAACCCCGCTGCCGCAACTGTAGGCTCTCCTGTGGAGACAGACGGCGAACTGAGAGCGAGACAAGCAACGAGTACGGCACAGCCAAGCAGGAGCATACTGGAAGGAGTGAAAGGGGAAATAACAGCAATAAACGGCGTTACACGATTCGTTCTCTATGAGAACGATACAAACGTGACCGATAGCAACGGCTTGCCTGCACACTCGATAACCGCCGTAGTAGAGGGAGGGGCAGACGCAGATATAGGGCGAGCTTTGTATCGCAGGAAAGGTCCTGGATGTTTTACGAACGGAACAACCTCTGTAACGGTGAGTGACCAATACGGCGCACTGAACACCTATAGATTCTATCGTCCAACCTATGTTGACATCGACGTGGTTGTAAACGTAAAACAATTGGCTGGATATACAACAGCTACAACTCAAAACATCAAAAATGCTTTAGCGGCATTCAATAGTAGTCTTTCTATTGGCGATGATCTTTCCATATCCAGTCTTTGGGGGGCTGCTCTCAGTGTAAATGAAGTTCCTACAAAACCAATTTTCTCTGTGACAAGCGTTACAGCTGCAAGGCATGGGCAGACACAAGGAACCGCGGATATAATTACAACCTTTAACGAGGTGACACGCGGCAATGTCGCCTATATCTCGGTCAACGTGACTTAGGGAGGGCGGAATTTAAATATGGGATGGACGAATCCGGCAGCCCTGATTTTTGATGGATCTGGTAGCCATGTCGCTTTATCAACTCCGACTCTGCCCGTTGGGTCGAAGATAACTTTCGAATGTTGGTTTAGAAGCGATACTTCTGCATCGGGAACTTATAATCTGCTTGGCACTAATAACATCGGGACCTACATTCGCATAAATACTTCGAACAAAATTGTAGTCAGTATGAAATTTTATGGGCGCTCTCCTTTAACTCTAACAAGTGACTCCACCATTACTCAAGGCGTCTATTATCACGTTGCATGCACTTACGACGGCGTAACTCAGAAACTCTACTTGAATGGTGTATTGCAAGCTTCTGGGGTCCGAAACCTTAATTTGGATGCCACTAGCATACAGAGATTTGGAATATATTTAGATGCGTCGCGGCTCCCTTTTCAAGGTGCGATGGATGAAATCAGATTGTGGAATGTTGCTCGATCTGAGGATCAAATCAAATCCAGTATGAATCAAGCGCTATTTGGCAATGAACCGGGGCTAATTGGGTATTGGAAATGCGACGAAGGCAAGGGTACCTCACTTTCGGATTCTACGGCGAATAAAAGTACAGGGACTCTTATGGATGGAGCGTCATGGACAACATCTACAGTGCCCATGACGCCGAATTTGGACAAAACCAGGATTGAAAAGTATCTGGATATTCTTACATCCCAACACCGGACGCAGCCAAAGCTTACTAAATGGCTAGAGAGTTTGCTGATAAAAGTTGATTTAGGTATGCAGCAAACAGAAGCGATTCCCAGCAAGTTTGACATAGAAACAGCGGTGGGATCGCAGTTGGACTTGCTTGGGTCCATACTTGGGAGAAGCAGGCAGCTTCCCTTCAATCCCGCAAGCGGATCGTCACCGGTCTTGGATGATACAAACTACAGAATTGCGTTGAAAGCAAAAATCGCTCAAAACCAATGGGACGGAACAATCCCATCCATGTACAAAATATGGAATGAAATATTCCCAAATGCACCAATCCAAATTATCGACAACCAGGACATGACGATGCAAGCCGTCATAAACAGCGGTCTTGACCCCATTTCCGTAGAGATGGTTATCGCAGGAATGATCATTCCGAAACCATTGGGTGTGAAGATCATTTATATTAATTCTACGGTAATAGACGAGTCGGGATATATTGGGACTTTGGTAAGCGGAATGAATTACATTACTATTTCTACAAATACGCTATAGAAAGGGGAGGCGCGGATGGCTTCATACGGAACGATGACCATTACGAACGCCGGAATGGTCTTGTATGCAAAAGCGCAGGCAGGTGTGACGATCAATTTCACTCGGCTACAAATAGGTAGTGGGAAACTTGCGGGGCAAAATCCACTTACACTAACTGAGCTTATCACTCCGATATCTTTTTTTCCCATTAGCTCGATTACTAGGAATGGAAGCACTTCACAGGTGAGCGGTATTTTCGAAAATACAAACATAACCGCTATCACCTATACATGCGAGATAGGGTTATTTGCTAGTGATCCTGATCTCGGAGAAATTCTCTATTCGTATGCAAACGCTGGTGACTCGGGTGATAACATACCGCCTATTTCTTCAGGAGCGTTTTCTAGCAACTACCGAATCAATGCTGCAATTGGAAATGCAACAAGCGTAACTGCTACCATCCCAGCAGGCGCCTATGCTCCATTAGATTCTCCTGTATTCACTGGTACGCCGAAAGTTCCAACGGCTCCGGTCGAGACGAATGATGATACGGCGGCGTCGGCGGGCTTTGTGAAAGCTGCTATTGCTACGAATACTAGCAAACTAGCACCGAAAGATAGCCCCGCACTAACGGGAATTCCGACAGCCCCGACAGCATCAGCAGATACGAATACTACGCAAATTGCTACAGCAGCATTTGTGCTCGGGCAAGCAGCTACAACAAACCCGGTAATGGATGGAACGGCTGCGGTCGGTACATCGAAGCGGTATGCGCGTGCTGATCATGTGCATCCGACTGATACATCGAGGGCTCCAGTGATACATACCCATACTGGGGCAGCCATTGATGCACCAAGAACCGACATGGCCAAAGACCTTGTGACAGCTCAGGAAATTCGGTGGAAAAACTTTGGGAATGGTCATACGATAGTCGATGCCAGCGCGGGTACATACCCAGGAGGAAATACCAACTCGCAAAACCCGTGGCAAGCGACGTATCCAACTCTCGTTGGGTACAACGGGGCTAATACTTTTGGGGTAAGGGTCGATAGCGCGAGGACAGCGGATACAGTTGGCGGTGTTCAATTCCGTCTGAATAATGGGATCGTTGAATTTTACAGCGGAGGAGTGTGGACGCCAGTGGGCGGAATGTTACCAGTAGGGAGATTAAGAAGTATGACTGCGGGATCTGTGGGCCCATCTGGATCATACATAACCATATTTGATGTTACCGGTTATGGTCGATTGGAAAAATTAAGAGGATCATGGTCATGGAGCGGAGGCGGTTCAGCAACTGTAGTTATCAATACAACGATTGGATTAAGAGTAACACTGGACGGTAAGCAAGATATAGTTACCTCTAACATAAACTATAACGGATCTGCGGATGGAGCGAATGGGACACGTACTATTGACTACATTATTGGAACTGCTGGTGGGTCATCCTCTTACAATACCAATGTAGCAGATTCGATTTATTTCAACTCAAGCTGTAAAGTTGAAATGCTGACTCAAAATAACGCTGGATATTCTATTAATTTGCCTAGTTACAATTTAGATTGTCGCCTTGCTGCTGGTACGCCATAAAGGAAAGGAGAAAGGGCCATGTCATTTATTAAAGATGGGGAGTATATTCGCTTTAAGAGTGAAGGTGTTGATTATATTTTATGTGATTTTGAAAAGACAGAAACTATCCGTATTGATGCGTACACTCTCGCTGATGTAACGTACCAGTTTGACTTGGATGCGGGATCATACGTTGAGCAATCGCGGACAGAGCGTCCTGACCCAGACGCACCGGACCCGAAAGCTACCAAGATTTCGGAATTGAACGCCGCATGTAATGCCGCCATACTTTCAGGTTTCAAATCGGATGCTCTTGGCTCCGAGAACATATACGACTTCGACTACGACGCGCAAATCAACCTCGGCGGCATGCTCAATGCGATTACGGTGAGCATCGTGACGGATACCGTTGTTTGGAAAGCTTCCGGGGCTCCTGAGGTGCACACCGTCGAACAGTTCAAGAAAGTGTTTGCCGATGGGCTGGCGCACAAAAACGCCTGCATTGCAAAGTTTTGGACGCTCAAGTCTCAAGTATTAGCTGCAGAAACGGCAGAAGAAGTCGCGGCGATGGTATGGTGAAATTGCAGCCGTGCGACGTAATTTTTGTCAGCCGAAAGCTGAAGTCGTCTCTTCTGGATCGGATCATAGCAAAAATAGTCCAGTGGGCCACAGGAAGTAAATACTTCCATGTGGCCTATTTCGTTTCCGAAAATCGGGTGTTCGAAGCAAATTCTTTTCGACTGGCGGGATTTGCGGATATGAGCAACTATGCCGATTTTGTAGTGAAGAGGCTAAACTTTCCGCGAGATACCCGAGAGAAGATTTTGCAAAGGATACTTTCTACAGGCGGCGCTCGCTACGGCTGGCCGGAAGTCGTAGCGCTCTTTCTACGGAAGAAGATGGGTGTTCCAATCTACTTAGATATCCCGACGAGGTTCATTTGTAGCGAAGAACTGATCAAGGCAACTCATGCAGAAACTGGCATATGGATCACCGGCCAATCAACCGGCGATGTAAGTCCCGGTGATCTTTGGGAATCGCCATACCTATTTTTAGTACAGGATGAAGCACCGGCTTAATGTCGGTGCTATTTTTATGCAATCGGCTTAGGGGAGGTGATGAAACCAAGCATAGATCAAATTTCTGGCGATGTTACCCAACATTAATTGGGGCATCGCTTATTTGTTTTTCAGAAAAAAACATGTTAGGAGGAGCATATTCATGCCGCAAAATCCAAATCTAAAAAAATTGTACAACAAGGCTAATTTTCTAACGAGCGATGGCGTTTATGCAGGGCAACTTTACATCGGGAGTGATGAATCAGGTGGCGGCGGAGTAGACTTCTCAAAACTTCCCATGAATAGCCGCACGTTCGGTTACAAAATCGGCTGGGGAGGGGATTCTATTACGAATGGTTCCTCAAGCACGAACGCTTCCGTCTATTCTTTCAGGGCGAATGTTGCCAAATTGTTAGGATACCGAGTCGCCTCCACTTCTGTGAACGGGGGGGTAGCTGGGGAAAGGAGCGACCAACTGCTGGCCCGCATTGACGGCATCATCGCACAGGGTGTGCAACTACTATTTATCATGATCGGCACGAATGACGCGCCTCAAAACGTAGCTCTAGCGACGTATCAAACGAACATAAAGGCCATCAAAGCAAAGGCAGATGCCGCGGGTATTCCTATTATTTTCGGTTTGGTACCTCCCCGTGGCGCAAGCGTTTCGGCTGCTACAAAGCAGCTTCTAAATTCGTATAACGTTTGGTTGCGGTTTTGGGGAGCGCAGAATGGTGTCCCGATTTGTGACACGTATACGCCATTGGTGGACGCAACAACCGGAAATATGGCTGCTACCTACGATGCTGGCGATGGCACACATCCAAACAATGCCGGTCACTTGGTTTTAGCACAAGCCATTGCAAAAACATTGGACACGTATCTTCCAAAACAACCGTGGCTTGTCTCGGCAAAAGGAAACGGCCTTTGTTCGAATCCTTTGTCTGATTCTTCTATTGGGACAGGCTGGACGTTAGTCGCTGGCACTGCTGCAACAACCAACACATTTCCGACTGACAACGAAGTTCCATATGGCGCTTGGATTCGCAGAACTTATGACAACTCCGCAGGAGGCAGCGCAGTCAATGGAACCTATAGCCTTGGCATCGACACATCGAAAGCATCGGTCGGTGATGTAATTCTGCTCGCTTGTTACGTCCGGAATACGGGCGGGTATCTAAAACTCGGAGTGCTGAACGGCTCTGTACTTAGCCAAATTCCGTTTGAAGCATTTCCAGGGACTACAGTTCCGTTAATGATCAAGGCTACAGTTACGGATCTGACCAATACTCGCTTCGGGTTTAATATCTCAGCCGCTGCTGGTCAAATCGGCGTGATTGATTTCGGAGCCACAGATGTTTTCAATCTTACGACCATGGGGATGGCCGATCTTGTTGTCTAATATTTTTGATAAATAGGAATGGATGTGATGCGATATGCCGACAGAAAATGAGGTGCAACAAGAAATCTTACAGAGGCTTACGCGGGTTGAAACGAAACTCGATCTGATGGCCAGCGCCCGGGATATTGCACAGGAAGCCCTACAATCTTCGAAATCATCCCATCACAGAATTGATGAAGTGCGCGATGCATCCCATCAAAGAATTGGTGAGATACGAGATGAAGTGAACAATCTCAAGCAGGGTCAAAAGTGGCTGATCGGTACGGTTATTAGCGTTGTAGGGCTTTTTGTAGCCGCTGTAAGTTTGTTATGGAAAATAGGAGGTGTGAACTAACATGCAAGATGGACAACTATTTACTTGGCAGGCTCTCTCCGCAATGGGGGGAGCTTCTTTATTGACGTTCTTCTTTGTGCAATATTTCAAATCGTTAGTAGATCGCTACTTTTCGCTGCCAACCGATATTTTTGCTGTCATTGTGGCGTGGCTAGTACTAACGGTCGCACAGCTTTCTTTAGGTGCATCGTGGTCAGACTGGAGAATGTACGCACTATCATTCGCAAATGCATTTTTGGTGTCTTCCGCCGCGGGTCAGATGCAAAACAAAGCTATCAATCCACCTGGAGAAAAGAAAGGAGATACTGAGCAATGACAGAAAGAAAATATCTTTTGAAACCGGACAAACCTGACTCGCGCGACTTACTACTGGCATCAACCGGCGCGAATCTTCCCGATTCTGTCGATCTACGTCCCAAGGATGCAGTCCCGATATATAACCAAGGCAGTCTCGGATCTTGCACGGCGAATGCTATTTGTGCGTTCCATTCGTTCTTGAACAAAAAGGCAGATGGCTACTATTTCCACTTGTCGCGCCTATTCCTCTACTACAAAGAAAGGGAGTTGGAGGGTACAATAGATTATGATTCAGGAGCCTATATTCGGGATGGCATGAAGGTGCTCCAGCAGATCGGCTGCGCTACTGAATCGACATTCCCATACGTGGAGTCAACTTTCCGAAACACTCCAACAGCGGAAGCATACGCTACCGCTAAACATCATAAGGTTAATTCCTATCATCGAATTATGACCGTTGCACAGTTAAAGGAATCGCTTTCAAACGGCTATCCGGTTGTAATGGGGATTGAAATTTACAGTAGCTTCGAAAGCGCGGAAGTGGCCCGTACCGGGATAGTCCCGTTTCCAGACAAGACAAAGGAATACAGTCTCGGCGGGCATGCGATTCTCGCTATGGGGTACAAAAAAATCAACGATGAAGAATACATCATCTGCCGTAACTCTTGGGGCCCTGAATGGGGAGACAAGGGTTATTTTTATCTCCCAATGAAGTTCATAGGTTGGTTTGTTTCTGATATGTGGACAGGAAGGTGAGGGCATGGGGAAACAGGATTTCATAGACAAAATCGCCGCGGCAGCGGTGCAGGATATGCAAGAAACCGGAGTGCTTGCCAGTATCACAATAGCACAAGCCTGCTTAGAAAGCGCATGGGGGCAATCTGCCCCCGGCAATAACCTTTTCGGCATCAAGGGAAGCGGGCAGCAGCTGACGACCCAGGAATACATCAACGGCAAGTGGGTACAGATCATGGATGGATTTCGAGTATATGAGGATTGGTATGGAAGCATAGCGGATCATTCAAAATTCCTGGTCGAAAATGGGCGATACCGAAAAGCCGGTTTCTTCGACCGATGCGCAGCACGAGATTACGCAGGAGCAGCGCGGGCGCTACAAATAGCATGCTATGCGACCGATCCGCAGTATGCAGCAAAGTTGATTCAAATTATCGAAAGCAATGGACTTCAAAAATACGATCAGGAGGCAGACGACGTGGTTAAATTAGATGCTGGTGTTGCTCAAACGATCATAAATACGTGGCTTTCCCCTGACTGGAAGAAAGCCACTGAAGCAGGCGCAACGGATCAGGCTGACTATATACATTGGCTTGCAAACCAACTGCGCGTTGCTTCTGGTCTTCCTGTAGAATAGCTCAGGAAAATTTTCCTGAACATCAAAATCCCCCGCTGGCCTCTTATGGCTGGCGGGGGATTTTTTTATTTAACAAGACGTAGAGTAGGCAACTGTTTATTCGAATACAGTTCACTGTAATCTGACCGGTTCAAGCACATAACCCGGCATAAGTCTTCAGAAGAATAATTCAGATCTTCTCTGTAAGTTTTTAAAATTTCATTGAGCAACCATATTTTTTCTTTTGGTGGTTCTAATTCGGCAGGCTCTTGTGTTCTGTAACCCGATTTCCCCATCTGAGTCCATAAATATTCATAGTTTCTTTTGGAAATTTTCTCTAAATCACTAGCCCTCTTTAGGAGTGCTGCCATTGAAACTTTCCAATAGGGTTTTAAAGAGGCAAGTTTTTGAAGGTTAATATCTCCAAGGGAATAGGATATCTCATCTTTAGGCATCAAGAATTCAGAAGCAAATCTATCAGCTTGTTCTTCAATATCATCAAGGCCATTAGGTGGTCTACGGTGCATTATTATATGTCCTAGTTCATGGCATAAAGTAAATCGAATTCTGTCAAATGGCCTTTCGAAATTTGTGAAGATTAGTGGAGGTACTCCAGGATGCCACAAAGTTATTGCATCAACTTGATTTCCATCGAAATCAAAAGGAATAACAATTCCTCCAGCCTCTTCAATTAAGTGAATGACATTTTGTATTGGCCCTCTAGGGACTCGTAAATCTTTTCTTGTTAGTTGGGCGATTTGTTCAATGTCCCCATTAAAATTGTCTGGATCAAGTTGTGGAAAGAGTGGCTCTCCTATATCGATTGATTTGAGCAGAGCTTGGATCTCCATTCGCCTTTTCTCGAGTCGAGCGTATATTTTAGTCAATGATTTCTGAGGAACGGCCTGTTTTTTTCTATGGAAGAACTCGCTTAGTCCCATCCCATATACAGTGTCGTTTTTCAAAAAAAAATCTTTGGGGTAGTCTAACTCTTTGGCGATCTTCAATAATTCTCCGTCACTAATTGGAAGAAGTCCGTTCTCAAGCTTTGACAGTTTCCCTTGAGATATACCAAGTATCTTCGCAAATTCAACCTGCCCAATTCCTCTAGACTCTCGAGCAATTACAAGAAGCTGGTTATTAAGGTTTATATACTCAGAAGTTGTTTGCATTTTGTTCACCAACACCAGTTTCTTTTTCTTTTATTATTGTTACTTTTCTTGTTCGTGTGCTTACATGTGGTTTTTCTTCCAATGGCAACGGTATTTGAATCGTCTTTTTGTCAGAACTAATAGTTGATATATTCCAAGCCCATACATTAGCAGTACCATAGCGGTAGGTAATATGAACTTCACTAACCCCAGTACCAAGTGTGTTTACAAGATATCCTACATGGAGTAGGCCATCTGGTGGGGAGTCAGGAATTTCTAATTGAACAGTGTCTTGTAAATTGTATGCACTAACTTGTTTAGTGGAAATGTTACTCGATAGTAATTTGTCGTTAAACTTTTTGAATCGTAGAACGACTTTATCGGCAATTACAAGCATGTGAAGACCTCTGCGATAAATAAATCTAGATCCATCGACCCCTTCAAACTGCTTCTTCAATTCGTCAATGATGTCATCATGACATATAGAAGCCGCTGTTCTAGCTGAATGTCGATGACGATTTTTAGCATAATCTTCACCGTTATAATAATTATTTACTGCTTTTTCAACGGAGTTAAAGATTTTTAGTATGTAAGGGTCGAGAATTTCAGATGCCTCTTGTTTCAATAAAGGTCGCAGATACAAGCCCCCTTAAGTTGTTCTTAATCGTATAATACCATCCTGATTTGCAGAAATCAACTCAAAATATTCCCGGAAATATTCCTGATATAATCAAATGTAACTAGACCGTGTTTGATAAATTTTCTTGTTGCATAATCAGTACTTCTCCATTGTATAATAAATACAAACAAACGTTCGTATTTGGTGGTGAGAATTGATGAGTATAAACACGATTGAGACAGAAGAAGACATCCAAATCATCAAAGAATACACATTGCTCCCTATTTTGCTCGATATGCTGGCGAGGGATATCGACGAACTGAAAGTGTACAAGGATAAGATCGTGTACAATCATCTTATTTTTTATCTTCGGGAAGTCGAAAATTCCATCCACCTCGAATTGCAAAACATTAAAAGCAAGATGAAGAAACGGGACATGAAAGTGCTGAACACGGAAATGAATGCTTCAGGCATCCATGTTGAATACAAAGTCCGCGGCTACATTCATCATTTCACCATGCTGAGGAGCTTGGTCAAAGCGGAGCTCATGAATGCGCTGATGAATATGCGAAGGGCGGTGAAGACCTATGCCTGAACGAACGATTTTTCTGGTCGACTGTCAGAGTTTTTATGCCAGTGTGGAAAAAGCTGCACACCCAGAGCTTTACAATAAACCGGTTGCGGTAGCCGATCCGGCACGAAAAAGCGGTATTATTTTAACTGCTTGCCCTATTGCGAAATCTTATGGCGTTTCAACTGCAATGCGCAATTTTGAAGCTCTTGCTACTTGTCCAGACCTTACAATAGTGCGGCCGAGAATGAAGACCTATATCGATGTTTCAACACTTATCACGGAAATTTATGAGTCCTTCACCGACCTAGTTGAGCCCTGGAGCATTGATGAACAATTCATAGATATCACATCTTCAACGTCACTTTTTGGATCTCCTGAAGAAATTGCACGTCAGATGCAGACAAAAGTTATGCTTTCCACAGGTGTTTGGATTCGTGCGGGGATATCTTCAACCAAAATACTTGCAAAAATGGCGACAGACAATTTCGCGAAAAAGAGCGAAAGTGGTATTTTCGAGTTGCCAGCGGATCAGGTAGAGTCCATTTTATGGCCGTTACCTGTCCATAAAATGTACATGGTCGGATCCAAGATGACTGCCCACTTTTTAAGAATGGGACTTAATACTATCGGTGATATAGCGCGACTAGAACTTGGGGATTTCAAGCAACGTATGCGTTACAGAATGGGGCGTCAATCAGACATAAAGGCTGAATACTATTGGGAAATTGCGCGGGGGATCGACCCGAGCCCTGTTGTATCTAGGACCTACGCTAAGCCGAAGTCAATCACCCGAGGCCGCACTCTACGATCGCAGCTATACCAGACAATGGAAGACATTGAGCCGCTATTAATTGAATTGGTGATTGAAGTATGCCGAACAAGCCGGCGCCACAATAGCATGGGCCGTGTCATAACAGTCGGCGTCGGAACGTTGACAAGAGGATTTTCGAGACAGATGACAATTCCGACGCCGACTTGTTTAGAGCATCATGTTGTTTCAGCTGCACTCGAATTGTTCAAGAAGTATTGGAACGGAGATCCCATCACACACCTAGCCATTGACCTCTCACAATTGACCGATGATAGCACGTATCAACTCGATCTATTCGAGGATATTGAAAGGAATCTTAGGCTCGCAAAAGCTCAGGATAGCATTAAGGACAGATTCGGCAGTGCAGCCATACTTAGGGCTTCTTCTCTGCTCGTAACTGCGCAAGCCAAAGAAAGGGCAATCATGATTGGGGGGCATTACGCTTGAGCAAATTACTCGATGGAAATGGTAGATGGAGTACGAAGTTCATGTCGCCAGAACATAGTGCTGCACTTCAACAAAGACACCAACAGCAAACCAAATCTACAATGCCTACGAAGGAAGAGTTGGAAGCGATTCGGGATTATGTCTTACTTCCGATGCTACTTTCAATCGTTGAGAAGAATAAACAGGAAATAGATCGCAGTTCCTACTCCCTGAGAACAATCTTTGTAAAAGCGGCAAATATCATTCAAAACCACATATCAAACGATCTTCATGCAGTGCGAAAGTTATTAAAAGAACGGAATATAAAGGTGATTGAGGATGAAATGATCGATTCGAATTTGAGGTATAAATACATCTGTCGTGGCTACGAGGACAAATTTGTTCTAATCAGAGATGTTGCGCGAGCAGAGCTTATGAAACGGTTAGGGAAGTATTCGGAATTCCTGAAATGATTGGATACATCAGTCGAAAAAATATGATCACAAGATGAACTAGCGACGGTTCAGGATTGATACGGAAGATCCGTACAATGGGGATAGTGAGTTTGAATGGATCAACTACAAGGACGTTATCCGGGCGGAACTGAGTAGATAATGGGCAGAAGAGGAAATGATTGATCCATAGAAAAACAAAGCCTGCTCCGACGAAATGAGCAGGCTTTGATTCTACGAAAGATTTAAGTCAACATGGTCTTTCCCATCATACATCCTTAATTTATATTCATTTAGTTCGGCTTTTGATGGAATGTCAAACCCTATTTTTAGAATTACAGGCCAACCTTTTGGGAGTAGTCCGCCTTTTGCAGTTTGATTGTTTTTGCCTACTATAAATTGACTAGTTAATTCTTCATCGCCATGCACAAGAACAAATCCTCTCCAATCAATTTTAGTTGATTCGTCATCATCTTCTAAATTTTCAATTGTTACCGAAAGAACCAATCTATCTGTATTTGCGTCGGAAATGCTCCTGCCAATACCTTTGTTCAAAAATACAGAGGTCCGATATGTAGCACCTACATCTATGGTTCCAGGGTTGTTTTTGATTATTTCATCTTTGTGGCTGTTAATGACTTCTACAACGTCGGCCACAGTTTTAACATCTTCGAGTTTTGTTATTTTGGACTTTGGTACTTCTGGCTGGGGAGAAGATTTTGCCTCATCTTCTTGTTTTGTCTTTTCAAATGCCTCTATTTCTTCTTTGGCCTTGGCTTCAGCTGCTTTGACTTCTTCTTCCTCTTGTTTTTTCTTCGCTTCGGCGTCAGCTTTTGCCTTTGCTTCCATTTCCAACCTTACTTTTGCTTCAGCTTCAGCCCTTATTCTCAATTCTGTTTCCGCAGCCACTTTTTCTTGATCGGCCAATTCAGCTTTTGAAGTACTGCATCCAGATATGATTGCAACAGCTAAGAGAATAGCCGCTTTTAAGGGCGGTAGGCTGCAATAGGTTTAGTCAAAAATAGACCGCTTCCTTTGACCAGGGCGGTCTATTTTTTATTCATGTAGGTAAGCAGCGCAAGAATAAACATTCCAAATAGGAACATTAACTGAATCGCTTGAAATACCTCCACAGGCATCACCCCCTTTCGAGGGAGTAGCCGACCGCCCATACTAGCCTTTCTATTGTGCGATTGTCATTCTACCATAGATTGGTAGAAAGTTACAATGGCCTGATTAAGAAATACCCTCCTTCGCCTGGAGCGACCGTGACTTGGGTGAATCCTGCGTCTATGTAACCCTGAACAACTTTTCCTACATCTTTCGCCTCAGCGATAGTAAATTGATCTTTCATGCAGACCTCTTTTCTGGAATTTCGTGCGGAATACCGAACAATTTGACCCATACCGTCTCGATGAGACTTGATGCCGCGGCGACGGCCAGCACAATGAAAACTTGATTCAGACTCAGCGCAATATGATTATATATCGACCAAAAAAATACGACGAACAAGGAAACCCAAAATCCCGAACACCAGTGACATTTCATTATGGAGCCGATAAACTGACGAATCCTTCCGCCTTGAAGAATATAACACGGTCCGTTTGTTTCAGGGTCAAGTGTAAGCACGACAAAATAATTCCGGATCGGTCTGAACACCTTGTCATAGACAACCAAATGAGTGAGGCGGTAAGTAGCAAGACAAAGAATGATGAAGTCAAGTATTGATAGATATGTCATGGGTGCCCTCCAAAATATGTACGGAACATATAAGTTTATTTCAAAGATGGGATATCAATTTTTTTGACTTCTTGTGGAATAACAGTTGGCCCCTTTTCAATAACACTGCTTTTCTTCAAAAACAAACCAAGTAGCAAGGCTCCAACAGTGGGGATAAACCATACGAATCCAATTATTATCCATACAGCAATTAAACCAAGGGTTGTTCCGGTTTGCTTGGCTTCGCTAGCATCATCCATACTCATTGCTGCTGTGAAAAATGCATTTATTCCAGCAGCAATCATAAATATTGTCCATAATACAACGAAATATTTAAGTGCATTCCAGGAGGTTCCACCCTCCCTTGTTTCCCCATCAAGCAAATGTCTCTTTGACAAATAGATCGGAAGGATAATAGGAGCGAGAAACAAAGTCCCGAAAGCCCAGCCAAGTTTTTCATTTTTTCTTTTGCTTGCATCAAAAATAACCCAGATAGCTGATATTACAGATATAAGCATATACCACATGGACATACCCCCTCATTTAAGATGACACAACACAATTTTATCAGGAGGAGGAAAATTCTTCTATATATTTTTTCGGATTAAGTTATGCCCCTTTTTTGAAGCATTCTTGTTATGTATATCGGCTTCAGGTCGTAAATTATATGCGCCACTATAGGCACAAGTAGGTTTCCAGTAGAAAAATAAAGGTATCCCATCAATACACCGAATATAAGGGAGTTGAGAACGCCACTAAGGCCCTGCATAAAGTGGCCAGCACCGAAGATGATTGAAACAAAGATCAAAGCCAACAATTCGGAAATGCCGAAATGTTCAATCATGAAATTATACAGGAACCCCCGAAACAGAATCTCTTCACATATCCCGACCGTAATCGCCACAAATACAAACATGAGCTGCTGCTTTCCTGTTACAGGGTACAATTTTGCGTCATATACCTCTGAAACCTTCTCTCGTAGCTGCTGATTGAATGGGAGTAGTAGGAGAGGCATTACATTGGTGAAAATTATATAGGCCATTAGACTCCAAACAAGGATTTTTCCCAATATGTTGAAAGATAGCATATGTCCTGGGTAGTAGATTTCAGGTAATGAAAATGAAAACAGAATTGGGACTGTTAGAAGCCAATATACTGCATAAATGAGAAAATAGCCCCGTTCTTTGACATGTGCGTTGTCATTCTTTTTAATCAATTTTACAGAAAAATAATTTAAAATCGGAATCACTAAAATGATGATAAAAAATATCAAAAAATTCATAGTTTCACCCCATAAAATGGCATAGTTGTGCGGCTTTTCAATAGACAACTATCATACATTGTATTACAATTATCATAGAAAATCACGTACAATTCAAGTACAAAAGGAGCTTTTTAAATGGCTCGGGTTAAAACTAAAAGGATTGATATTCGGGTGCCGGTAACGTTTTTGGAAGAGGTTGAAAAATATCAAGAGGATCAGGCTATTGCAAATAGAACTACTGCACTACTTGAGCTTGCAAGGATCGGTTTGAAGAAAACAAAAGATAAAAAAAAAGCAAAGTGATGGTGAGAATTATATGTTCATGGAAATATTTTTAAAATTGATACTATCAATTGTCACTTTGTCATCAATCGTAATTCTAACTTTCTCACTTATGAAAATACCGATTTATGAGAATCAGAAAAAGATAACGATAATGGCTCTTATTCTCGGGACCACAAATTTTTATTTCAAGTTTGTTATAGAATCAAATAGCCATTTTTTGATTCTCATATCAACATTTATAGTAGTGTTTATGACATTTATGTGGTTCAATATCCTGGCATCACTAATTATGTGCGGCACCGGAATCCTTGTGGCAGCTATGATAGACGTAATAATTTCGTACAGTGCGATTATATTAAAACTTTCTGACCCAGGGAAAATGCAGTCATCACTACTACACTATGGATTAATGAACCTAAGTTCTTCATTACTTTGCCTATTGGTGGCATGGATAATAATTAAGTTAAATTGGGGGTTGCCGTTTATTATAGGAAGATTTAGAGTTAGCAAAATTTTAAAACCATACAATTTCATTTGGGCATCATTACTGGTTACCAGCGGTTTCTTCATTCAGTTTATTTCCATGAAGAAAAACGTACTCTCTGTATATGGTTTTTGTGTGGTGGGGCTTTTCATATTTTTCATTTCAAGTATTTTATATGCATCTATTCAATCGAAAAAACATGCGAGAGCAATGAAGGAAGCATTTGTTAAGGAGGATAAACAACATTGATAACTGAGTCGTTGTCAAACAAATTTGCCGAGTTTGTACATAAGAAAGCTGATAATCCTTCATCCAAAGGGATTATTCAGTATGGCGCTCAAACATTGCTTGAATTTTTAATATTTGCAACGACTGTTATTATTGTCACTTCTTTTACTGGGGATATTAAAAATGGTCTTTTAGGAGTTTTGGCATTTCCAATCCTAAGATATTTCAGCGGTGGCCTCCACATGAAGTCCGCTGAATTATGCAATATTATATCCGCGTCTTTTGTCCTCGTTGCGGTTTACGCTCCAGTAAGTTATTGGAATACAGGAGCAGTGTTAACTCTTGTTTCAGGGATCATTCTATTTTTCACTGCTCCTAGTAATATTGAGCGGAGCATGATCGAGAAAAAAGACTATGCTGTGCTAAAGTTAATATCTGTAGCAATTGTTTTAAGTAATTTTATATTTCAATCCCACGTACTATCAGTAGCTTATTTTATCCAATCCCTTACAACTCTACGGATTTTTCAAAGAATCCTTGATGAGTATAAATTATGAGAGAGAGGCGATTTACAATGAAATTTATCGCGAATGCCGGCAACGCAGTTACAACACTTTGGGCAAAATTAATGGCGAAAACTGGTTGCATAGTCATCTGCCATCGCCCTGCAGCTCCTAATGAACTCTTTGAAAAATGAAACAAAACCAGCGAAAAAGCGACCCCATTATGGAGTCGCTTTTTTTTATAATTTGCTACGGTTGAACAAATTCCTTGAAAGGAATATATCTGCAATCAATCGATCAACTCGGCGGATTTCTTTGGCAATTTTATTGAGCGCCTTCAAATCGTTTTTTGTTACAAGTGACGCTTCACCCCTTGCCGCGGATTGGTGATGTTTTATTAGTATGTAGAGAGCTTCTTGTTGTTTGAAAATATCGACTCGTGGGTTTAAATAAATCCTGTAAGTTTCTCTTCCAGAAAGTTGGTACATTCCAACTATATCTCCAAAATCAGAGGGCATAGTGAGAATATCAACACCGATATGTTTAGCGAGTGAGAAGGGGCAACTTTCCCCTATTTCTTTGTACAATTCGTCAACGCTCTGAAATTCTTGATCCAATTATTTCAACCCCTTTAAGTAAATAATAGGTTTGATATGTCAATTCGTGATGAGCGAGTTTTCTTTTGCGGTACACTTTTTATCGGTAAAATAATGGATATTTTTAAAATTTTGGATATCTCAAGTGCAACATCACGCATAGCATAACAAACAGTTGCATTTATTTCTCGTGAGATATCATCAAAATAAAGTAATCCAAGATCGTGGTCATATATCCTTACATGCTTGAAATTCACAATATTTGTTCGATCAACAAGAACAAATCCATCTTTCAACCAAATATCTTCTAGAAATTCAAGCCTGATTTTAATTCCAAGATACCCTTTTCTATAATCTTTTGTTAAACAAACCGGACCTTTATTATTTTCGTGATAAATCATTAAAATATCATCTCGATTTACTTCAATAGGTCTACCGGTTTCACAATCGATCATTATTACAAGGCGGATGTATTCGACATTATGAGAATCCTGTTGCACAATAATTCCCCTCCCTGCAAGAAAGTGAGTATCCATAACACGAAATCGAAAAAATGTCAATGATTTTTAAAATACAAGAAAAGTAATGTACAAAATGCTTACACGGGGTTAAAATATTATTATGCATCTGACTCCAGAACTATAAGTGCAGGCGGTCGCCAACTCCAGCACTTTGTTTTGGGGTTTTTATTTTTTAACAAGCATCACAACCACCCCCACTCAAAATAAAATTCACATAAACTAAAAATTTTGGTACGATATGCACAGGTGAACTACATAGTCACCCGGAGGACAGCAGCCGATGAAATACAAACTCGGTAGCTGCAACCTTACAAAACTTCTCAAAGAAAAAGGATGGACCAATCAGGATCTTGCCGATAGAATGAATTGGGGACGACAACAAGTTTCAGATTATTGCAATAATCGAAAAAAAATGTCCGCGGCGACATTATTTTCTGTTGCGGATACAATGAATGTTGACCCAAGGCAACTATACGAATTGATTCCATCAAATGAGAAGTAAGGAACACCGAATTGCAGCCGAAAGAGGTCGTTAATGGACTCTTTCGGGGTAAATGTACTCTAGTTGTTGTACAAAAGATGAAAAAGCACCATTACATATAGTGGTAATGGATCTAATATTATCATATAGAAATCAAAAATATTGTCATTACATGTCGAATTGATAATTATTTTTTTCTTTCTTTGGCAATATCCTCCTTGAATGTGAATTCCATAAATTTCAAAGAGTAAGTTAATTTATCTTGATCCAAGTCCCCCTTCTCTCGAAGCAAAGCTTCTGTACTTTTCAAAAACTGATCCAGAAGGATTTCATCGTCTTCGTTGTTTTCATCGGATGACCTGTAAAAAAAGTGTTTTTCCGCACCTTCTCTTCCAAGCAACCAATCAATGGAAACCCGGAAATAGTCAGCAATTTTAATTAGGTCATCGTACTTTGGTTCAGTTCTTCCATTTAAATAATTCGAAATAGTTGCTCTTTTCATTCCGAGATATTCTCCCATGATCTCTTGGGAAATATTCTGATTATCTCGTAGTTCCGTGAACCGTTCACTAAAAAGCGACATGCATATCATACTCCTTAAAATCATTTTATTAGCGCTAAGAAAATTAACTATTGCGTAAAGAAACTTAACTATGCTATTATTCATACATACCCCCAAACAAACAACGCAATCTTAAGTAAAGGGGATTACATGTGAAAGGAGGTTACATCAAGTCGATGACTAAATCAATAAAAATTTCTTATGATACAGTGAAGCTTTTTTGTGTAACTAAAGGGATTTTACTAAAGGACATTGCTACCCATCTCAATGTTACTGGTGCAACATTGAGAAATTATTTATCAGGTTCTACAAGAATGTCCGAGGAAACAATGGTGGAAATCGCGGAGTTCTTACATGGTGATGTCTTCAAATTATTCCCAGAGAATCCATTGATCAAACATATTAAAACTGAGCAAGAAAAAAACAAAACAATCTCAGCTTAGGAACAAAAAACATCCGAATGTAAAGTTATGTAATTTAAGTATCCTTACATCAGTTATTATACAACGTAAAGAAACTTTGCGCAAGCGTTACTTTTGTTGACGTTTTGTTTAAGCGCGTTATTTTTTATCGCTTAATTGTTAAAAAACTTAGCAAATATGTTAAGAAAGGTTGCGCGGAAATGGACCAAACAAAATGCATGTCTCAATTTGTAGATGCAGTGAGAGAGCAATCTCACGTTACGATCAAACAAAACCCTGATTCCCTTAAAAACGCCTTTACAGATTTGGTAGATCGGGCATCATCGCATAACGACGCTAAAACTCTCGAATATTTGTACGCAGTTATTATGCTTACAAAATCATTCATGGAGGATGGTGATTAGTGTATGCGGATCAAAATCAACGGGAATGACATTACAAAAGGTGATCGCGTTTCCTTTGAAAGTTCCGATTATACGAACGGTGAAGCAATGATTATCATATTGGTCGGCGCTGCATTAATCTATTGGATTGCAAAAGGAGGGCTGTTCTCATGATCGGTATTCATCCAATTCATCGTAAATTGGCTTTGTGGGCTGAAAGGAATCTCGGCAAGGATATGAAGTCATTACGTTCGGATGACATTGTTATGCTCTTTTCGCTGCTGAAACAAAATTTAATGTTCATCTGCAATTATGAAGGCTTAAAGGATTTATCCTTCCATGCCCATTGTATGGGGGATCTAGATTGGGAACAGGACATATGCAAGCAAATCGAAGAACTTGAAAAGTCGATGAAGTGAAAGGTTGTGAATCAATTATGCAGCAAATGAACGTCGGGGATGCTATCCATCTTAACCAGCTTCATGCGATTCTAAACAGCGGCTTGCTACATGAAGGCGATGCTGACATGGTAGCAGGAGAAATTGAAGAACTGGAAACAGCTTTTGGCTTGATAGATCGATTCGAACAGCCTATGAGTTGGGAAAAGCATAATCCAGTAATCTATGTCGATGAAATGAGCGACTACAAAGAACAAGAAGTTGAGCACATGATTGAACAAATTGAAAAAGAAAGCGAGGAAATAATATGAAATCAACAGGTATTGTAAGAAAAATCGATGAATTAGGCCGGGTTGTAATTCCTAAAGAACTTCGGGATTCAATGGGAATTGGAGAAAAGGACCCTTTGGAGATATTCGTTGATGGGAAGCGGATCATACTTCAAAAATACGCTCCTGGATGCATCTTCTGCGGTAAAATCAACGATCTGAAGGCTGTATCTGGGAAGTTAATTTGTGCAGATTGTGCGGTAAATGCAGCGGCATTGTTTGTCGGAGATGCATACAAATGAACCGCAACAGCAAACAACCTGCTACACACGAAGAGGAACCGCTTGGATTCATGCGCGGAATCAAGAACGCCGCTGTAATGATATTGGCCCCTGTTTCGGTAATGTTTGCATGGATCGGCCTCAAATTTCTAATTGGAGGATGAAAGGAGGAGCAGTCTTGCTTCTGGATATTGAAAAAATAAAAGTTAGTGATCGGATTCGCAAGGATTTTGGAGATATCGAAGACCTTGCGAAAGATATTGAAGCAAACGGACCTATTAACCCAATAGTTGTTACGCCGAATTACGAATTGATCGCCGGCGAAAGAAGATTGCGGGCGCATATATTCCTTGGTCGAAAACAAGTTGAAGTCCGGGAAATGAGCGTTGCTGACGGCGAGCACCACTTGCGGATCGAAATATCGGAAAATGAACATCGGAAGGAATTTACCTTTAGTGAGCGCGTCGAATGGGGAAAGCGGCTCGAAAGAATTGAAAAGCTGAAAGCGAAGGAAAGAATGTCGGGTAAGGAAAATTTGCCTGAACATTCGTCGGGGCAAGTTCGGGATATCGTTGCGGGGGAGGTTGGATTCGGCAGCGGAAAGCAGTTCGACAAGGCTAAATTTATTGCCGAGAATGCTACTCCTGAAATAATACAGCAGTTGGATGCAGGCTTGATCAAGACGCATAGGGCTTACCTTGAAACTAAAAAGCGTATGGAAGAAGAATTGCACGAAGCGGAACTGAGGGCTAAACAGGCCGAACAGGAAAAGCAGGAACTACAACGTCGATACAAAAACGCTGTCCCGGCTGAACAGGTGCAAGATGCTATTGCCGAAGCTGTAGAGCGCCATCAAGAAGAGACGACCCTTTTCGTCCGAGAGAAGGAAAAAGAAGCAGAGTCCCGGCTAAAGCAACAAGAAAAGGTTTGGAAGGACAAATTGAACGAAGCCCTTGAACAAGAACGCGTCAAGAGCGATCAATTAAGATCCGGTTATCAACGTGTTACCGAGGAACTGGAAGCATTAAAGCTTCAGCAGCCCAGTGATTTCGATGAACAAATGGCAACTGCTCAGATGAAAAAACTCCGATTCGAAGCAGATACCAATACAATTCAAGTCAGTATTCACATTAAACAATTTCTTCAAAAAGTCGGCATTACATCATTTATGCTCGGAGCCATAGTTGAATCAAGCAGCAGCGAGAAAAAGCGGCTCGGTGAAAGCTTAGATATGTTGCAGGCCTTCATAGATCAATTGAAACCAGCTATTAACGGAAGGAAGATGATTTAATCATGTCATTATCCGAGCAACCCGATTTTTTGAGTGTTGTTGAAAGACAAATGCAGTTGACAGAAGCCCAAGGGTTGGCAATTCGCGGTTTAGTTGATGGCATCAGGCAGATGCAATTGGATGTGACTGAGAAAGTCGAGGAAGTCCAAGTGATGGTTCAGGAAGTTCGGGACAGTGTAACATTAACGGATTCGGAATGCTTCCAATTGCAATTAGCAGTACGGTTGAAATCAAATTCATTGACCAAAGATCGATACAAGGAGACAGAAGAAAAGTTCAATGAAGTTGTTGGCAGGCACCGCAGAATGATTTGGAGCAAGCTTAAAGATCGATTTAGCGTAGCGAAATACTCGCACATTCGCCGCATCGATTTTGATGATGCAATGGAGTTTGTACAAAATTTCAGGCCGGAGGATTACATCTGATGGAACTAACCCCAGTCGTATCTTCAAATATAGCTGCAGTCGGATATGATGCAATTCAAAACGTTCTGCACATTCAATTCAAGGGGAAAGAAAGGGTTTATGAGTATCTAGGCGTTCCGCCGGAAGTCTATGAAGCGTTGATGGCAGCGGAATCGGTAGGGAGCTTCTACGCAAGAATTATCAAAAATAAGTTCAAGGCGCAAGATAGCGAAAAACCTATTGAAGCATCAAAGGATTGCGAGGCGATTGAAAGTGAAAGCTACGGCGGAAATTAAAATGGATGGGCAATCTATCCTCTTGCTTATCGAGGCCTGCAAGAAATCTGCTACAGCATCGCGGCAAAAAAATAACATCCACAGAGAGTTGCAGTTTGTCGATCTTGCAGCAAAGCTGACTAATAAATTAAAAGAATTCCACGCAGAAGCACTAAAGGAATTAAATGAAAGGTACTGTCTGAATGAATAAAGGCCCGCTATTGGCGTAGCAGACCTTTAAGGCAAATATCAAATCTTGGCGGAAAGATATTTGCCTCCAATTATAGACGAAAACGGAGGATTTGAAAATATGCGAGATAACAATACGTTTGTTAAACTCCCAGCCCATGAAGCTAATCAAATCATTTTTATTATGAAGCTTTCTCGTGATGGCGCAGAAAGAGAAATAATAGAAACATCTAGGAAAATTACAAAAGAAAAAGATCAATTAATTTTAACAGAACTACATTGTAAGCTTGCAGTGGATGTTGCCATTTTCGATAAGATGGATGGCCTCATTGGTTTAGCCGAACAAAAATTTTCATTATATACCGTTAGGGAGGATAAGCCAAATGCAAATTAAATACGTTGAAGCAGATGGCTTCCGTGGATTTAGGGAACCGGTAAGATTTGAATTTGGAATGAACAACGAAATTGTTGGTCCAAACCGTGCTGGAAAGTCCTCAATTATGGAAATTATTTCGTTTTCCTTGGCTGGTGCTGATAAATACGGTAAGCAAGGCTCTACGGATAGGATCATGAATAAATGGCGGAAAGACTTCCGCGTTGCTGTCGGGTTGGTTGTTGATGGTCAAGAAATTGAAATCGAACGTCATGTAACCCGCCTAAAAAATAAAAATGAAACCCATGTATATGCTAATGGTTTGCCAATTGCACAAGATCAGGTTGATTCCTATATAGGCAACCGGGACCATTTTCTAATGGCGTTCCTTCCAAAGTATTTTATGGGCATGACGGATAAGGAAATCAGAACAGAATTAACGCCCTTTCTTCCGTTCCCGCAGCAAAGCGATGTAATGGCACTCCTGGAAGAAGAAGATGCGGAGGCGGCGGAAATATTGGCAGATTGCCGTTTAACTGATCCGGATGTATTCATTTCGAAAGAAACTGACGATTTGAAATGTACAAGGGAAGAACTGCTGCGGTTGGAAGGGAAAAAAGAAGAAGTCGAAGCGGCGCTAAATGTAGAAATACCAGAGCCAATTGAAGTCGATAAAAGCGGCATAGAAGCCGTTAAGCAATCAATTTCCTTGATCGAACAAGCAAAACCGAAACTTATCGATACCGCTTCTCTTGTAGAACAGAGAAAACAACTTTCAGTTGATTACCAATCCTTGCAATCGGGGTTGGTCTACGACGAACAAATTATCGAATGCGACAACTGCGGCCATAAAATCAATCTAAGCGCGGAGCAAGAGCGGAAAAACGAAGAAATCACTAAGAAAATGTCCGAAATAATGGAATCTGGGAAAAAAGTGTCCGAGGAGATTATCAAAATTGCAGCGAAGAACACAGATGCGACGGAATCTTTTGAAAAAGCGAATGCGGAAGTGTTGTTGAAATTTAAATCCGAACTTGCAGTGCTAGAATCGAATTTGCAAAAAGTGGAACAGCATAACATGCAAGTCGAGATTCTTAGGGAAAATTATCGTTCTGCCAAAGATCGGAAGCAATCCATATTCGGAGAAATAAAGCAGGCCCATAAAGCTATTGAAGCATCTGAAAAGCGGATCAAGGCGGCGAAGGCATACAATATCAAGCGGTGTGAACTGCAAACGGCTGGGATAGACAAGGTTCTTGACCAGGTAACAATCCGTCTCTTTGAAGTAGTAAAGGGAACAGGAGAAATAAAGCCAGCATTTAAGTTTCAATATGATGAAAAAGAAGTCCGGGTATTATCTACATCCGAAGAAATCCGGTGCTTCTTAGAAATTTCAAACCTTATTCGGCATTTAACCGGCAGGAAATACCCTGTTTTCATTGACTGCGCGGAATCCATTACAGACATACCAGAGCAAAATTGTCAGGTTTTCAAGGCGCGAGTAAATGAAAACTACAGCATGGTTGAAGTCTTAAAGGAGGATGCACATGTCTGAGCAATTTAAAAAATTGAAACAAGCGGCGGAAGAATACGGCATCGAAATTCCTATTCAGGCTCCTTTCACACCTTCAGATATCAACAAATTAATGCCACTCCTGAGAATGCCATTGGATGAAGAAGCAATACAACGGGCAAAAGCTTCGGAAACGGGGAAATCCTATGATGCTGTAGGATATTCCTATCAAGCACATATAGACCGGATGAACTATGTTTTCGGGCCAACTCATTGGACTTGGGTTGTGCTGAATGAAACGTTTGAAGAAGGAGAAACCTCTTACGAACGTTTGAAATATATGTACTCCGCGGAAATTGAACTTCTTCTTGGATATCGGCAGTTTAATGAAGAAGCGAAACAGTGGGATTGGATTACGGTCCATAGCGTCCCCCCTATTCCGACGGATCATGAAAGTACGGAAAAAGGATCAGCCCGGAAGGGTATGCTTACCAAGGGCATCAAACGGTCAACCTCTTTCCTTGGGGTAGGGGCCGATGCGTATCTTGGCACGCTGGATGACGATCTTTCCACAGGGGCCCAGCCAGAAGAACAAATGCAGCAAACTAAGCAAAATTTTAAAGATAAATTTATTGATTCACAAGGATATACCCAACTGATCAATTTTGGGAAACTGAAAGGTTACTTCATGGAAACAAAACTCAGGGCATTTTATCAGGCCGAATCTGAGGGGCGTATTATGAACGATCCAGCCAACCTAACTAAAGCTGAAGCAAGAGAAGTGAAAAAATATCTCATGAATCTGCCTGACTATGTTGAAAAGGAACCGGATTGGGCTCAAGAATCGGAAAAACATAAAGAACAACAAGAAGGACATCAGGAGGAAGCGACGGGCCCGAACTTTGAACGGCCAACTACACTGGCCGAATTAATTGCCGCTCCCGATGCCGTAATACGTACAATTGCTGCTGAATTTAGCATTCAATTGCCGGAAGAAATCACGAATAAGAACAAATCTCCATTGTGCAAAACAATCGCCCATTTAATGGGCCTTAAATAGAAATTGGGAGGGTTCGGATACATGAGAACTGCAACAGTGCTTTTCGGAGAATATGAAGGTAAGCCCGTACGGGTTGAGGGGACTGATCGGGAAGTATGGGGGAAAAGTTGGGCAGACATGCAAGGGAATCCGTGTGCTCTTGAATTTGCTATTAGAAGCAGCATTACGGATAACTTATCTCTTGGCGAATGTTTAAATAATCCAGTTTATTACTGCAAAGTCGGTGCAATGGGTAAATTGTTCGCTGAACGTCAATTACAGTTTACTTGAGGAAGTGGTAAGCAAGTGGACCTTAACCAATATATCTCTGGAATCAATAATTTCAAGGAATTAGCCGATGAGCTGCCGGAAGATAATCCGGCGGCTCTCCTGAAAAAAATCGAATTACTATCCAAATGCCTTGTCCTTGTTGGGGATGTATCCGCAGAATGTGATCGGCTTTATAAAATGATTCATATAAAACGGGATATGGATTTTGCTAAGGCTTACTTGGCAGCGCCGCGTCCGAAAAAAGAACATGCGGAACTAGCCACAGAAGAAATACGGATGCTTGAAGCTGAGAGCTACGGACGCATGCAAAAGTATCGAAATGAATTTGACAGCATGAAAGAAACGATACATGCATTGAAATTGAAAATGAAAGTGAATTTTGCCGACGGGTCAATAGGTATTAGGTTTCTAGGAGGAGGTTAATGCATGGAAGGTAGCCCGATTCTACATGGCGATAATGTGGTCGTGATGCGCGAACTTCCAGAGAAGTTTTACTATACGTGCGTTACATCACCACCATACTGGGGGCTTCGGGACTACGGGGTGCCACCTAGCGAATGGCCAGAAATCACATATACCCCTATGGCTGGACTTCCGCCAGTCACCGTTCCATCATGGACCGGATGTCTTGGTTTGGAGCCAACGCCAGAAATGTTCGTTGCCCACATCATCTATGTGTTCCGTGAGGTATGGCGGGTTCTGAGGGATGACGGCACCGTCTGGATGAACTTTGGTGATTCGTATGCTGGTGGAGGTAAAAACGCCGGTAACAGCAAACCCCATCCTAAAGCTTATAAGGGCCTTGAGTACCTGGGGGATCAAGTAAAAACAAAGATTCCTAATGCGCTGAAAGCAAAAGATTTAGTCGGGATTCCATGGCGAGTTGCATTTGCTTTGCAGGCAGATGGATGGTATCTGCGGATGGATAATATCTGGAGCAAGCCCAATCCTATGCCTGAGAGTGTGCAGGATAGGACAACTAAGTCTCACGAGTACATGTTCTTGTTTTCTAAGAGTGGGCGGTATTACTACGACAGAGAGGCAATTCAAGAATCTTCTGCATCGGATCACCCCCCCCGGGAATCACTCACATAAAGGTACTGATGCTTACGAATCAGGAGATAGCAAACATCGGACTAAAGCTGGTTTGGTGAAGTACGCGGAGAAGGTAAGGGCGAACTCATTCGCTCGATCTGTAAAAGAGCAGCCACCACCAGGTCAGCCATCACAACATCGGGAAGATCGAGAAGACATCGAATACAGTGGTACGCGAAACAAACGCAGCGTTTGGACAGTAGCGACGCAACCATTTCCAGAAGCCCACTTTGCAACATTTCCTGAAAAGCTAATCGAACCTTGCATCTTAGCCGGAGCGCCCGTTGGTGGACATGTCCTTGATCCGTTCGGCGGCAGCGGCACGACGCGGAAAGTGGCGCTTGAGAATGGCAGAGAATGCACGCTTATCGACATAAATCCAGAATATATTAAAATTCAGGAGCGTCGGACGGAAGTAATTCAGCCTAAAATGCAGTTTTGAAAAAAGCAAGCCTTATAAGGTGGTGTAACAATGAGCAGGCAACAATCCATCCTTGATTTCATTACTCAGTATAATAACTCGAATGGCTACTCCCCGACTTTTAAAGAAGTCAGGGAGGCCGTAGGGTTAAAATCATCTTCTTGCGTTTCTAGGTATTTAAATCAATTGGAAAAGCAAGGGGACATTAAAAGGGCTCCAGGTTCAGCAAGGGCTATAGAGGTCGTAGGAGCCCGCAAACAGACCGATGAGGTAACGGTATTGAAGAAGCACAAAGATATCCCTAGCGTCATTCTATGGCAGGAAAGACGATATGTATATGATCCAATGAGGTGAAATGACGTGTCTGATATTAAATGGATAAAAATAACTACAGACATGTTTGAAGATGAAAAAATCGACTTTATTTCGAGTTTACCAGAAGCTGACGCATTAATTGTTATCTGGGTAAGATTATTAACTCTGGCCGGAAAGTGCAATGCTGGAGGGTACATTCTACTTACTGAAAAAATACCATATACAGATGAAATGCTGGCTCATAAATTCAAAAAACCATTAAATACAATCAGGCTTGCACTAGAAACGTTCCGTCGGTTAGAAATGATTGAAATGGATGAGTTTGGTATATTCATCCCTAAGTGGGAGAAGCACCAAGAGGTTGATAAACTCGAAAAAATACGTGAACAAACACGGGCAAGGGTATCAAATCACCGCAAAAAAAGTAAGTTGGAGCTTCAAAAATGTAACGTTACAGTAACGGAAGAAGTAACGCCAAGTAACGCTATAGAACAAGAATTAGAACTAGAACCAGATAAAAAAGAAGATAAAAAAGAAGATAAAAAAGAAGATAAAAAAGATTATGCGCCTGACGACGCCAAAACCAAACGGAAGTATGCTGATTTCGTTTTTCTGACGGAAGAAGAGTACCGCAAACTCTCCGATCTGCTGAAAGATGAACTTCAAGACTACTTCATTCGCTTTGGAAGTTGGTTAAGCGGACAGACCGCAAGAGTTCAGAAGAGCCGCAGCGCCTATCTCACGATTCTAAATTGGCACCGCGAGGACATTAAGAAACGAGGTGTAAAAAATGCAGTCAATGGGCGACGTTCTGAAAACCATAATTCCGGGGTCGACTTTGGGTTCTGAGATCGGCCGGCATATCTGTGAAGGATGCGGAAACGAAGTCGTTATCATTCAAATGCCAATCTTAGGCGGACCCGACAAAGGAAAACTAATCACCAAAAATCGCGGCTGCGTATGCTGGGAAAATGATCAGGCTCGGGATGCAAAACGGATTCAAAGAGCACTGAAGATCAAGCATATGGTAGACCGCTATAGCACGGTTAATCCGGACTTGAAAAATGCGGAGTTTGATAATTTCGAGGCAGACACGCCTATTTTAAAAAAATCTTTAGAGGTCTCAATCCAGTATGCACAAGAATTCTCGTTTGATAGACCAAAGAACCTGCTTTTCGCCGGATTGTATGGTTTAGGTAAATCACATCTTGCCTACTCGATTTGCAAGTCATTGCAGGCAAGGGGATTCTTGGCGATATTTATCTCAGTGCCGAAACTGCTCACGATCATCAAAAGCACGTACAACAAAAGCAGTGATTTTACGGAGGCTGAACTTCTGGACGTGCTCTCGAAAGTGGGTCTTCTTGCCTTGGACGACATCGGGGCAGAGAAATCGAGAAAGGAAGAAGAGGGCGAGACATGGTCGACGGAAAAATTGTTTGAGATCATTGATGGCAGAAGCGGACGTCATACGATCTACACGACGAATCTAACGTCGGAAGAATTGGCTCGGAAGGTCGGGCAAAGGAACTTTTCGCGAATGATGATGAATACGAAACCGGTCAAGTTTGATGGTGAAGACTACCGAATTAAAAATAAGAGGTTTTAGCCATGCTCGAGCGTCTTCATGATGACCCTCGACCGGAAATCATCCAAGATACAAAACTATGGAATAGGTTGTTTCGCTTAATGATCGAAATGGAAGACAGCAAGAACAGGATGGAGGTAAAAACTGTTATGGATCTTCAAACAAAAATGATGCTTACCGTGGCTGAAATCGCAGAACAATATATGAACCCTGAAACCGAAGGTCAGCCGTGGGCAGTGGCTTGGAGCGGTGGAAAAGACAGCACAACCGTACTCGCACTGCTTTGTCGAGCGCTCCAAATGATACCATCAGCGAAACGGACTCGCGATATTCGTGTAGTTATGTCCGATACAAAAATGGAAAACCCCATTTTGGAACGATACATGCATAGGCAAGTCGATTTGGTCAATGACTGGGCGTACAAGAACAGCATCCCACTCGAAGTTAGAGTCGTTACTCGTGAGAATAACCGCAGCTTTTTCGTCGGTGTGATCGGAAAGGGCTGGACACTTCCGACAAACGGGGATGATCGCTATTGCACCCATATGCTGAAAATCGACCCGCAAAATAAGGCTGTAGAAGATATTAACCCTTGTCTGTTATTGATCGGGTCACGTTCGGATGAGTCTGCCAGGCGGGCAGCTACAATTGAAAAATATCGTGAAGAGAAAGGCAGTCGATTTTCGGTCAGCCCATACAATAAAGGCAGGAAAATTTACTTGCCGATTGTTGATTACTCCACTGAGGAAGTTTGGCAGATTCTGTTGAATCCGCTGCCGTGGGGAAGTAGCGACGACATCCGGAAGCTTTACAAAGATGCAACCGGCGAATGCGCGATTATCAACCCTAATGGAGCGGAAAAAGCGTCGAAATTTTGCGGTGCGCGTTTCGGTTGCTGGACCTGCCCGCCGATTACCAAAGACAAGAGCACGGAAAACATGAGCAAAAAATATGATTGGATGGTTCCATTAACGGAGTGGCGCAAGCTACTCAAAGATGTCCATAATCCGAAGAAAAACCCGCACTTCCGCAGTGGATACCGCAGAGATAAAACACCACTCGGCCCGGGAAAAGGTTGCTTGGCGATCTCTGCGAGGAAGTTCCTTCTAGAAAAACTTCTTCAAGCACAAGAGGATGTAAACCGGCTTCGATCACATGATGCCGACCCTTTGAATCGTGGACCCATCCAACTCATTAGCCCGGATGAAATCGAATTGATACGTGAGTATTGGGTTGAGGATGAGCAAGAGCGACCGTACTTAATCGATAACCGCGAAATGGTTCTCGGAGATTGGGACAAAGCAGATGAGCGAAATGCTGAAAGAAAGGAGTTGAGACGGCAAAAGAAAGAAGCCAAGATAATAGCCGCTGGCGGTGTGGTTCAACAGATTATGTCGATATAAAACAGGGATGAACGTTATTCCTTCGAGCAATCACAAACAAAAACCGAACACCAGTTCTATTATAGGAGGATTTTAAAGGTGAAAATACAAATTCAACAGTCCATTTTAAGCAAACAGTTGGACAATGCAGCTAAGTTCCTACCCAAGAAAGCTCTTATGCCGATCCTATCACATATTGTTTTATCTGCAACTTCTGCTGGATTGGAAATCATAGCGGGGGATACTGATGCATTTATTAAGCCGGTTGTTAAGCAAGAAGATTTCATAATTGAGAAATTAGGAGCTGCTGCAATACCCGGTAAAGAACTAAGCGATATTCTAAATAAATTATCGGGACTGGTTACGATTGAAGTTAAAACTGGTCAAGCGGTGATTAGTACTGGGAAATCTGAATTTGTACTATCTGTAATGGATGCTGAAGAATATCCCGCCTTCCCGGCAGTAACTGAGCCAAACATCACTATGAAGGGCAAGGATTTAAAGGAGCTTATTACTACGACTGTATACGCAGCAAGTACCAATGAAGCCACGCCTATTCTTACCGGGATATTGTTTAGCCAACTGGGTGGTATGTTAAAACTGACAGCTTGTGACCGTCACCGGCTGGCAGCGATTGAAACTGAGAATGAAGGAGAGGAATTTCTTGCAGTAGTTTCAGCACCAACACTGACTGATCTTTCGAAAATAGTAGGTGAGGGAGATTTGGAAATCAGTTTCATAAATTCTTTTATTGTCAAAAACTCTGAATTTACGTTCTATTCCCGGATACTTGACGGTTCATATCCCAATACCAAAGAACTCATACCTACCAGATTTTCAACAGAAGTGACGGTGAATAAACGTGATTTTGCCGAAGCAATTGACCGTGTACGCATCGTTGCGAAAGAAAGTAAAAACAATCTAATGAAAATTAGTATTAGCCAAAATGTAATTACAATCGAGTCAAAAGAAGAAACAAAACGGGCAAGAGAAGAAGTTGACATCAAGGAACTATCCGGCAAAGAACTGGTTATAAACTGCAATGGAAAATACTTGGATGATGCATTGAAAACAATAGGTTCGGCAGAAATAGTCATTAGACTGAATGGTTCAATGGATTCATTTATCATCAGGGGAAAAGATGAATTGTCATATCATCTGATCCTCCCATATCGAACAACAACCTAACAGTTATGGAAGGAAGGTGAACAAATGGAACGTTTGATTCTTCCTGAAATACCTCCAAGCGTAAATCACATGTATGAAAATAGGTCCCATCATTATCGTGATAAAAAAGGTCAACTGAGGAGCCGTAGGATGCGCGTACTAACACCCGCGGCACAACGTTGGTTTGACAATACAGTCATTTTTACAAACTCTTGGAGAAACAAAAATAAATGGATGACGGAACAAGGGAAAGTAATTGTCAGGCTTTGGTTTTACTTCCCTAATCACAACCACATAGATACGCACAACGGATTAAAGGGCTTACTTGATGCCTTTGAAGATGCACTTATATATCAAAATGACCGGAACGCTTTGCCACGGATTATGGATTTTGAAGTAGACAAAGAAAACCCACGGCTGGAAGTCGAATTCGAAAGGATGAATAAAGAGTGAACAATCAAGAAGAGAAAGACCTGAATAGCGACAATGTAACCGAAGATACAAACCAAGTAACATTACGTATCGATGAGAATGTATTTATTGTCCCAAGATATGAAATGGGGGATTGAATCATGGTTGATATTGAGAATACAGAAAAGACAGTTGCAGTCCTCTATGGTGGTGCTGGTGGGTACACAAAGGGAATAATCCGGTCCAAATCCGAAATGTATGGGAAGTTATATAAGTTTCGAGTGTTATGCAGTATCGACTATGATCCTATTGCGAATCATAACCACGATCTACTGCTTGGAGATAATCTCTCTGTGACAATGGATTTGTTTGATAGAGAACAATATATTTCTTTTCATGGTCATGAGCCGCCGGCAGAATGGCATGAGGCGTCAGGTTTGGATATCTGGCAGTCGTTTGGTTGTGAAGTTCCCGACCTAATCTTTTTAAGTCCGCCTTGTAAGGGGTTCAGTGGTTTATTGCCGAAGAAGTCCGCTGAATCAATGAAATATCAAGCTTTAAACAGACTTACGTTGCGCGGACTTGAATTAGTTTTGAAGGCATGTATTCGATATGGCGGCGATTTACCATCATTCATTCATTTTGAAAACGTGCCAAGAATTCAATCCCGAGGCAAAGCGCTTCTTGACCGAATTATACGACTTCTTAAACGATTTGGATTCGAAACGAACATGAGGGCCGATCATAACCTGGGGGAGATTGGGGGCCTTGGTCAAAGCAGGCCGCGTTTTTTGATTCTGGCCAGAAACAAGAGTAAGATTCCTAACTTCACATATCTTCCCCCGAAAAAGCGTTTACGTACTATTGGGGATATAATCGGTCCACTCCCGATGCCTGGCGATACTCTTAGAGGCGGGAAGATGCACAGAATTCCAATGCTAACCAGAAAATCATGGGAAAGGTTATGTGTCATTCCCGCTGGTGGAGATTGGAGAGCTTTGAACAAGGCTGATTGGCAAAATCTTCGTCTTATGTATGAACCACGTGGCGGCGGTGCATTCGGAGTGCAGGACTGGAATGAACCGGGCAATGCAGTGATCGGCAATGTAAGAATAAATGGTAGTAATGGTAGTGCATCAATTGCCGATCCTAGAATCAATCATCAACCGAGAGACGGTTCATATGAAATTACGAACTGGAATGAACCATCGAAAACAATAACTGGCAATACAGCTATTGGTAAAAGTAATGGTGTTTCAGCCATCAGTGATCCAAGGTTGGGGTTAGATATCAATGGTAAAGCGAACATCTATCGGATGCAGAGATTTGAGGAAACCGCGAGCTGTGTAACTGGGGCAATAGGGCCAAGCAATGGTGCCGCATGTGTTTCCGACCCACGCTTGAAAGAACGCGAAGGCAGGCACCCTGCAGTTTATAGAATCGTCCGAATAGATGAGCCTGCACCTTGCGTAACAGGAACAAGATTCGGCAGCGGAGCGATTGCTATTGCAGACCCAAATTTTGAATCCAAAGATCCAAAATATAACCATACCTACAAAGTAACGGATTGGAACGATGTAGGCGGAACAGTAACAAGTGGTGGAGGTCCTTCGAATGGAGGCCATGTTATTGCTGATCCTCGTGTCAAGACGGACCTTCACCCCGATTCTTACGGTGTTCAGGAATGGGAATCGACGGCCAAAACAGTCAGGGGTGCTTCACGAATTATGCAGTCTGCATCATCAATAAGTGACCCCAGGGTGAACGATCGACCCGGGCGTTATACAGATCAATATCGAATGCAGAGTATGAACGAACCAGCGGGAACGGTAACGGGAGTAACGGATATTCAGGCTGGAGCACAACTAATAGCCGATCCTCGAATGAACTGTTCTCCTCGATCCGGAACTATGGGTGTACAAGATTGGAATGAACCATCTGTTACGGTTACAGGAAGCATGGACATTCATGCCGGCGAGGCCGCGGTTGCTGACCCAAGAATACCAGATGTAAATGAACGTTGTGTCATGATTATTATTGCAGAGGATGGAACATGGCACCGGCCATTAACGACTTACGAACTGGCAATGCTTCAAGGGTTTCCGACTCATCTTCCTGATGGCCGACCCTTCCAGTTGGAGAAATGCAGCGACTCTAAGGCGAGAGAGTATATCGGTAATGCTGTCCCTCCTGCAGCTGCGGAAGTTATGGGAAATGTGATTCTAACGGCAATAGCGATGGCCGAAGCAGGCATTACCTTTGAATTTAGTCATGAAGAAATATGGGTACTACCGTCAGGGGAACAACCTGAAATAACTATTCTTCATTAATTATACGAGCCTTCATTTGCATCATGGACAATTTGTAATGAATAAAATGTACGGAGGACGCAAACAGGAGGGATGCCTTTGGAATCCCCTAAGACAGATGATTCTATTGTTTTTATTGGTAAGGACGATGGAAGAGAAAAACGCGTATCCCTCTTTGTAAAGGGTACAGATGGTTGCAATATCGGATTTATTAGAAATTCTAAACCTTCAACTGAACGCGACAGAAAAATTATTCTTGAAACAATAGCCCGAGTAGCAATAGAAACAGCAATGCACAATTCAAAAAAAGAAGCTCAAGAGGAATAAACACTCTGGGCTTCTTTTTTTTATTCATAATCTATATATTAAAATTATTTGGTGTAATCTGTATTGTTAAGACAAAACTACGAAAGATATTGCGCAGCAGCTCTTCATCAGCGAAAAGACCGTGCGTAATCATATTTCCAACGTCATGCAGAAGTTGAACGTAAAGGGTCGTTCACAAGCGGTTGTAGAACTGATCAAGCTTGGGGAATTAAAGATCTGATCCCGGTCAGCGAACGGATCCATGTAAGCCTTCGATGCTTCTTACCCAGGAGCGATTCGAGGGCTTTTTATGTGGAGAAAAAAGCAATCGTGCAAAGGATCCTTTCTCCACAAACGGAGAAGGGACTATTTTTGTTCTTGACCTATACCTTGGGCGTGGGATAATAAAAATAGGAATTTTACCCAAAAATTTTACAGCATAGAGGGGTGGATTATGAGGAAATTTATCGTAATCGTAATCTTGGGCATGATTTTGGTCTATTTGTTGTCGTATGGGAAATCTCTGTTGGACAAGAAGGCGCATGACGCTAATGGCATGCTGAAGCTGTCGTATTGGCAATACAGGGAAGGCGATTCGCCTGCGGGCGAATACGGTAAACCGCTCTGGTCCGATCCGTCCGGGTATGATGGAGATGGATGGAGCCCGGTAAAGCGGGTGCAGCGGTTTGAAAAGAGCGCCGATCCCGGGATGTATTGGATAAAAACGAAGCTGCCCGAACAAACTTGGCGGGACGCCGGGCTTTATTTGATCATTTACGGAAATTATGAGGTTTTTTTGGACAAGTCCTTGATATACAGCTTCGGAACGATCCGTCCTTCAGGGAAAGTAGCTTACGCGGGAACTCCGAACCGCCTGATCCCCCTTCCGCCAGACAGCGCGGGCAAAACGCTGCTAATCCGCGTCCAGGCTACGAGGGATCGCATCGGAGTGGCCGGAGAAGCGACAATCAGCGAACGGAGCGAACAGATTTTGCTGCTTGTCAAAAAAGAAGCGTTCGCGGCGCTGCTTTCCTTCTTATACGGAACAGCGGGTATCGTCGCCTTGATGATGTACAAAAAATCCCGAGGAGAGCCGGCTATGTTTGCCTTCGGATGGTTCGCCCTCTGCCTGAGCATCTACTTGTTTGCCCGGCTAGATATTAAAGATTTTTTTGTTGACGCCCCTCTATTGTGGAGCTGGGTTGAAATGACTTCTCTTTATGCGGGTACCGGGGGTTTTATTTGCTTAGTCAGCCATACGGCGGGGGCGGGCCATTATTTCGTTCTGCGGCGCTTATGGCAGGCAAGTCTGCTGTATGCTTTCGGCGCGGCGGTTTTATCCGGAATCGGAGTCATTCCTGTCCAATCGACGCTGGCCCCGTTTCAACTATTCATGATCGCCTCCGCGCTCATTACTTTCGGGGTTGTTTTCTTGCAGGCAATGAAAAACCGCGCGCAAGCCCAGCTTGTTCTAGCCGCGATTGCCATCGTAACCGCATGCGCGCTTCATGACGTCGCGTTGTTTTTATTTGTGCTGCACAGTCCGTTTACTTTGCTGCATGCGGGTATGCTTGCTATGCTTATTATTTTGTTTGTCGTTTTGCGGTTCCGGTTGACCGACACGTTTCGGGCGTACAAGCGGCAGATTGAGCGCAGCAACGAAGCGCGTTCCCGGTACGATAAGTTAAAGGACAGCTTTTTGACGGTTGCATCCCGTGATTTGCAGACGCCTCTAAGCGGCATTGTCGGGATCGCCCAGTCTTTGCTGGATGATGCAAGCGGAAATGCCCGCAGAAGCTTGGAGCTGATCGTATCCAACGGCAAAAAGCTGAACAGGCTGGTGGACGATATTCTCGATTGGAACAGCTTGAAAAATGAGCGGATTGTTTTGCAGGATCGGGTTTTCCCGCTCAGATCCGCCGTGGACAACGCCGTGCTGCTGCTCCGCCCGCTGCAAAAGCCTTCGGTCTCTTTGATCCGGGAAATTCCGGATATGCTGATTTGTGCGGACGAGGGTAAAATGCAGCAAATTATTATTCATTTGCTCGGCATTGCGCTCAAACTTACGGAACAGGGCTGCGTCAAAATTTCCGCCGTTCAGAAACCGGATGTTTTGCAAATCAGCATCGAAGATACGAGCGATGGGATTCCGGAAGAACAGCTTGACATGATTTTTGAAGAGTTTTATCAAATCCCGTCTCTTGATACTGCGGGGCACCCAGGCCAAGGCTTCGGCCTCCCGATTGCCAAAAAATGGATTGAATTCATGGGCGGGACGATAACCATCCGCTCTGTTCCCGACGCAGGCTCCCAACTTATTTGCGAGCTGCCCGTTCCGGTTTTGGATGGCGGTTTGCAGCATGAAGTAGCGGCAGCGGCCGAAGAGGAAGAAGCGGCGTTCTATCCCGAGATTCACCCGGAAACAGCGACGATCCTCGTTGTGGAGGATGAGGAAGCGGACCGGCATGTCATCCGGAATTATTTAAACAAGCTGCCCCAGTGGAGGCTGGTTTTTGCCGCAAATGCCGAAGAAGCGCTGGAAATGGCGCATAAGGTTTACCCGGATCTAATTTTGCTTGATGTGCTGCTGTCGGACAAGGACGGCTACGAGCTGTGCAAAATGCTGCGCCAGTCGCCGCCGGTAGACGATTTGAAAATCATCCTGTTGACGGCAAAGGGGGCCGATGACGAACAAAAAGGGTATGATGCGGGAGCGGACGAATATCTTGCCAAGCCGATTGACCGCTTCGAATTAATCAACCGGATCAATGCTCATATCCAGTCCAGATGGTTTTTGCGCAAAGAAAGACAGCAGTTTTTTACAGACAGGCAGCTCGAGTTTTTGCGGCTGGCTTTCGAATTCAAGGAGGAGAACAAGGAAAAGCTTGCCGATAAGCTGTATGTAAAGTACGAAACGATTAAAAAAGATGTCAGGAAAATCAATCAATATTTCGCTTCCCGTTCTTTTTCGGAAGCGGCCGTACAAGCCAAGCGCAGAAACATCATTTGACCGCGCCCTGAACAAGAAGAGCCCGCACTCGAACCGGAAGGTCCGAGGCGGGCTTTTGTTCGCTCAAGCGGCGCCATCCCCCCGAAGCAGCCTTCTCCCTGTTCTTCCCGGAGCGCGCCTCTCCAGGCGAGCATCGCGCCGCTGCTTTGCCGCTCCTTTCGGCCGGTGATGGGCCAGGCCCGCTTGATATCACCGCTTTTGTTATGGGGGGGATCGAAATTCCCCCCGGCAAAAAGTGCGGGGGAACACACGTATACTGTCCGGTATTGGGCATCTCCGGTATAAAGGTGTTAGGTTCATCGAACCCAAACCATACCAACGGAGGAATGCTTCATGAAATTATGGAAAATTGTTTTAACTTTGGTTTTAGCGGTAACAGTCATCTTACCTTCCCAAGCGTTCGGCGCCTCCTCGACTTACAGCGGAGTTAGCGGGAAAAGATGGGTGCAGGAATTCCCCGGGTCCAGCAGTGTCAACGATTTGAGCAGCGGCTTCAAACCGAAGGCCGAAAAGTTCATTAAAGCAATGAAAGACGCAGGCATCACAGTTACGGTGAACGCTACTTTAAGGCCTAAAGAGCGCGCCTATTTGATGCACTATTCGTACAAAATCAGCAAAGGGCTGATCAGTCCGAAAGATGTCCCTGCCATGACCGGAGTCAACATCAAGTGGGTACACCCCGACGATGACAAAAGCTACACAAAATCGAAAAAAGGCGCAACGGAAATGGTCAACGCTTACGGCATTGTAGCGGCCCCTGCGCTTGACTCCGATCATATTCGCGGCAATGCGATCGATATGAACTCCCCGGTTACGAAATCGACTTCGATCAAAAAAGCGGACGGCACTTCCGTTACGATCAAAACGTATGCGGATCTCGTTGCAGTCGGCAAAACGTACGGCGTCTATCATCTGATGCCGATCGATAAAGACCCGGTCCATTGGTCCAGCGAAGCAAACTGAATAAGCGTCAAGCTTTTAAAACCGCCGGTACATCCGGCGGTTTTGTCATGCCCGGAGGGCGTTTGCGGCGCTGCATGGCGGGCAGGCATGAGACTTGAATGGCAGGCCGAGCCGATGGAGAAACCTGCGAAAACCCTATGACGCCGTGGACGTCTACTACGTTCTATTTGCGTATAAAGTGCAGGCTGCCCGGGAACCCACACGCCAGAGCTGACCGAACCATTTGCCTAGTTGCGCGAAGAAAAACCTGCAAAAGTACAGTTTTTGCACGACGGATGCGCTGGCCACGACAATTTCCTGCAATTGTGCAGGCTTTTCGCTTTGAACAGGGGCTCAGGTTCATTTTCATCGAAAATTCCTGCACAATCGCAGGCTTTTCGCCAAAATGAGCCATTCGCATGAAAAAAACCTGCACTTTTGAGCACTTTTGCAGGTTCTCCCTCTGCCAGACCACCTTCCTTGCTCCACAACCCGTGCAGGAGAGGCACGGGATGGAGAGAGCGCCTGTCCCCCCGCCGGTTCCTCTACCCCCCGTCACTTTTTCAACAATCTGATTTTCCAGGTTTTTTGCACGTGTATAGAGATGTGCAGAGAGGGCGGTTTTCTCGCGCTGACAATAAACTTTGTCCCTACTTGGACAAAAAGTAGTTATAAATCGGACAAAGCCCCGTATACATAGTAGTACCGGAAAGCAGAGTACAGGCTAGACGCGAGGGAAGAGGCAGTTGCAAAACTGCGTACCATTAAAGGAGGAAACAAGCATATGAAACATCAAAATTGGATTCGTTCAGCCGCTATCGCGGGGGTGATTGCCTTGCTGACTACGGGGTGCTCGATTTGGGGCTCCGGGCAAAAAGGCGACATCGATGCTCCTCCGCAAGCCGGTGCGGAGACAGACGCCAAGACAACCTCGTCAGCGGTAACGATCGATATGGCGGCGGACAATTCGTCGCAAATGACGGTTTATGTGAAGGACGCGAAAGGGTTTGTCGCGCCTGTAAGTCTGGGATTGCCGAAGACGCAGTCCGTAGCCCGCACAACGCTGGAGTACATGGTCGACGGAGGCCCGGTTGCGAGCTTGCTTCCTTCGGGATTTCAGGCGCTGCTTCCGAAAGGTACCAAGGTGCTCGGAGTTAATGTGCAGGCGGAGAAGAAGCAGGCTGTGGTGGACTTTTCCAAGGAGTTTTTGAATTATGACCAGCAGGATGAGCGCAAAATTTTGGAAGCAATCACGTGGACGCTTACCGGATTTCCGACGGTTGAAAAAGTGCAGCTTCGCGTGGACGGCAAAGAGCTGAAAGAAATGCCGAAAGGCAAAACGCCGCTGGATACGCCGATGTCGCGTCTGATGGGCATCAACATCGAGAAGGCGGGGGATGCCGACTTCGGCCAGGCGACTCCGGTTACACTGTATTTCATGAATCAAAACGATCAAAATTACAAATATTATGTACCTGTTACTCGCCTTGTCAAAAGAACCGACGATGTCGCCAAAGCGGTTGTCGACCAGTTGATCAAAGGGCCGGATCAGAAAAAAGGCTTGACCGCGGTCATGAACGCGACGACCGAAGTGAAAAGCGTAACGAAATCCGACGGGCTGATTACAGTCGATTTCTCCAACAAGCTGCTCGGAGCGGATCAAAAAGCTTCCGCAGACGCGCTGCAGTCGGTGATCCTATCGCTCACGGAAAATACGGGCGCCAGCAAGGTGCAAATCAAAGTGGACGGCGCCGTAAAAATTACGTCGACCGACAATCAAAACTACAGTAAACCCGTATCACGCCCAGCACATGTAAATCCGGTGAAGCTGTAGGCTGACCGGCTCACGACCTCTACGCGGCCGCTTGTTCGAAGGGCGACTGCGCTAGAGGTCTTCTCGATTACGAAATTCAAAAAAATGTAACTTTCCACATTTAAATGGAAATAAAACGGAAAATTGTTGGGAAAATCCCCTATTTTTTTTACAAAAGCGCTGCACTACATTACAATGATGCATATGGAAGAAGAGCTTCCTACCGGAAGCCCACAGGAGGAGAACTGCATGATGAGAATCAATGGAAGAACAAATGACGAATTACGGCCGATGAAAATAACCCCTCACTATAACAAACACGCGGAAGGGTCGGTGCTGATCGAGGTAGGAGATACCAAAGTCATCTGCACGGCGACCATCGAGGAGCGCGTCCCTCCTTTTATGAAAGGGCAGGGCAAAGGCTGGGTGACGGCGGAATATTCCATGCTGCCGCGGGCTACGCAGGTGCGCAATCAGCGCGAAGCCGCCAAAGGCAAGCTGGGCGGAAGGACGATGGAAATTCAACGGCTTATCGGCCGCGCGCTGCGTTCCGTCGTTAACCTGGAGGCGCTTGGCGAACGCTCGATCACGCTGGATTGCGACGTCATCCAGGCGGACGGCGGCACGCGGACGACGTCCATTACGGGGGCGTTCGTGGCGATGGCTTTTGCGATCAATAAGCTGGCAACGGATAAGCATTTGGCAAAGTTCCCGATCAACGACTTTCTGGCGTCCGTCAGCGTCGGCGTCATCGGCAGCGCGTCCCGTCTGGATCTCAACTATGAAGAGGACTCCCAGGCGAAGGTGGATATGAACGTCGTGATGACCGGGCAGGGCAAATTCGTGGAAATTCAGGGAACCGGCGAAGAGGCGCCGTTTTCGCGTCAAGAGCTGGATGAACTGCTCGCTCTGGCGGAGTCCGGCATTCGGACGATGATCGAGGAGCAGCGGAGGGTGCTCGGACCGATCAGTGATCGCATACGAGGGGTGCAACATGCAGCTGCAGAGTAAATTTGTCGTTATCGCAACGCGCAACGAAGGAAAAGTCAAGGAGTTTGCCGAGCTGTTCGGGCAAAAAGGGTACAAAGTCCGCAGCTTGGCCGATTACACGGATTTGCCGGACATCGTGGAGAGCGGCTCCACGTTCGCGGAAAATGCGCGCATCAAAGCACAGGTCATATCCGCGCATTTGCATGTGCCTGTGCTGGCGGACGACTCCGGCCTGTGCGTAGCCGCTCTCGGCGGAGCGCCGGGGGTGTACTCCGCCCGGTTCGCCGGCGAGGATGCCGCGGACGCCGACAACAACGCCAAGCTGCTGCGGGAGCTTGGCGCCATTCCTCCAGCGGACAAGCCCGCCGCCCAAAGCGGGCATCCGGAGCTGCTCAGCGAAGCTGCCTTCGTCTGCGCCCTGGCGCTGATCGATCCGGTCGGCAACGAGCTCGTTGAAGCCGAAGCGAGCTGTGACGGCTATATGATCGGCGAGCCCAGGGGCAGCGGCGGTTTCGGCTACGATCCGCTGTTTTACATTCCCGCTCTCGGCAAGACGATGGCGGAGCTGACGATCGAAGAAAAAAACCGGATGAGCCACAGAGCCAAGGCGCTTCGCATCTTTTTGGACAAGCTTTCCGCGAATTAGGAAAAAACAATAACAAACCTGCTTATCCGTTCTAAGGATTTAAGCAGGTTTTTCGCTTCTTCCGCCGGCCGATCAGCGGATCGATATTTTGTAAGTGCGCAGCCAGGTGTCCACTTGCGCCAAATAGGCGAAAAGCTGCGGACCGGTCATCAGCTGGCCGAACCAAGGGATATTGAAGTCCGTCGATTCGGATCTCGCCAGATCGCGGATTTTTTTTACGTCGATAAACGGCAAAATCGGGGACGAAGTATCGTCGAGGATGTCGAGCACCCAATTTCTTACCGCCGCCAAATAGTTCGGGTTGTGCGTTTTCGGATAAGGGCTCTTTTTGCGGGTGAGTACGTCATCGGGGAGAACGCCTTTGAGCGCTTTGCGCAAAATGCCTTTTTCCCGGTCTCCGGCCGTTTTAATTTCCCAGGGAATATTCCATACGTATTCGACCAGCCGGTGATCGCAGAACGGCACCCGCACTTCCAGCCCGACGGCCATGCTCATGCGGTCTTTGCGGTCCAGCAAAGTCGGCATGAAGCGGGTGATGTTCAAATAGGACATTTCCCGCATCCGGTTTTGCCGCTGCGTTTCTCCGGCGAGCCGCGGCACTTCGGCCAAAGCTTGCTGGTAACGGCTGCTTACGTATTCCGCAGGCTTGATCCAATCGACCAGATCCGGGGCGAGCAGATCGACGCGATTGGCCAGCTTGAGCGACCAGGGGAAAGTGCCGGCCTCCAGCGCTTCATCCCGGTGAAACCAGGGGTAGCCGCCGAAAATTTCGTCCGCAGCTTCGCCGGATATGGCGACTGTCGCTTCTTTTTTGATTTCGCGGCAAAACAAATACAGCGAACCGTCGACATCGGCCATCCCCGGCGTATCGCGAGCAAAGACGGCGGTTTTCAGCGATTCGACGAGCTCGGGAGTGTCGAATTCGATGGCGTGGTGCACGGTGCCCAAATGTTCAACCATTCTTTTGATCCACGGGGCATCCGCATTCGGCTGAAAGACACTCTCTTTAAAATGTTTGTCATTATCGACATAATCTACCGAAAAAGTGTGGAGGGCGCCTTTTCCGCTCTCCTTATAGCGGCCGGCGGCCAAAGCGGTCAGCGCGCTGGAATCGAGCCCGCCGGACAGCAGCGTGCAAATCGGCACGTCCGACACGAGCTGGCGTTCCGCGGTATCTTTCAGCAGCTCGCGGATGCGGAGCGCCGTCGCATCGACATCGTCCGGATGCGGCTGGCTTTCCAGCTTCCAGTAGGCCCGTATGGACAAGCCGTTGCGGTCAAACACGGCGCAGTGTCCGGGCTTCAGCTCCGCCATGCCCCGGTAAATGCCGTGTCCCGGCGTGCGGGCAGGGCCTACGGCGAATATTTCCGCCAAGCCTTCGGCGCCGACCTCCGCTTTAAAATCGGGGTGAGCCAATATCGCTTTGGGCTCCGACCCGAACAGCAGAACTTCGTTCTGATGAGAATAAAAAAGCGGCTTTACGCCGAGCCGGTCTCTGACCAAGTATAGGGTCTGTTCCTGATCGTTCCAGGCGGCGAAGGCAAAAATGCCGTTGAGCCGGTCGACGCAAGCCCGCCCCCATTCGATAAAGGAAACTAGCAGCACTTCCGTATCGCAAGTGGTGTGAAAGACGTGGCCGCGGGCCTTGAGCTCTTGCGTCAGCTCCGGAGCGTTGTACAGCTCCCCGTTATATACGATCGTGTACGTGTAGTCGCCTTGTTTCCGAATCATCGGCTGGGCTCCGTTTTCCGGGTCCATGACGCTGAGTCGGCGGTGGCCAAGCGCGCAATGCTGCGAGATCCATGTGCCGGAAGCATCCGGTCCGCGCAGGTTCATGGTTTCCGTCATATTTTCTAGAATGGACGGGTATTGAGTCAGGTCTTTCCGCCAATCGATCCATCCCGTGATTCCGCACATAGACGTTCATCCCTTTCCTTAAGAGAGCATGATGATAAAGGGTATGCGTACGGCATTTGGAAAATGTCTGTCCCCCGGGAGGCGCCCCGGCATTTCGGCAGTTTTGTATTTTATTACAAGGACTGTTACAATAAATAAAATCAAACTAGTTACTAAACGATAAAGGTGATGACCGATGAAAAAGAAACATTCCAAAGCCCAGATCGATTATTTGGCAGCGAGAGAACATTTTCTGCAAATCAGCAAGCAAGCCGATAAACGCATTGCCCAGCTGAAGGAGCAAGGCAAAGAAGTCGGACAAGCGGAAATGGAAGAAATTGTGGAGCGCGTCGGATTGCATCGGGCGTACAACGATTTGACGCATGCCGAGAACGTTCTGATCAACTGGACGCATACGGCCATTAAAAGCGAACCGACGTTCGTCAGCAAGCGCGCTGAATTTGAAGAGCTTTACGAAAACATCAAAACGAACGCAGAGGCTAGAGGCGCTATTTTGAATCTGGCGATGCGTTTAAATTTAGAGCTTGCGTGAGACTCTATAGAGGCAGTGCCATTATTTCTTCAGGAGGCGAATGCTCATGGATAGCCATTTCATCAGCAAGCTGCACGACAAGCAGAGAAAAGCCGAGAAGAATTTAAGGACTCAAGGCCACAAACGGCCCGGCGACAAATTGCCGAACCGCAAGCACTGACGTCTGATGGCACCACCAAGAGCCTGTCGGGATATGTTCCCGGCGGGCTTTTGCACCTGCTTTTCAATAACCTGATAGTTACAGCATACTTGAGCGGCCGCGGACCCATACTATAGTTGTAATTACTCAATTCGTCGGGAGGCAGGCCATCATGAGCAAAAGGAAAAGCATGAACTCCAAAATGCAAAGCGCGGCAGACCATTCCAAACAGTCCGAGCGGATTCAAGAAAACCTGAACTCGACCGAGCCCGGTCATCATCCGCCAAACAGACCGTCCGTATAAGCGTACGGAGATCCAGAAGAGCCGCAACCGAACGGGTTGGCGGTTTTTTTCGTGAATGCGAAAGCGCTGCCAAGTAAAATTTAGTTGTCCGCCTCCGCACTATACGGTAAGATGGGTAGTAGAATTTCAGCTAGACTTGAAAATTTCATAACGGAAATGGGTGTTTGTCCGATATTCGTCATGAGCTGTTCGCTTATGCGGTCACCGGCAAGCTTAAAAGGGAAGTCCGGTTCAAAGCCGGCGCGGTCCCGCCACTGTAAACAGGAGAGTCGCAGCAACAAAGCCGCTGATTGCACAGCCGATCGGGAAGGCCGCTGCAGACGATGACACTGAAGCCAGGAGACCTGCCTATTTGCACAGCACTGTTAAGTACCTACGGGAGATAGGGAAGGTGTGAGATGAGCTATCGGCAATTCATGAGGATAGGCGTCTTTCCCTTTTTGGTTAAAGGGGAGGGCGCTTTTTTGGATTTGCGCCTAAATGGCGGACGCAGCCGCGCGCGACGCGAAGTGACCTAGCCTGGCCGGATGCGGCCGATTGTTCCCAGCGCGTGCCTCTCCCGCGCAGGTTTGCTGGGCTGTGTAGCAAGTGAAAAAGCCCCTCCAAGCCGCTGGGCGGCGGCGGTACCCGCGCAGGTTTGCTGGGTTGGCTAGCAAGTGAAAAAGCCCCTCCAAGCCGCTGGGCGGCGGCGGTACCCGCGCAGGTTTGCTGGGTTGGCTAGCAAGTGTAAAAGCCCCTCCATGCCGCTGGGCGGCGGCACCCACGCAGGTTTGCTGGGCTGGTTAACAAGGGGGTACGAAATGGCCGGGTATGGAGAAAACCTGCGAAAGTGCAGTTTTTTTCTATGAAAATAGTTCATTTTGGCGAAAAGCCTGCGAAAGTGCAGGAATTTTCGAAGATTACGTCTCTTAGCTCGCGTATCCACCGAAAAGCCTGCACTTTTGCAGGAATTTTTCGCTGCCAGCGTATTGGCGAGCAAAAGGATGTACTTTTGCAGGCTTTTTCGTGTTGCCGATGGTATACCAGTCCTAGAGGGCGAGTTTTTCAACGTTTAAGCTATTTTTGTGCATGTGAACATTTACTCGGTTTCCGCGGCCAACCGGATTGCGGAATTTCCAAGTGCGGAAAAGAAGGTTGACAACTTGTAGCAAGTTATTGATAATTAATAGTAATTTTTACTATTAATATCGAGACAAACAGTTGTGATTGCAACGGGCAATGCCGGCGCATCCGCATCTCCCGGGCGCTCGTACCGGATCCTGAGCTGACCTGTGCCCGCCGAATACCTCTCCGCCTTGGACGTTTACGTTCAGTCGCGTGTGCTCGACCGACCGCCATTATGCAGTGAAGGTGGTGAGCGAGCTGCTGAAGGAAGCGGCCTATTGTTTTCTTTCCCGCGATATTGCCGTAGGAGCCTCGTTGAGCGATCGTATCGCATTTATCGATCTAAGGCGTTATTGTCGAAGCGGGGAGCGCGTTAGAGCTTATTTACCGGGCCCAGGCACGCTTGTACGGCGGCTTTGATGGCGCATGTGCCCATTCTAGCTGAATACGGTTGAAAGGATGATAGAAATGACAACGTGGGATTTATCGACAGTCAGGCATCATGTTCTGATTTGCAACGGCGGCTCGTGCCTGCGCAAACAGGGCGACGAAACGACGGCGGCAATCCGCGAAGAGATTTCCAGGCTCGGCGCCGAGCGGCTTATACATACGACGCGCACGAGATGCAACGGCCGCTGTGAGGATGCCTGTGTCGTTACGGTATACCCGGAAGGCATCTGGTATCAAAAAATGACGCCGGAAACCGGCCGGCGGCTCGTTCGCGAGCATTTGCTGGACGGCAAGCCGCTTGAGGAACATATGATTTATACGTACGAGCATCGCTTCACGCCAACGGGAACAAGCGTCCCCGGCGTCGATCGCGCCAAATCGAAGTGACAAGCTTCGCCATCCGCATCAAAGACGATCGGATATGTTTTTGCCCTGCCGCTTGCGGGGCGATTTTTTTTATAGCTTGATAGACAGCAAAAAAGACCGCGAAATCTCGCGGCCTCTTTCATTTAAAGGACGTCCCAGGAGGGATTCGAACCCCCGACCGTACGCTTAGAAGGCGTATGCTCTATCCTGCTGAGCTACTGGGACACATACGTGAATCGCCTGCGGTTTCAATCCGTTTTTGGCGAAGCAAGAGTTATATTATCATATGGTTTTCGTTCAAGTCAACCCCCGAATGAAAAGTTTATTTTGCAATCCGCATCGCAATCAAGTACACTGACACCATCGAGGAGTCCGGCGGTCGGAGCTGCTTTTGTGTTTGCCGAGTTCACCCGCCAGACTTCCAGATCGTTTTTGAGGTGATGAAAATAGCCGGGCAATTATTGAATAACGTGGTCCTTTTCCCGAAAACGGAGCAGTTTTACGAGGAAGAGCTGACCCGATTTTTGCAAAGAGAGCAGTATGGCGAAGCTGTGGAGCTGCTGTCTTTTTTGCTGAGATTTCCGCGGGAAGGCGACCGCAAGGCGGAACAGTGGGAAGCGCTGTTGAGCTGGCTGCAAACGATGATGCCGAATGTGGTGATTCCCGGGGCGCTTTCGTCGGAAGAGGAGCAGGAGACGACGGAGGAGGAAATGCTTCGCCAGTACGTCGAGGAGAAGGCGTCCGTCGACACCGCTTTCGTCGACAAGCTTTTGCGCATGCTGCGCAAGGGGACGCTCGAACAGCAGCTGGCTGCGCTGGAGCAGCTCGGTTTTGTGAAACATCCGGAGGCCGCCGCTGCGGTCCGGGAATGGCTGCGGGACGCGCCGCGCCATCCGATCTTGCAATTCAAGGCGCTGCAGGCTTTGAAGCACATGGGCGAGAGCGGGGCGATACACCTGTTCAAAAACGGGAAGCACGTTTTCGTCGAGATCGAGGAGACGCCGCTGTGCGCCGAGGAATTCCCGGCTCAAATACGCGACATGATCCGCAGAATCGCGGACACCAGTGAAAGGAATCAGCCGGACTTCGCTTTTTTTGCCGAGCGGACCTGGCAGGAATTTCTCGCCTACGCGTACGGAACCCCCCTCTACAGCGGTTTGCTCGCGCAGGAAGAGGGCATCGTCGATATTTGGGCCTCGGCTCTGCACGCCGTGCTGCAGGAGAAATTGTTCGGTTCCGCCGGCCATGAAGAGCATCGGGAAATGTACGGCATCACGGATTCCATGCACCTTTCCTGGAAGCAAGCTTACGCCGCGCTCCGCAAGTATTTGGAGTTCATGACCCCGGAGCAATCTTAGTTCTAAAGCGCGCCTTGAAATGAAAAAGTAATATGTTATAATAGAATGGTTATAATGGCAAGTAGAGGTGTTAGAGTTATCGCTTCACTCGCCAGAACGTGAAAATATGTCATGGTACATTTTTGGAGGGGAAGGCATAAAATGAAAGCAAGTTGGGAAAAAATAGAGAAGAACGTAGGCGTTCTTGAAGTGGAAGTTGGCGCAGAGCGCGTCGCAGATGCACTTGATAAAGCATTCAAAAAAGTATCCGCGAAAGTGAACGTTCCGGGCTTCCGCAAAGGCAAAGTGCCTCGTTCCATCTTTGAAGCTAAATTTGGCGTGGAAAGCTTGTACCAAGACGCTCTGGATATCATTTTGCCAGAGGCATACGTGCAAGCGGTTGAAGAAGCGGGCATCGATCCGGTCGACCGTCCTGAAGTGGACGTTGAACAATTCGGCAAAGGCCAAGCTTTGAAGTTCAAAGCGAAAGTAACCGTTAAACCGGAAGTAACTCTGGGCGATTACAAAGGACTCGAAGTTGAAGTTTCCGACGCCAACGTCACGGACGAAGAAGTGAACGAAGAGCTGAAGCGTCTGCAGCAGCGCCATGCGGAACTTGTCGTTCTTGAAGAAGGACAAGCAGCAAACGGCGACGTTGTTGTTCTCGACTTCGAAGGATTCGTTGACGGCGAAGCGTTCCAAGGCGGCAAAGCGGAGAAATATTCCCTTGAGCTTGGATCGGGCAGCTTCATCCCGGGCTTTGAGGATCAACTGGTTGGTCTGGCCAAAGACGAAGAGAAGGAAGTTAACGTAACGTTCCCTGAGAACTACCACTCCGAAGAGCTGAAAGGCAAAGAGGCTGTGTTTAAAGTGATAATTCACGAGATCAAACGCAAAAACCTGCCTGAGCTCGACGATGAGTTTGCCAAAGACGTAAGCGAGTTCGATACGCTTGACGAATACAAGGAAGACACGAAAAAACGTCTTCAAGAGCGTAAAGAAAGCGATGCTGCGGCTGCAAAAGAAACGGCGGTTGTCGAAAAGGCGGCTGCTAACGCGGAAGTGGAAATTCCGGCGGCAATGGTTGAAGCCGAGCTTGACGTTATGGTAAAAGAGTTCGAAAGACGTCTCCGCTCGCAAGGCATGACGCTTGAGATTTACTACCAGTTCTCCGGCCAAAACGAAAGCGTGCTGAAAGATCAAATGAGAGAAGACGCCGAGAAGCGCGTCCGCAACAATCTCGTTCTGGAAGCGATCGCGGCGGCAGAAAATATGACCGTATCGGAAGAAGAAATTGACGCGGAACTGGAAAAATACGCGCAATCTTACCAAAGATCCGCTGAAGAGCTTCGCACCCTCTTTGCTTCCAACGGAAGCCTAGACGGTTTGAAGAACGACCTCGTTGTAAGAAAAACCGTAGATTTCCTGCTTGAAAATAGCAAGAATGTTTCCGCAGCAGTGTAAATAAGGTAAGTAAAGGCACGTACGTAATGTTGGCGTGCCTTTCTTTTACCCTATTTTACCTCGGATTATTGCCCGATTGCGCGCGAATTGTTCGGCGGCGCAGGCATTGCCCGAAAAAATGACTTTGCTGCGCAAACGTGTTAAACTAGTGACTAAAGCTGGAAAAAGAGGGCCTGTCGTATGCCGTTCTCTTCTCCGGCGAAAATCCCGTAAAGGGTGAAACATGGCAATTGCCGTTAAGGAGTTGGTACAATGAGTCTTATTCCTATGGTAGTGGAACAAGAGAGTCGTGGCGAAAGGTCTTACGACATTTATTCGCGTCTGCTCAAGGACCGCATCATTTTCATCGGCAGCGCGATCGATGACGATGTTGCTAATTTGGTCATTGCCCAGCTGCTCTTTTTATCCGCTCAGGATGCTGAGAAGGATATCCACCTATATATCAATTCCCCGGGAGGATCCGTAACGGCAGGGATGGGTATCTTCGATACCATGCAGTTCATCAAGCCGGACGTGTCCACCATTTGCGTGGGAATGGCGGCAAGCATGGGGTCTTTGCTGCTGACGGCAGGGGCCAAAGGCAAGCGATTCGCGCTGCCTAATGCGGAAGTCATGATTCACCAGCCGCTCGGTGGCGTCAGAGGTCAAGCGACTGATATCAAAATCCATGCGGATTGGATTATCAAAACGAAGCAAAAGCTCAACCAGATATACGTGGAGCGTACGGGACAGCCGCTTGAAAAGATCGAAAGAGACACCGATCGCGATAACTTTATGAGCGCTGAAGAAGCGAAGGCATACGGGTTAATCGACGAGGTTATCACTCGAAACGACTTGAAATAAAGGAGTGATCCCATGTTTAAATTTAACGATGAAAAAGGCCAACTCAAATGTTCCTTTTGCGGGAAATCCCAAGACCAAGTTCGCAAGCTTGTTGCCGGTCCGGGAGTCTACATTTGCGATGAATGTATAGAGCTTTGCACGGAGATTGTTGAAGAAGAGCTGGGCCATGAGGAAGAGCTGGATCTGAAAGACGTTCCCAAGCCGAAAGAAATCCGCGCCATTTTGGATCAATACGTGATCGGCCAGGAGCAGGCGAAAAAGTCGCTGGCTGTAGCCGTTTACAACCATTACAAACGGATTAATTCGCAAAACAAGCTTGAAGATGTGGAACTGCAAAAAAGTAATATCGTCCTTTTAGGGCCGACAGGAAGCGGTAAAACGCTGCTTGCACAGACGCTTGCCAAAATCTTGAACGTTCCGTTCGCCATCGCTGATGCGACTTCTTTGACGGAAGCGGGCTACGTGGGCGAAGACGTGGAAAACATTTTGCTCAAGCTGATTCAAGCGGCCGATTACGATGTGGAGAAAGCCGAGCGCGGCATCATTTACATCGATGAAATCGATAAAGTGGCGCGCAAATCGGAAAACCCGTCGATTACAAGAGACGTATCCGGCGAGGGCGTACAGCAGGCGCTGCTCAAAATTTTGGAAGGTACGGTTGCTTCTGTTCCTCCGCAAGGCGGACGCAAACACCCGCATCAAGAATTCATCCAAATCGATACGACCAACATTCTGTTTATTTGCGGCGGCGCTTTCGACGGCCTGGAGCAAATCATCAAGCGCAGAATCGGTAAAAAAGTGATCGGCTTCAGTACGGACGGCGGCAAAGTCGATCTGAAACCGGGCGAATATTTGTCCATGGTGCTTCCCGAGGACTTGCTTAAATTCGGGTTGATTCCCGAGTTCGTAGGCCGTCTTCCGGTCATTTCCACTTTGGAGCCGCTGGACGAAGAAGCTTTGGTGCGCATTCTTTCCGAGCCGAAGAACGCTCTCGTGAAGCAATATCAAAAAATGCTCGATATGGATAATGTTGCACTGGAATTCGAGGCGGATGCGCTTGACGCTATCGCCAAAGAAGCGATTAAGCGCAACACCGGCGCACGCGGCTTGCGGGCGATTATCGAGAGCATCATGCTCGACGTGATGTTCGAGGTGCCTTCGAGAACCGACATTTCTACCTGCAAGGTGACGAAAGAAACGGTGCAAAACAAACTTGCGCCTGTTCTGACGACCAAAGACGGCCAGTCGGCCGGCAAAAAGAAGGAAGAAAGCGCGTAACCCACAATTTCACATTCAATCCTACAGCCTCCAATCCGGTTTCCGTCAGGAAATTGGAGCGGAGGATGTTTGGTGTCATGGGGAGAGAAACCAGGATGTTTCACAGAAAAGAGACGAGAGCTGTTCGGGTCGGGGATTTGACGATCGGCGGCAGCAATGAAGTCATTATTCAAAGTATGTGTACGACGAAAACTGCGGATGTGAAAGCGACTGTAGCCGAAATTCTCCGTTTGGAAGAAGCCGGCTGCCAGATCGTTCGTGTTACGGTCAACAATAAGGAAGCTGCGGAAGCCATCAAGGAGATCAAAAAGCAGATTCATATCCCTCTGGTGGCGGATATTCATTTCGATTATCGTCTGGCGCTTATGGCGATCGAAAACGGCATCGATAAAGTCCGGATCAATCCGGGAAATATCGGACGCCGCGAGAAAGTGGAAGCTGTCGTAAAAGCGTGCAAGGAGCGAGGCATTCCTATCCGCATCGGAGTTAACGCAGGCTCACTGGAGAATCATCTGCTGGAGAAATACGGCTATCCTACCCCTGAAGCGATGGTGGAAAGCGCGCTGTTCCATATCAACATCCTGGAAGAACTCGATTTCCACGATATTATCGTATCGCTCAAAGCTTCGGACGTGCCGATGGCGATCGCCGCTTACTCCAAAGCTGCCCAAGCCTTCAACTATCCGCTGCATCTCGGGATTACCGAGGCGGGCACGCTGTTTACCGGCTCCGTCAAGAGCGCGGCGGGTATCGGAGCGCTCTTGAACATGGGCATCGGCAACACGGTGCGCATTTCACTCAGTACGGACCCTGTGGAAGAAGTGAAGGTGGCCCGCGAACTGCTGAAGACGTTCGGCCTCATTACGAACGCCGCTACGCTGGTGTCCTGCCCGACCTGCGGCCGATTGGACATCGACCTGTTCTCCATTGCGAATGAGGTGGAGGACTACATTTCCCGGATCAAGGTGCCGATCAAAGTGTCCGTGCTCGGCTGCGCGGTTAACGGGCCGGGAGAAGCCCGCGAAGCCGATATCGGCATTGCCGGCGCGCGCGGAGAAGGCTTGCTGTTCCGCTACGGCGAAATGATCCGCAAAGTCCCGGAAGCAGATCTGCTGAACGAGCTGAAAAAGGAAATCGATTCAATTGTCGATGCATACGAAAAAACCGGAGTCATACCGGGACGCAAACACTAACAGAGATATGAAGAAGCCGTTTAAGGTGCCGCAAAACGCCTGAACGGCTTTTTTGCTTTTTGCGGGCCGCGGCAGGCAGCACCTGTGAGATCGCAGCCTGCTAAACAGAAGCCTTGCCAGCCCTTCAGCTCCCCACCCGCCAGAAGTTTTGAATAGCCCCGATCATTCTCGCCAGTCCATCACAAGTGTCCGGAAAACCTACCAAATAGTATTCGCTCCCACCAAATAGCATACCGCCGCACACCGTCTTAAACTAGCTTGTCACCCTGCAAAACTGTAAAAGTGCAGGTTTTTTCTGCGGAAATGGCCAGTTTGGCGAAAAAGCCTGCGATAGTGCAGGAATTTTCGGTCATGACGGGCATAGCTCAAGATTCAGCGTTAAAAAACTGCAGATTTGCAGGAATTCATCGTGCCAGGCGCATACGTGAGCAAAAAGATGCACTTTTGCAGTTTTTTTTACATTACGAAGCTGCCGACGCGTTTGCACCACGCCATCAGCGCTCATTGCACGGAGCCGGCAACGCTTTCGCACCGCGCGATCAGCTCTCACCGCGGGGCGAGAGCAGCACAACAGCGGTCAACCTCGCGCCATAGTAAGCGAGCTTTGCGACGAAAGGCCGCCTCCCGCAATGGGCGGGCGATGTTTCACATGCGCAACAAGGGCGAAGCCCGCGGCTGAACGCCGCGACGCATCCGCCATTTTGGGCGGCGTCTTTTTTGCCGCGAATATTATGCCGCAACCGGAAGCATAATGAATGAATCTGGAAAGCATTTGCTTTCTATGCTAATTTTTGGCGAAAAATAATAAGGAGAATGAATGATGATCAGGATTCAATTACAACGCATCGGCAAACTGGCGCTCCCGCTGCTTATTGGTGCATGCCTGCTCCTGCTTCCGTACCCGTCGGCCGCTTCGGCCGATCCGGCTGCGCCGCTGCAGCTGCCTGCCGTGCCGTCCGGCAAGCGGGTTGCAATCGTCATCGACGATTTCGGCAACGGCATGGACGGCACCGAACAAATGATGAGCATGCCGATTCCGCTCACGATCGCCGTCATGCCTTTTTTGCGGACGACTAAGCAGGATGCCGAACTGGCACACGAAAAAGGCCACGAGGTCATTCTACACCTTCCTATGGAGCCTGTGTCAGGCAAGCCGAGCTGGCTCGGGCCGGGAGCGATCACAACCGATCTGTCCAACGAGGAGATCCGCAAGCGCGTAATAGCGGCGATCGACGACGTTCCTTATGCGGTCGGCATCAACAACCATATGGGCTCGAGAGCTACGTCGGACGAACGCGTCATGAAAATCGTCGTCGAGGTATGCAGGGAAAGAGGCTTGTTCCTGCTCGACAGCCGAACTTCCCACAAAAGCGTGATGACGAAGCTGGCCGCGGAAATGGGAGTTCCGTATGCGGAAAACCAGCTGTTTTTCGACGATACTTATACGTACGGCCACATCAGCAAGCAAATGGCCAGATTCAAAAAGCTCCTGCAGCAGCAAGAGCAATGTATAGCAATCGGCCATGTAGGGCCGCCCGGCAAAAAAACCGCGCAAGTCATTCAAGAAGCGATTCCCTCGATTCAGAAAGAGGCGACATTTGTTACGATCTCCCAAATCGTCAAAATGCCGGCGCGTTAACGCGGATGGATCATGGCAAAATATTGCTGGACCGCGCTGCTGATCGCTTCCGCGATGCGAGCTTGATGATGGGAGTCGTTCAGCAGCTTCCGGTCGGTTTTATTCGAAATAAATCCCATCTCCACGATGACTGTCGGACATTTGGTGTAGCGGAGAACGAAATATTTTTTGCCCGGCACGGGAAGCTCATGGGTTCCGTACAGCCGGTTCAGGGAATGCTGCAGCAAATTGGCGAGCAGAATGCTTTCCGATTGATTTTGATAAATGACGAGCGGCCCTCGCCGGTCCGATTTGCCCGACCAGTTAATGTGCATGCTGAGCATCATTTTGGGACGAATGGCATTGGCGATCCCCGCGCGCTGCGCCAAGTCTTTGCGGTGCCTTCCTCCGTACGACCAATGATTGTCCTCGCTTAAGGCGTAGTCCGTATTGCGGTTTATGATAACCCGGTAGCCTTTCTTTTTTAACAGCTTATACGTTTTTTTCGAAATGGCGAGATTCAGGTCTTTTTCCTGGTATTTTCCATACAAGGCCCCGCTGTCGATACCGCCGTGTCCGACATCGAGCAGCACATCGGCATTCGGCAGGAGCGGGTTATCCGCGTGAGCGTCTGCACCTCCGAGACAAAGGCTTAATAACAGCATAATGACAGCCGAACCTAGCTTCATGACGCCACATCCTTTTTACATCAATCTCTCCCCTTTATCCTTCTTCCGAATGAAGACGATCATTCATCCTGCAAAAGTTTGCATAGTTTGGATTAACCTGCTTGCGCCTCGGGAATAATGGGGATAGGGTGCTGGTACGATGGCCATTTTCAAATTTGGGAGGTTATGTATGATGAGTTTAAGTATTATTCTCATGGTAATTCAAGTTTTTTTCGCCGTTGTGATCGGACTGTATTTTTGGAATTTGCTGCGCAATCAGCAGACGAACCGTTCTGCTGTCGATAGAGAATCCAAGAAGGAACTGGAGAAGCTGAGAAAGCTCCGCTCCATATCGCTGACAAAGCCGTTGTCCGAGAAAACGAGACCGTCCTCCATGCAGGATATCGTCGGGCAAAAAGAGGGGCTCAAAGCTCTGAAAGCCGCGCTGTGCGGGCCAAATCCGCAGCACGTCATCATTTACGGCCCTCCGGGCGTCGGCAAAACGGCCGCGGCGCGGGTCGTTCTGGAAGAAGCCAAAAAAAATCAGGAATCCCCTTTCCGGCATGATTCCAAATTTACTGAGATTGACGCAACGACAGCGCGTTTTGACGAGCGGGGCATCGCCGATCCGCTGATCGGTTCGGTGCATGATCCGATTTATCAAGGAGCGGGAGCTATGGGCGTAGCCGGCATTCCGCAGCCCAAACCGGGCGCTGTGACGAAAGCGCACGGCGGCATCCTGTTTATCGATGAAATCGGCGAATTGCATCCGATTCAAATGAACAAATTATTAAAGGTGCTGGAAGACCGCAAAGTATTTCTCGAAAGCGCCTATTACAGTTCGGAAGATACGAATATTCCCAACTATATCCACGATATTTTCCAAAATGGGCTGCCTGCCGATTTCCGCCTGGTCGGGGCTACGACACGCACGCCTAGCGAAATTCCGCCGGCCATACGCTCGCGGTGTCTGGAAATTTATTTCCGCCCGCTGCTTCCCGAAGAAATCGGTGAAATTGCCGAAAAAGCGCTGCAAAAGATCGGTTTTCAAGAAAGTCCGGCAGCGGTTAATGTCGTGAAGAAATACGCCACGAACGGCAGGGAAGCCGTCAACGTGATTCAGCTGGCCGCGGGTATTGCGCTGACCGAGAAGAGAAGCGGAATTGCAGCCGCCGACATCGAGTGGGTGGTGAACAGCTCGCAAATCCCGCCCCGGCCGGAAAAGAAAGTACCGCAGCAGCCGCAAATCGGTTTCGTCAACGGGCTTGCCGTGTACGGCCCGAATCAGGGAACGCTGCTGGAAATTGAAGTGATTGCGATCCCGACCGCGTCCGCCGGTGCCGGGAAATTCAATATTACGGGCGTTGTCGACGAAGAAGAAATGGGCGGAGGCTCCCGCACCATTCGCCGAAAAAGCATGGCCCGCGGCTCCGTCGAGAACGTGCTGACCGTGCTCCGCAAGCTCGGGATGAACACGGCCGATTACGATCTGCATATCAATTTTCCGGGCGGCGTTCCGATCGACGGCCCTTCGGCCGGCGTTTCAATGGCGACGGCGATTGCGTCGGCCATACATAAAGTTCCGGTCGACAACAAGCTCGCGATGACGGGCGAAATGAGCATCCACGGCAAAGTGAAGCCCGTAGGAGGTGTCGTAGCCAAAGTGGAGGCGGCTTTTCAGGCCGGAGCGACAAAAGTGATCATTCCTAAGGAAAACTGGCAGGAAATGTTCGCCGATCTCCCGGGCGTTGAAGTGACGGCGGTGGAATCGATCGAAGAAGTGCTAAAAATCGCTCTCGGCATCGAGCTGCAGGATAACGTCATCCCGATGCCGCTATCTCCGGAACGCTCGATCTCTGCTTCCTCCCTGCCGATTCTGCATGCCAAATCGCCAAATACGATCGATTCCTAGGAGTCTGGCGGGTGAATCGCGTACCCCCGCTATGCACAAAAGTAACTCCGCCCGCCAGACTCCTAGAAGACTTGACGCAAAATGTCAGGTTGCCGATTGGTGTTTTGCTTGCAGTTTTGATAAAATGTAAAAGCGATAAAGGGATACAATTTCTAGGAGGTGCAGAGGATGGGACCCGGTAAAAACAAAGTGCGCAGACTGCCGCTATTGCCTTTAAGGGGATTGTTAGTCTATCCGAGTATGGTGCTACATCTGGACGTGGGACGGGAGAAATCGGTGAAAGCCCTGGAGCGGGCAATGGTCGATGACAGCATGATTCTCCTCTGCTCCCAGTCTGAGATCAACATAGAAGAACCCTCCAAGGAGGATATTTACCGCGTAGGCACGATCGCCAGAGTCCGGCAAATGCTGAAGCTGCCCAACGGGACGATCCGCGTTCTGGTCGAAGGCGTGCTGCGCGCCGAAATCAGCGAGTACCTCGCAAATGACGAGTACTACGAAGTCACGGTCAGAGAGCTGCCGGAGCAGGAAGTCACCGACCCTGAGATCGACGCTTTGATGCGGACGGTGCTTAACCAGTTCGAGCATTACATCAACCTTTCGAAAAAGGTGACGCCCGAAACGCTTGCGGCGGTTTCCGATATTGACGAGCCCGGCCGGCTGGCCGATGTCATATGCAGCCACTTGTCCCTGAAAATAAAAGACAAGCAGGACATTTTGGAAACGGTCGATGTGCGCGAGCGGCTGGAGAAAATGCTGAACATTTTGAATAACGAGCGGGAAGTGCTCGAACTCGAACGCAAAATCAGCCAGCGCGTCAAGAAGCAGATGGAGAAGACGCAGAAGGAATATTACCTTCGCGAGCAGATGAAAGCGATCCAGAAAGAGCTTGGCGACAAGGAAGGCCGGGCCGGCGAGGCCGATGAGCTGCGCAACCAGCTCAGCGAAGCCGAGCTGCCGGAGAAGGTTAGAGAGAAGGTTGAGAAGGAAATCGAACGGCTGGAAAAAATGCCGTCCACTTCCGCGGAAGGCGGAGTGATCCGCAACTATATCGATTGGCTGCTCAGCCTGCCTTGGTCGAAAAGAACCGAGGACGACCTTGATATCGCCAAAGCCGAAGCGATCCTGGATGAGGATCATTACGGGCTGGAGAAGCCCAAAGAACGGGTGCTTGAATATTTGGCCGTACAGAAGCTGGTCCAAAAGCTGAAGGGCCCCATTCTTTGTCTGGTCGGTCCTCCGGGGGTAGGGAAAACCTCCATCGCGCGTTCCATAGCCAGATCGATGAACCGCCAGTTCATCCGAATTTCGCTCGGCGGCGTCCGCGATGAAGCGGAAATCCGCGGCCATCGCCGCACTTATGTCGGCGCCATGCCGGGGCGCATCATCCAGGGGATGAAAAATGCCGGCTCGAACAATCCGGTATTTTTGCTGGACGAAATTGATAAAATGGCGATGGACTTCCGCGGCGACCCGGCTTCGGCGCTGCTCGAAGTACTCGATCCCGAGCAGAACAGCACTTTTAGCGATCATTTCATTGAAGTACCGTTCGATCTGTCCAGCGTCATGTTTGTGACTACCGCCAACGCCGTGCACAATATTCCCCGGCCGCTTCTGGATAGGATGGAAGTGCTTTACATCCCGGGCTACACGGAAATCGAGAAGCTGCAAATTGCAAAGCGGTATTTGCTGCCCAAGCAGAAGAAGGATCATGGCTTGCAGGAGGAGCAGCTGGCCGTCGATGAAACGGCTCTGATGAAAATGGTCCGCGAATATACGCGCGAATCCGGCGTGCGGAACCTCGAGCAGCAGGTTGCGAGCATGTGCCGCAAAGCGGCCAAACAGATCGTTTCCAACTCGTCCGAGACGGTTCACGTAACCGATGACAACTTGAAAGATTTTCTCGGCCCTGCCAAATTCCGCTACAACATGGCGGAGGAGAAGGACCAGATTGGCGCCGTGACAGGCCTTGCCTGGACGGAAGTAGGCGGCGATACGCTCGTCATTGAAGTGACGGTGATGCCGGGAACGGGCAAGCTGACGCTGACAGGCAAGCTCGGCGATGTGATGAAGGAGTCCGCTCAGGCCGCCTTCAGCTATACGCGCAGCCGCGCGGAGCATTTCGGCATTGCGCCGGATTTTCACGAGAAGAACGATATACACATTCATATCCCGGAAGGCGCAATTCCGAAGGACGGACCGTCCGCGGGAATTACGATGGGTACGGCGCTTATCTCGGCGCTGACGAACATTCCGGTGTCCCGCCAAGTGGCGATGACCGGCGAAATTACGCTGCGCGGCAGAGTGCTGCCGATCGGCGGATTGAAGGAAAAGGCGCTTGCCGCGCACCGCGCAGGCATTCGTACGATCGTTTTGCCGCAGGATAACGAGAAGGATATCGTAGAGATTCCCGAGAGCGTCCGCAGCGAAATCACCTTTTTCCCGGTAAGCCATATGGATCAGGTGCTGGAGCATGCGCTGGTAGGCGGCAAGCCGGCCGCACCGGTCGGATCATAACGGAAAGTAGTGAACAAACATGAAGGTCAATCAAGCTGAGTTCGTAATCAGCGCGGTCGGACCTGGCCAATACCCACAGGATGCCTTGCCGGAGATTGCTCTGGCAGGGCGTTCTAATGTCGGGAAATCGTCGCTCATCAACCGGATGATCGGACGTAAAAATTTGGCCAGAACCAGCTCGCAGCCGGGCAAAACCCAAACATTGAATTATTACCGGATCAATCAGGACTTATATTTTGTCGATCTTCCCGGATACGGTTATGCGAAAGTATCGAAAACCGAGCGGGAGCGGTGGGGCAAATTTATCGAAAGCTATTTATTGGGCAGAGAGCAGCTAAAGCTGGTCATGCAGCTCATCGATTTGCGGCATCCGCCGACGAAGGACGATCAGGCCATGTATGAATGGCTGAGGCATCATGAGGTGCCTGTTTTCGTTGTCGCGACCAAAGCCGATAAAATTTCGAAAAGCCAGTGGCAGAAACACGCCAAGATCGTCAGAGAGACGTTAGGCATGGGCAAGGGCGAGCAGCCGCTGCTGTTTTCCTCCGAGCTTGGCCTGGGCAAAGACGAACTGTGGTCCGTTCTGGAACGGCATATCGGGTATGAAGGCTTATCCGAGCAAGCGGAGGAACGTTCCTGATTTTACGAAAAAAATTGATTTTTTATTGTAAATTAAGGAGAGAACTCGGAAAAAGCCGCAGGGATAGCGAGTTTTATTAGTGATAACCCGATGGCATTCCGGCTTTATTTCGATTTTTTCAGATTTTTGGCTAAATTCCATGAAAAGAACGCAGGAATATTAATCCCTCATGTAGTATAATATTAAACAAGGCAACACCAATGGCTTGAAAACAAAGAATCGAGGGATTTTTATGGCACAAAGGTTAGCGACTGAATATGTCAAAACCTGCCTCCAGTTAACAGAAGCCGAGATGTTCAAGTTTTTTCAAATGTTCGTGGATCATCAAGTGACTTTGCAAGTCAAAGTTCTGGAAAACGGCAACCAGGAGGTTGTGTTCCAGGATGGAGCGGGTCAGGAGATCGTCCTGTCGTTTGAGCGGAAATCGGGCCTATATGAATGTACGGGATCCTGTAGATTGAGCAATACTTTGCTGGCTAATTTAATGCGCAAAGCGGTATCCGAGTTCAAGGGAAGCGCGATTGTGAACCGGATTTATACCGGCTACACGATGGTTTATTATTATGAGCGCGGCACGGTCGTCAAAATTGTTGAACAAAAGGACCAATTGGCTACGGTTATTTACGAATTTAAAGATACGCTCGGCCGGTTGGAGCAGTTGTTCCACAAAAAAGAAGTAGAGCGGGAAATCGAGAACATCTACCACGAAATCAATCATTTCCTGGATCTGCGCAATACGGTGCAGGAGCAGGAAATCCGCAAGCAAATCGACGAACGCCTCGAGCAACTGACACATCGTTTGTTTACGTTAGAGGCTTAATAAATTTCCATACATGAATAAACAAGCGTATAAAGGCCCTTTACAAAAGGGTCTTTTTTGTTGCTGCAGCCGGCAAATACCGCATCAAAACGCATAAAATAATTTGTCAAAAAAAAACTATTGCATTTCTGGACGATAGATGGTATTTTTATTTTCGTTGACAAACAATATAGGAACCAGGATTCACTCAGGACATTGAATGTTGCGAGAGATTATTCCCTCGGGAAGTGAATGACGTAGGTCCTAGCGGATGAAATTTTTTTCAAACATTTTATTCCTAGGAAGGGGGAACCGAAAGATGGAAATGGAATACTCAACTTTCGGAAGACACGTTGCTGTAGATACTTGGGGGGCAGATTTTGAACTACTGAACAATGCAGAATGGCTGCAGGCTCAGATGGTAGAAGCTGCCGAGGTATGCGGAGCAACCGTATTATCTGTACAATCCAAGCAATTTGAACCACAAGGAGCAACAGTGCTAGTCATGTTGTCCGAGAGTCATCTCTCCATTCATACGTATCCTGAGAGAGGTTTTGCCGCGCTGGACTGCTATACTTGCGGCGAGACAGTTGACCCTCAATTGGCAATCGACTTCATGGTGTCCGTTTTGAAACCGGAAACGGTGTATGCGAAGAAACTTGTTCGCGGCATTGGTGAACTGCAAGTGGAAACTCCAGTAATTATGCAAGCAGAGCTTGTAAAATAAGAAGACGATGCGCTAATAGCGGTAACCACGGAGAAATCCGTGGTTATTTGTTTTGTCCCGATCCCATACAATGTTACAGCCAGACATGTCCGCTTAACTTGGAGGGATCGAAGTGAAAAATAAAATGCTGCGCAAAACGGCGATGTTCGCAGTTGTACTTTTTTTGATCGGCTGGCCTTTGTATCAGACGATCGGCATGTTCAGCGACCGCAAGGAAGAACATGATGCTTCGCATTTGCTGTACCAAGTCTCGCTGTTCCAGATCGAACTGCTGAACAGCTGCCTGGGCGAAGCGGGAAAAGCCAAAAGCACCGGCGAACTTGATGCATGCAGACAGACGTTGTATTCCGCAGGATATACGCATGAGCGGCTTGTGCTTGCCGCCGGCGGGAACGGGTACCTGACGACGCTGGACAGCGTCCCCCAGCTCATGCAGTATGTCCAGCGGCTGCAGATCGGCGGGGAGAGAAAGCTGAAGGCGGACGAAGTCCAGACGCTGCAGGCTGCGGCTGCGAAATTTCAGCAAATCTATGAGGTTTACGAGAAGCTGATGGCGTCGGGCGGGGGAGTCATTGCTTCGCAGAACGAGAAATTGATTTCGCTGGACAAAAGCCTTGCCGAGCTGGTCCGGAAAAAATTGCTTGAATAACGGCCTGGCCGGCATGATTGGTATATCTGGGCAGCAACACGTGCAAACTAACGAAGATAGGCGGAAAAAGCATTCATAAATTATTCAAAAAAAATGTCGGAATGCTTGTTTTGCTGTGCTATAATGATTCATAGAACTTTGGAGAAAGGCAGGTGGAACACATGCATATTATGGCAGTAGGCTTAAACTATCGCACTGCGCCCGTCGAAATCCGCGAGAAGTTTACTTTTGCGGCTTCGGAATTATCGCAGGCACTGACCGAACTGAAACATACGAAAAGCATACTGGAATGTGTCATTGTGGCTACCTGCAATCGTACGGAAATCTATGCTGTAGTGGATCGTCCGCAGGTTTGCAGCCATTATGTAACCAGCTTTATCGAGCGTTGGTTCGAAGTGCCGAAAGATCAATTTCAAAAACATTTATATACGTACGAAAATGAAAAAGCGATCGAACACCTGTTCCGAGTGACAAGCGGTCTCGACTCGATGGTTATTGGAGAAACGCAAATTCTCGGCCAAGTACGGGACGCCTTTTTATTGTCGCAAAACCTGAAAGCGACGGGGGCGTTTTTCAACACGCTGTTCAAGCAGGCGGTCACCCTTGCCAAGCGGGCTCATTCCGAGACGGGAATCAACGACAATCCGGTATCCGTAAGCTATGCCGCGGTAGAGCTGGGCAAACGGATTTTCGGTACATATGCTAACAAAACCGTGATGATTATAGGCGCCGGCAAAATGAGCGAGCTGACGGTCAAGCATTTGTATGCGAGCGGAGCGAACAAAGTTATCGTTGTGAACCGCACGTACGAGCGCGCTGTCGAACTGGCGGCCAAATTCAACGGCATCCCCTGCGCAGCCGATCAAATGCTCCGGCATTTGGCGGAAGTCGATATTATTATCAGCTCGACGGGGGCTCCCGGCTATGTGCTGACAAGAGACCACTTGCAGGCTGTTTTGCAAAAAAGAAAGTCGCGCCCGCTCTTTATGATGGATATTGCCGTGCCGCGGGATCTTGATCCGCAAATCAGCGAGCTGCAAAATGTGTTCCTGTATGACATCGACGATTTGGAAATGATCGTTGACAAGCATCTGCAGGAAAGAAAGAGGGAAGCGGCGAAGATTGAGACAATGATTGCTGCCGAAATGGACATTTTCGATCAATGGACCAAGACGCTTGGCGTAAGCCCGGTCATCAAGGCGCTTCAGGCGAAAGCGAACCAGGTGCACGAGGAAACGATGGAAAGCATGCTGAAAAAGCTTCCTGATCTGGATGAGCGGGAAGTGAAAGTAATACGCAAATTGACCAAAAGTATCGTAAACCAGATGCTGCGCGATCCGATCCTGCGCATCAAGGAAATGGCTGGAGAGCGGCACGGCGACGAGGCGCTTGACATGTTTACGAAGCTGTTTGCGCTTGAAGAGGTGCTGGAACAGCAAGAGCAGGCAGACGAGCAGGCACAGGAAGCAGAACGAAAAGCGATCGAAGCGGAGGCAAAGCGCGCCCAGGAAGACAAACTGCTCGCTATCGGTCTGAAACACGCCGACGCTGTAGCGCAATCTTAAGTGATTCGGCGCTAACAATGCCCAGGAGAGGTGCCATGGTCACACGAAGCTTTTTGATGGACGCGATGATTTATATATATGCCCTGAGCCTGCTGTTTTACTTTTCGGATTTCGCTCACGCGAACCGGAACGCAAAACGGATGGGGACGGGGCTCCTTTTATTTGTATGGGTTTTGCAAACCGCGTATATGGCGTTCGGCTTGTACGGACGCGCGTTCGAGATGGGATTTTCCCGTTCCGATGTGCTCTATTTGTTTAGCTGGCTGCTTGTGACGATATCATTAATTATAAGCAGGTTTGTCAGGATTGAATTATTCGTTTTTTTTATCAATGTGTTCGGCTTTGCCATTCTCGCTCTTAATGTGTTCGGCAATCCTCAAATGATACCGATTTCGAGCCAGTGGGATGTGAACAGCGAGCTGCTGTTTATTCATATTTCGATGGCGGTCGGCAGCTATGCGGCTTTTACGGCCGCGGCGATCTTTTCCGGCATGTATTTGTTCCTCCACCGCAAGCTGAAGGAGAAGGAGTTCTCCGATACGGTCATGAGGCTGCCTTCTTTGGAAAAGATGGAGCAGTATACGTACAGGTCGGTCATTATCGGGGCGCCTTTGCTGCTGCTCGCTTTATGCTTGGGCATTGTCTGGATCGCGCTTCAAGGGAACGGCGGCCTGTTTTTCGATCCGAAGGTTGTCAATTCCGTTTTTGTATTGGCGGCTTACGCCTTTTACTTGTTCCAGCGCCATTCCATGCGTATCTCGGGCAATAAGCTGGCGGCGTGGAACATTGCGGCTTTCCTTATTGTCATGATCAATTTTGTAGTGTCGAACTTTTTTTCCGGCTTTCACAGCTGGATTTGGAGCTGATTCGAATTTGAAGCACCCGTACCCGGTGATGTTGAATGTGGAAGGCTGCCGATGCCTCGTCGTCGGCGGCGGTAAAGTGGCGGAGCGCAAAGTTCTTGCGCTGACGAAAGCCGGGGCGGACGTTACGGTAATCAGTCCGGATGTGACGGACGAACTTGCCGGCATGGCGGCCCGCGGCGAGGTAGTTCTTCTCAGGAAGACTTTCGAGCCCGGCGACCTCGCCTCCGGCGTATCGGACGGTGCAACCCGCTACATGCTGGCCGTAGCCGCGACGGATCAAGCGGAGGTCAACAAGCGGATTCACCGGGAAGCGCAGCGTCTCGGTATGCCGGTCAATGTGGTGGATGAACCGCAGATCAGCAGCTTTATCGTGCCTTCCGTCTTCCGCAGAGGGAAGCTTGTAATCGCAGTGTCAACGGGAGGGGCCAGCCCTTCTGCGGCGCGCAAAATTGCGAAAGAACTCGAAGCGGCTTACGGCGACGAGTACGAGGTCTATCTGGATTTTCTCGGCGATGTGCGCTCGAAAATTCAAAGCCTGGTGGAGGATAAAGCGGCAAGGCAGCGGATGTTCAAGCAGATGCTGGAGTGGGACGTGCTCGGACGCATACGGTCCGGGACGTTTGGGATATGGAAGGACGAATTGTTTGCTGAGCTGGAAAGAAAGCCGAATATAGATACAATTATGGCTTTCAGTGGTCGGAATAGAGAGGCAGGGGACTAGTAGAGATGAGAACTATCGTAGTTGGCACCAGACAGAGCGCGCTTGCATTAACGCAAACCGGTCAGGCTGTGAAGCAATTGGAAAAACTGGCTGCCGGGTATGGAATCGAATGCCGGTTCGAGATCAAGAAGATTGTGACCAAAGGGGACCGCATCCTGGACGTGACGCTGTCCAAGGTCGGCGGCAAAGGCCTGTTCGTCAAGGAGATCGAACAGGCTCTGCTGGACGGCGAGATCGACATCGCCGTCCACAGCATGAAAGATATGCCCTTCGAGCTTCCCGAAGGGCTTGTCATAGGAGCGGTGCCCGAGCGCGAGGACGCGCGCGATGCGCTGATCACGCGAGGGCACCGGTCGCTCGACGAGCTGCCGCAGGGCGCGCTCGTCGGCACGAGCTCGCTGCGGCGCGCCAGCCAGCTGCAGCACCTCCGCCCGGACCTCCGCATCGAGTCGCTCCGGGGGAACATCGATTCGAGGCTGCGCAAGCTCGAAGAGGGCAACTTCGATGCGATACTGCTGGCGTCGGCCGGTTTGCACCGGATCGGCTTTCAGGATCGCATCACGGCGTATTTGCCGCCCGAAGCATGCCTCCCTGCCGTAGGGCAGGGAGCGCTGTGCATCGAATGCCGGGGCGGCGACGACTTCGTGCTGGACCTGCTCGGCAGGTTCCAGCATGAGCCTACCGCGCTCGCGGTGCGGGCGGAGCGGAGCTTCCTCGGCAGACTCAACGGAGGCTGCCAGGTGCCGCTCGGCGCTTACGCGAGCGTCAGCGTCAACAGCGGCGGCGGTGCCGCGCCGCTGTTGACGCTGACGGGCATGGTCGGCACGCCCGACGGACAGACGCTGCTGAAGGAGACGGCCAGCGGCAGCGATCCGGAAGCGCTCGGCCTGCTCATCGCCGACAAGCTGATCGCGCAAGGTGCGGACCGCATCCTCGCTGCGGTAAGGGAGTGAGCGCGCGATGATCAAAGGAAAAGTATATCTTGTCGGAGCCGGTCCCGGCGACCCCAAGCTGATCACGGTACGCGGTCTGGAAGCGATCCAAAAGGCGGACGTGATCGTGTATGACCGCCTGGCAAGCCCCCGTTTGCTAAAACATCGAAAACCCGGAGCTGAGCTTATTTTTGTAGGCAAGCTGCCGGATAAGCATATGATGAAGCAGGAAGAGATCAACCGCTTGCTGGTCGATCTCTCGCTGCAAGGAAAAGTTGTTACGCGGCTCAAAGGCGGCGACCCGAGCGTCTTCGGACGCGTCGGCGAAGAAGCCGAGCTGCTGGCCGACCATGAGGTTACGTACGAAATCATACCGGGAATCACTTCATCCATCGCGGTGCCGGCCTATGCCGGAATACCGGTGACTCACCGTGATTTTACGTCATCCGTGGCGATCGTCACCGGGCATGAGTACCCGAACAAAACGTACTCCAGCCTGGATTGGGAGCATTTGGCGAAGGCGATCGGCACGATGGTGTTTCTGATGGGCGTAGCCAATCTGGAGCAAATCTGCCGGGAGCTGATCCGCTGCGGCAAGCCGCCGCAAATGCCCGTCGCTCTCGTGCGCTGGGGGACGTGGACGGATCAGGCGACGATCACGGGGACGCTGGAGGACATCGCCGAGAAAGTGAAGCGGGCGAATTTCCAATCCCCGGCCGTCATTATCGTCGGCGAGGTTGTCAAACTGCGCGAGAAGCTGGCCTGGGTGGAGAAAAAGCCGCTGTTCGGCCGCAGAGTGCTGGTCACGCGGGCGCGCAGCCAGGCGAGCGAGCTTGTCGATCTGATCGACGAAATGGGCGGGGAGCCGGTGGAGTTCCCGGTCATCCGCATGCAGCCGACGAGCCGGCCGGAAGCGGTCGAGGCATTGGACCGGGCGCTTGAGAGTTTGCCCCGATTCGATTGGATATTGTTCACGAGCGTTAACGGCGTGGAATATTTTTTCCGCAGACTGCGCGAGATGCGCATCGATGTTCGCCTTATGGGCGGCGCCCGGATCGCGGCTGTCGGCCCGAAGACCGCTGAAGCTTTGGCTGAACGCGGTTTGATTGCCGACGTGCTGCCGTCCAGATTTCAGGGTGACGATCTGCTGGATGCCATCCAAACCGAGCTGAAGGCGGGCCAGCACGTGCTGCTCCCGACAGCCGATATCGCCAAGGAATACATTCCTGCGAGACTGGCGGAGCTTGGCCTTCACGTTACCGAAGTGGACGTGTACGAGAATGTGCTCGATACCGAGGGCGGTGAGGAAGTGATCGAGCTGCTGCGCAATCAGGCCATTCATATCATTACTTTTACAAGTTCGTCGACAGTGACCAATTTGCTCGAAGCTTTGCGCCGGCTCGGGGCCGAAGATCCCGTCAGCCTGCTGCAGAGCGCCGAAATTGCCTGCATCGGTCCGAAAACGGCGGAAACCGTCCGCCAAGCGGGCCTGCCGATCGCTTATATGGCCGAAGAAGCGACGGTTGCTTCTTTGGCGCAAAGCTTATCGGCGCGCAAGCCGCACTAATGCATATCCATATTCAAAGAGTCAAGGAGGCCGTAACTATATGAGTTTTCCGATTGTACGCAACCGCCGTTTGCGCGGGTCGGCAGCGATCCGCAACCTGGTCCGTGAGAATCAGGTTACGATTCATGATTTGGTTCAGCCGATTTTTGTCACCCATGGAACGGGCATCAGGGATGAGATCGCTTCTATGCCCGGAGTGTTTCATTTTTCGCTCGACCGGATGGAAGCCGAAATTGATGAGATCGTGCAGCTAGGCATTCAAGCGATTTTGCTGTTCGGCTTGCCTGAGCACAAGGACGCCGAAGGCACCTCGGCCTACGAGGAGAACGGTATCGTTCAGCAGGCGGCCCGCCGCATCAAGGAGCTGCATCCGAACCTTTTGATCATTGCCGACACTTGCCTGTGCCAATTTACGGATACCGGGCACTGCGGCGTTGTCCATCATCATCCGATTACGGGACAAGCCGACGTAGCGAACGATGCGTCCCTGGAACTGCTGGTCAAAACAGCCGTATCCCAGGCCCGGGCAGGCGCCGACATTATCGCGCCCTCCAATATGATGGACGGCTATGTGCAGGCGATCCGCTCAGGGCTCGACGAAGCCGGCTACGAGCATGTGCCGATCATGGCGTATTCCGTCAAGTACGCGTCGGCGTATTACGGCCCGTTCCGCGACGCCGCGCATTCGGCTCCGCAGTTCGGCGACCGCAAAACGTATCAAATGGACCCGGCGAATGCGCGGGAGGCGCTGCGCGAAGCGGAAACCGACGTGATCGAAGGCGCCGACTTCCTGATGGTCAAGCCTGCGCTCGCTTATATGGACGTGATCCGCATGCTCAAGGATAATTTCGATCTGCCTGTCGTCGCTTACAACGTCAGCGCGGAATATTCCATGATCAAAGCGGCTGCGCTGCAGGGCTGGATCGATGAAAAGTCCATCGTTATGGAAACGATGACGGGCTTCAAGCGCGCCGGCGCGGACATTATTCTTACTTACTTCGCCAAAGATATCGCACGCTGGCTGCGTGGCTGATGATTCGCTTCGAATAGCGATTCACGACCGGCAGTCCGGCGGATGAACTCGGCAGAAGGCATACGTATGTGCAATGACGGATTTTATGCGGGCGAACGCATAAAATCCGTCATTATTCATTGGGCAAGCCCAAAGGCAGTTCCGCCCGCCGGACTCCTGAAACTGCTGTGCACCGGAGGGTCTTTTGTCATACTTTTGTCGGAAACCGAAAGCTCCCATCGGTTGTTACAGGCGTATAATTAGGGCATAATGGATGAGAAAAGCACGGAATATTATGGTTTGGAAAAAGAGGAAGGTGCCTCGTGAGTTATAACGATAATTTTATTAAGGCTTGCCGGAAAGAACCGGTAGATACGCTGCCCGTATGGTATATGCGCCAGGCAGGCCGCTACGATCCGGATTACCGCAAAATTAAAGAAAAGTACTCGCTGCTTGAAATTTGCAGCCAGCCCGAGCTTGCCGCAGAGGTTACCATGATGCCGATCAGGAAGCTTGGTGTGGATGCGGCCATTTTGTACTCGGATATCATGAATCCGGTTGCTTCGCTCGGGGTTGACTTCGATATTGTAAAAAACATCGGTCCCGTCATTCATACGCCGGTCCGCACGGCGCAGGATGTAGAAAACCTGCGTCCGATAGACGTTGAAAAGGATTTATCTCACATCATTGAAACGATTCGGATTTTGCACCGGGAGCTGGAGGTTCCGCTGATTTCGTTCGCCGGTGCGCCGTTTACGATCGCGAGCTATTTAATCGAAGGCAAGCCTTCGAAAAGCTATATCCGCACGAAAACGCTGATGTACAGCGAGCCCAAAGTTTGGTACGCCTTGATGGATAAGCTGGGGGATATGGTGATCACGTATCTCAGAGCGCATATCGCCGCCGGCGCCAAAGCGGTGCAAGTGTTCGACAGTTGGGTGGGCGCGCTTTCGCCTTCCGATTTTCAAATGTACGTGCTGCCGACGATGAAGCGGATTTTCAAGGAGCTTGCGGATTTGACCGAGCCGAAAATTTATTTCCCGGGCGTCAGTTCCGGCGAATTGCTGCCTTATTTGAAAGATTTGCAGGCGGATGTCATCGGCCTAGACTGGCGGATTCCGATCCCGGAAGGCCGCAAAAGACTCGGAGACCGGTTTGCCGTTCAAGGCAACCTCGATCCTTACGTGCTGACAGCGCCTATGAGCGTCATCGAGCGGCAGGCGAAAGCCATCATTGACGAAGGCATCGGCAGGCCCGGCTACATTTTTAACCTGGGGCACGGCCTGTTTCCGGAAGCCTCGTTGGAGAAGCTCAAACATTTAACCTCGTTTATCCACGAATATTCGCATGCCGCATTATCCCAGCAAACAGAGAAGAGTGGTGTCTAACATGACAAAACGCCGTATCGGTGTATTGGTAATGTCTTACGGAACTCCGGAAAGTCTGGATCAGGTCGAAGCGTATTATACGCATATTCGGCGCGGCCATCCGCCTACGCCGGAGCAGCTGCATGAATTGACGTCGCGTTATGAAGCGATTGTCGGCGGTTTTTTTCCGCTGCGCGAAAATACGAACAAACAGGTTCAAGGGCTGGAAGATACGCTGAACCGCGAGCATGGAGATATGGAGTTCGTCTGCTATCAAGGTCTGAAGCATGCTCAGCCATACGTGGAGGACGGCGTGGAGCAGATGGTCAAGGACGGCATCGAAGAAGCGGTCGGCGTCGTGCTGGCGCCCCATTACTCGGTCATGAGCGTGGGCGGATATGTGAAGCGGGCGCAGGATAAAGCCGCAGAGCTTGGCTTGCGCATTGATTTCGTACTGAGCTATCATCTGCATCCGAAGCTGATTCAAGCATTGACGGAGCGCGTGGAGTCCGCGCTGGCGAAGTTCGACGCCGCGAGCCGGGACGATGTCCGCGTCATTTTTACAGCGCACAGCCTGCCTGAAAAAATTGTCGAAATGAAAGATCCGTATCCCGATCAACTGCTGGCAACCTCCAAGGCGATTGCCGAGCGGGTGGGCGTGACGAATTGGCAGTTCGGCTGGCAAAGCGCCGGGCAGACCGCGATGCCATGGCTCGGGCCGGACATTTTGGACGTGCTGCAAACGATTCGCAAGGAAGAAAACGTGAAGCATGTGCTGCTGTGCCCGATCGGCTTTGTATCCGACCATCTCGAAGTGCTTTACGATATCGATATCGAGGCGCAGGCTTTGGCCAAGGAGCTGGGCATCCATCTGGAACGTACGGAGTCGCTGAACACGGACCCGCTCTACATGGAGACATTAAGCGACGTCGTTTACGATAAAGTGAAGGAAAGCACGAGCAAATAAATTTTTTCGTATGTGCGCGAAAGGGGAGATTTCCATGAGTGCAGAACGACCGCACATCATCATTATCGGCGGAGGCATAACCGGTCTCAGCGCCGCTTACTATGTCAAAAAGAGATTATCTGCCGAGGGCGTAAGCGCGCGTCTGACGGTCGTGGAGAAATCATCCTCTTTTGGCGGCAAAATTCATACGATTCAGCGCGACGGCTTTGTTATCGAAAAAGGCCCGGATTCCGTCCTCGCGCGCAAGCGGCCGACGATCGATCTGGCCCGCGAGCTCGGCCTGGAAGGGGAACTGACGGGGCTCAATCCGCAAGCCAAGAAAACGTATATCGTACGCAGGGGCAAAATGCACCGCATGCCGCCGGGTCTCGTGCTGGGCATCCCGACGGAAATAGCACCTTTTATGAAAACAGGGCTGATCTCGCCGCTCGGCAAAGCCCGGGCTGCGCTGGACGTAGTGCTGCCTGTGCGCGAGGAGACGACGGACGAATCGCTCGGGCACTTTCTGGAGCGCCGGCTCGGCAAAGAGGTGCTGGAAAACGTCGTGGAGCCGCTGCTTGCCGGCATTTACGCGGGTGATACGTTCAAGCTGAGCTTGAAGTCCACCTTTCCGCAATTTCAAGCTATGGAACAAAAGCACAAAAGCTTGATCAAAGGAATGATGGCAAGCCGGAAAAACAATGCGGGGGAAAACGCCCATGTGCCCGAGCCACTCAAGGCATCCGCTTTTGTCACTTTCAAAAAAGGGCTGCAGACGCTGGTTGAGGGGCTGCTCGAAAGCTTGTCCGACTGCGACCTGCGAACGGACACCGGCGTCGTATCGGTAAGGAAGACGGAGCTTGGCCTTACGGAAGTCGTGTTTGAGGACGGGCATACGGAAACGGCGGACGGAGTCATCATCGGTACGCCTGCGTATCAGACGGCCCGGCTGCTGGCTCATCTGCAGCTTGCGGATCATTTGAAGCAGATCGAATATATTTCAGTCGCCAATGTCATTATGGCTTTTGACCGGAAAGACATTCCGTTCGAGCTGGACGCCTCCGGCTTCCTGGTGCCGCGCACAGAAGGGCGCACGATTACGGCGAGCACGTGGACATCGTCCAAATGGCTGCATACGGCGCCGGACGGCAAAGTGCTGCTGCGCTGTTACATCGGCCGCTCGGGCGAGCAGGAATGGCTGAACTGGAGCGACGAGCAGCTCGTGCAAAAAGCCCGCCACGATCTCGGCGAGCTTCTGGGTCTGCATGCAGAGCCGTTGTTTTATGAGATTACACGGATGCCTCAATCGATGCCGCAATATCCGGTTGGCCATTTGGAGAAAATAGATCGGTTTCGCAAGGAGCTGGCTGCGGAAATGCCGGGGGTGTTTGCAGCCGGTGCGGGATTTCACGGGGTCGGTATTCCCGACTGCATCCGCCAGGGGCAAGAAGCCGCTGTACAGCTGGCTGACTACATGGCGCAAAAGCTTCCCGACCCTGCATATGCCCGTTAGGCGCCGGACTAGCGAAGCTTGGACAAATCCAGCCTGAAATCGACGGGCGAGATCGTAAGAATCTGCTTTTCCTCCAGATCGCGGATCACCTGCATGAGCGTATTTTTTTGGACCCCTGCGAGCTGGGATATTTCGTCATAATTCAGAACAAGCTTGATGATGATGGAGTTCTCGCTGCGTATGCCGTGTTTGTTCGCCATTGTGATCAGGCTTTTGATGACGCGGGTTCTGGCGTCGAGGAATGTCAGGTCGTAGACGTGCTGGTTCGTATCGCGCAGCCGGCTGCTCAGTTCCCGCATAATGCCGAGCGCTATGTCAAAATGATTGCGCAGCAGGCCGAGGAAATTTTGCGCAGTCAGCGTGACGAGCGCGCATTCTTCCAACGTTTGCGCGGAAGCCGAGCGCGGCTTGCCGTCGATCAGCGACAGCTCGCCGAAGCTTTCTCCCGATTTGCAGATCGACAATATTTTCTCCTCGCCGCTATTGCCGGTCGTATAAATTTTGACGGACCCGCTGATCACCATGTAGAACACCGAGCCCGGGTCTTTTTCGGAAAAAAGCACCGTATTCGGCCGATATGATTTTTTGCTGCAAATTTCGGCTACGGCACCCAGTTGGGCATCGGTCAATTGCGAAAATAAAGGTACCCGTTTGACGAATTCTAGCATCATGTACCGCCTTTAGTCATAAATTGGATTCCGTTTTATTTTACCATATATGGTCTTCGTGGAGGTATGAAGAAAATGAAAAATTCGAGCAGAATCGATACGCGTTCGGCTGCCGCATTCAGCGAAGCGAAGAAAGTGATTCCCGGCGGTGTGAACAGTCCTGTGCGCGCTTTTAAATCGGTAGGCTTGACCCCTTTGTTTATGGAAAAGGGAGCCGGCTCCAGGGTCACCGATATCGACGGAAACAGCTACATCGACTACGTCGGTTCATGGGGACCGCTCATCGTCGGCCACGCCCACCCGGAAGTGGTGGAAGCGATCAAAGAGGCGGCTGAAAAGGGAACGAGCTTCGGCGCACCGACCGAACTTGAAACGGAAATGGCCAACCTCGTTATCGAACGGGTGCCTTCAATCGAGATGGTACGCATGGTGAGTTCGGGGACCGAAGCGACGATGAGTGCCCTCCGGCTGGCACGCGGCTTTACGAAGCGCAACAAGATCGTGAAATTCGAAGGCGGCTATCATGGGCATGCCGATGCTCTTTTGATCAAGGCGGGTTCCGGGGTCGCTACATTGGGCTTGCCCGACAGCCCGGGGGTTCCCGAGAACGTAGCGGTCAATACGATTACGGTGCCTTATAACGACCTGGAGTCGATTAAACTTGTTTTCGGGAAGTTTGGCGAAGATATCGCGGCAGTGATTGTAGAGCCGGTCGCCGGCAATATGGGCGTCGTTCCGCCTGCGGAAGGCTTTTTGCAAGGACTGAGAAGCATTACGCAGCAGTACGGCAGCTTGCTGATCTTCGACGAGGTGATGACCGGCTTCCGGGTGCACAAACATTGCGCTCAAGGGCTGTACGGAATTACGCCCGACCTGACGTGTCTTGGCAAGGTGATCGGCGGCGGATTGCCGGTAGGGGCTTATGGCGGAAGGCTCGATATTATGGAGCACATCGCGCCTGCCGGACCGATCTATCAGGCCGGAACGCTCTCCGGCAACCCGCTCGCTATGGCGGCCGGTTACACGACTTTAAAGCTGCTCGGCCAACCGGGCGTGTACGAGGAATTGGAGCGGAAATCGGCAATGCTGGAAGCCGGATTTAAGAAAAACGCCGCCGAGGTCGGCATCCCATGCACGATCAACCGCGTCGGCTCGATGCTGTGCCCGTTTTTTACCGAGCAGACCGTTGTCGATTACGAAACGGCGAAAACGTCGGATTTGGCCAAGTTCAACGCCTATTTCGGCCATTTGCTTGATCTGGGCGTTTCCGTGGCGCCTTCCCAGTTCGAAGGGATGTTCATTTCCACCGTTCACTCAGATAGCGATATAGCGGAAACGATCGAAGCTCACCGCGAGGCGCTTAAGCGCCTGTAAAAGATGGGCGGGGCACTTCACGCTGCGATGATGCAAATAAGCCCATTTGTAACCTGGAAATGGAAAAGCAGCGAAGGTGTGTTTATAGCCTGAGGAATGGAATGCTGCGAAAAGTATGATCGGTTACATTTACAGTTTGGAAAAAACTGCAAAAGTGCAGGCTTTTTCGATGGAAACGGCCCGTTTGAGGAAAAAGCCTGCAAATGTGCAGGAATTATCGGCCAAACCGGGACCAAGCCTCCGACCCGGCAGAAAAAACTGCACTTTTGCAGGAATGATTCAAGACAAGCGCATCGTGAGGGCAAAAAGATGTATTTTTGCAGGTTTTTTGCGCGTTTGCGCTAATGGTGTCCGAGGTGCAGGAGGGGCGCTGAATCCTCTGAAGCCGTTTACGGCGGCGGAAGAGGGGGAGCAGCAAAAAAAGGTTGACCCATTCGGGTCAACCTTTTTTTAGTTCGCCTTCGGAGAAGCCGCAGGCGCTTGCGTAGGGCTTGCATCGGTTTTCGCTGTTCCCCCTCCGTCAGGGGCAGGGCTCGCGGTTGCAGCAGGCGCTACGCTCGGTTTCGGCGTCGCCGACGGAGCAGGATTCACGCTGCCTGCTGCGGCGCCGGTTCCCGCAGGCTCGCTCGTGCTGCCGCCGCTCGCGCTCGGCGACACAGAAGGCGAAGCCCCGGGCTTCGCCGAAGCACCTGCTTTCGGCGATCCGCTCGCCGTTCCGCCGGGCCCCTCCGAAGCGCCCGGCTTGGCCTGGCCGGTTTCGTCCGTTTCGGCTTTCGCGGATGGCTTCGGCGTCGCTGCCGGCTTCGGCGTTGCCGTCGCCTTGGGCTGGTTCGCTTTTTTCTGAGCCTGCTCTTTCAGGAAATCAGGGTGATCGTAAGCGCCGCCCGGATCAATCGTAGTCAAGCCTTCCCAAACGTTATCGACCTTAACGGACTCGGGATGATCGAAGACAAGGAAAGCGGACGGCAAACGGCGTTCGCCGTAACGGCTCGATGGCTTGGTAATCAGATCGTTGTCGTAAACCATTTCCGACGAAGCCCCGCCGTCCAGGAAGCCTGCGTTAATGACGCCGTCTTCAAGGAACAGGTCCTGGACTTCTTTGAGCGTTGCGCCTACGCTGTGCGCTTGGCGGCCGTCGATCACGATAAAGATGACGGTTCCGTCCGCTTTTTGCCCGACGGCTGTTCTGGGCGCTCTGCCCCAGCCGCCGTCCCCGCTCGTAATCAGCCCTTTGCCGTTGGCGATAACGCGGGGATAAAACGATACGGCCTCGGTTACATTAAGCTTCAGCAGCTCGTTGATGCTGTATTTACCGATAATGAGCGTTCCTTCCTTGGTAAAACCTACGATTTGCTGAGGAATGGAGCCTTCCTGGTCGGTGTACAAAATGTTACCGCCGGACATAATGGCGCCGATCGGGGCAAATCCGTTGCCAAGCCCGTCGGGATCGTTAAATCCTCCGCCGTTCACGCCGGCTACGGCTCCCGTCCGCTGCACCATCGACGTAATCCGCTCGCCTTCACCCTGCTTGGAAGGGACGACTACGCGGATCGTTCTCGGATCGTATACATACATTTTTTTGCCTTTCCAGAATTGGCCGGAAATGTCTTCAACCTTGACGAGACTTTCCATAGGACGGTTTTTGTTATACTTCACGGCTTGCAGATCTTGTTTTTCGATAGAGTTGATTTCCGTCAAATCCTGCATTTCTTTGACCAGTTGATCGCGGCGCTCGGCGCCGACAAAGATCCAGGCCCAGTCACGGTGCTGCGTCGTGATGACCGTTTTGGCCAAATAAACACGGATGGTTTCGCCAAGAGGCGTTAAAAACAAAAAGCTCGAACAAAGAAACGTACATGCCGCTATAAGCAGAAGCAAGCGTTTCAGCCAGCTCCAGCTGCGAAAATGCTGTAAAATTGCAGTATTCAAAATAATTCCTCTCCTGCTCCATTTTTCTTCAAATTCTAAGATGTCGAAAAAAACAGTACTAGATTTCATTCTATCATATTTACGCATGCAATTGTTAATGGTAATTGTTAAAATAAAGTGGACTTGATTCAAGCATGAAGAAGGAGCTGCCCGATTGTGAAGCGATACTATTTTTTTGATTTTCCAATAGATGTGATGGCCGTTGTTTTTTTCTTTTTGCTGCTGCTGGCCGTATTGCTTATTTTCTTTCATAGAGGCAACCGGTCATGATCGGATGGAAGCGGAAAGGCGAGTGGATGGAGCTTCCTCTCCCCGGCGACGATTGGAGCCCTCTAGCTCCGCTAGCCGCTGAAAGGCTGGGGGCTCTGCTGCCTGTCCCGCGCAAACTGTATTTGCGGCTGGCTGCTCAAGGAGGCGTGCGCGTGCAGGCGGGAAAGCTGCTGCTGCGGGTTTTTCCCGAGGATGCTCCCGGTTTTGAAGCGGAGTACGGCGAGGTGGAGGTTTTGTACGAGGATGATTTTTGTCTCGTCGTCAACAAGCCCGCCGGGATGTCCGTTCATCCTTCGGAGCGGGGACAGCAGGGGACGCTGGCTTCGGCCGTAGCCTATTATTATGCGTCTACGGGGCAGGCGTGCGCTGTCCGCCATATACACAGACTTGACCGGGACACGACCGGCGCCGTTCTGTACGCCAAGAACGAATGGGCGCACGTGCTGCTCGACGAGGCGATGCGCGACAAGCGGATCGACCGGAGATATGCGGCGATTGCCGAGGGGCGGTTTCGCGCCAAAGGAGGAGCGATCCGCGAGCCGATCGGCAAGGACCGCCATCATTCCGGCAAAAGACGCGTAACGCCGAGGGGCGATGCGGCCGTAACGCATTTTGAAGTCGCGGAGCAGTTGAAACGGGCGGCACACGTGCAGCTGCGGCTGGAAACGGGACGTACGCATCAAATCAGAGTCCATCTCAGCCATATCGGACATCCTCTTGCGGGGGACGTTTTGTACGGAGGGTCTTCTGCGCTGCTGGGGCGCCAGGCTTTGCATGGAGAGCGGCTGCTTTTTCAGCATCCGGTCACGCTGGAAAGGGTCGAAGTGCAGGCGCCGTGGCCTGAAGATATGCTGCTTTTGCTAGAGAAGCTTCGAGTTTCGTAAAAATATAGTCATGCCATCTCTTTTTCACCCATATACTTTAGAGACAAATCTTAAGGTATTGGTTGAACATTCCAGTCGTTTGCCTTGCGGCGGGAATTGAAGGAAGGGAGGATTTTGCCAGTGGCTGAACAGCAACCGGGTTTAAGATTCGATATCTACGAGCGCGTCCACTTGCAGGAAGAATTGGCGGGTATTCAAGAGCTGAACGATGTTGAGCTGGTGCCGCATATCCAGGTCTTAACGCAGAACGAGCAGGCGATCCTGAAAGGGAATCTGCTGCTCACCGGAAATTATGAAAGCGACGATGGAGCGTCACGACTGCTCGAACATTTGATTCCCGTCGAAATTACGCTGCCCCTCAATCGAATTCATCGGGTGGAAGACATTTTGGTGGAGATTGAAAATTTCGACATCGATCTTCTCTCGGCCAGGAGCTTGAATGTGACGGGAGTTCTGTCTCTGCAAGGCGTAGAGATGGTGTCATCGCCGCCTGACAGCTGGCGGGGGGAAGAGGAAATCACCTTTGTCCATGAAGCCGAGGAGGAGCGTGTGGAAAAGATAAAGCCGGCGCCTCCCGCACCGGTTCAGAAAGCTCCGACGGAGGTGAAGCAAGAGGCGAATGAGCAGGCGGTTCCTGAAGTTCCGGAGTCCAAACCGTTTCCGCCGGCTTACGAGGAACCGCTGCAAAACGAGGCCCCGGCCGCGGAAGCCCCGAAGGTGGAAGCCGAGTCGAAGGAAGTTCCCCAGCAGGAGGCGGCTTCGGTTATTCCGGAGGAGAAAAAGGAGAAAGAGCCTAAGCTCGCTTTCGGCAAAAAGGCGAATGAAGCGATGGAAGTGCAGCCTAGCGGTATAAAATCGCTTATTTCCAAAGCCGGGGCGCTTTTTCACCCGGAAAAACGGAAAGAGGAAGCCGAGGCAAAGGCCGCCGAGGAAGCGAAGGGCGAGGTTATAGAATGGAAGCGCCTGTTCCTGCGGACGGACTCGGGGGTGCAAGAATTCCGCAAATTAAGAATGTGCATCGTGCAAAAGGAAGAAACGCTGGAGTCGATTGCCAAACGCTATCAGTTGAATCCGCGGGAGCTGCAGCTTCTTAACCGGCTTGGCGATCAGGAGCTTGTCGCGGGGCAGGTTCTCTATCTTCCCAAATAACGGGTACATAAGCAAAAGTCTTTGGCTGCGCGAAGAAGCGGCCGAAGGCTTTTTTACTGCATAAGCAAAGTATAAGTTTTCAATTCCCGAAAACCGCTTGCTTATTGGCGATAAAACCAACCTCTAAACGCGGTCGCTCATCTTCGAAAAGACCTCGATAGAGGTTTATCTCAATCCCAAAAATGGGTCTAAGCATAAAATATGGAAAAACGGTTATAATGAAAATTACAAATCGACACAATCTGCACGGCAGTATATTGACTCTGATGAAAATGTTCGCTATCATATGGTGTAAATCATTTTGAGCAATACTTGGAAACGTTGATGGGGAGTAGTAGCCGGTATGTCCTTCAGAGAGTGGAACTGCAGCGCTGAAAGGTTCCATAGGTCGCAGCCGATCGAAGTCGCCCTGGAGTTGCAAACGTGATAGAACAATGCGCGCAAGTTGCCATCGGTTCCGCAGCGTTTGCCGGCCGCAGCCGTTATCTGTTTGAGAGCCATGCCTTTCCCTGGCGGGACAGGGCGTGGAATAAAGGTGGTACCACGGAAGCAAGCCTTTCGTCCTTTGCGGCGGGAGGCTTTATTTGTGTTTCTTTACCTCCCAAACCCTCCTACAAGGAGGGCCCCAGCGTATGCTTTCGAAGCCAGTTTTGCTCCGCAAAACTCTGAGGTTTCGCCCCCTGGACAACGAGCGATTGCAGCAGGGAGCGGGGATAGGCGCTTTTGGCGATGAGCAGGTAGAGGGAGCGCTTTCGTCTTTCATACGAGTTTCGGTGAAACTCTCGTCTTCGGACACGCTTGGACGTTAGCGTGAGGGAAATGGAAGTTTTCCTTACGGAAAACGGATCGCCCGTTCCCTGACGGGAACGAAGCCAACAGAGGCGGATCGCCCTGAGAACGAGGCCGCAAAAATTAGCGAACAAACTTCAATGCAAATAATGACATGGAGGTAACTATATGAGCGAAACGAATCAAACGGCTCAGCAATTGCAAATGCCTACGACATACGATCCGAAGGAAGCCGAGCGCAAATGGTACGACTACTGGATTAAAAACGAATTTTTCAAAGCGGGAACCCGTTCCGACGCCGAGACATACACGATCGTTATTCCGCCGCCGAATGTGACGGGGATGCTGCATATCGGGCATGCGCTCGATTTTACGCTGCAGGATATCATGATCCGCACGAAGCGGATGCAGGGCTTTGACGCGTTGTGGCTTCCCGGCTGCGACCACGCGGGCATATCTACGCAGACCAAAGTGGAGCAGAAGCTGCGCGAGGAAGGCCAGACCCGTTACGATCTGGGGCGGGAAAAGTTTTTGGAGAAAGTATGGGAGTGGAAGGACCATTACGCGAACACGATTCACGAGCAGTGGGCGAAAATGGGTTTTTCGCTCGACTACTCCCGGGAGCGGTTTACCCTTGACGAAGGGCTGTCGCAGGCGGTTCGCGAGGTGTTCGTCAGTCTTTATGAAAAGGGCTTGATCTATCGCGGCAACTATATTATCAACTGGGATCCGGCCGCGCGGACAGCGCTTTCCGACATTGAAGTCGAGTATAAGGAAGTTCAAGGGAACCTTTACCATTTGGAATACAAAACGACGGACGGCACAGGCTCGATCGTCGTAGCTACGACGCGTCCCGAGACGATGCTCGGGGATACGGCCGTTGCGGTTCATCCGGACGATGAGCGCTATCAGCATCTGATCGGCAAAAAGCTGCTTCTTCCGATCGTCGGTCGCGAGATTCCGGTTATTGCCGACGAGTACGTGGAAAAAGAGTTCGGAAGCGGCGCGGTCAAAATTACGCCTGCGCACGATCCGAACGACTTTGAAGTGGGCAAGCGCCACGATCTGCCGCAAATTCTTGTGATGGACGAAACCGGTACGATGAATGCCAATGCCGGCCCTTATCAGGGCAAAGACCGCTTCGAGTGCCGCAAGCAGATCGTCGCCGATCTGAAGGAGCAGGGCGTACTGGTCAAAATTGAGGAGCATGTGCATCAAGTCGGCCACAGCGAGCGCAGCGGCGCGGTTGTCGAGCCGTATTTGTCCACACAATGGTTCGTAAAAATGCAGCCGCTCGCAGAGGCAGCGATCGAAGCGCAAAAATCCGGCAAGGGCGTCAACTTCGTCCCTGACCGTTTTGAAAAAATTTACCTGCACTGGATCGAAAATGTGCGCGACTGGTGCATTTCCCGCCAGCTGTGGTGGGGCCACCGCATTCCGGCGTGGCATTGCGCCGATTGCGGCCACACGACGGTAACGCGGCAGGACGCCGAAGTGTGCTCGCACTGCCAAAGCGGCAATATCAATCAGGACGAGGATGTCCTGGACACTTGGTTCAGCTCGGGCTTATGGCCGTTCTCTACGCTGGGCTGGCCTGGCGATACGGAAGATTTGAAACGTTATTACCCGACGGACGTTCTCGTTACGGGTTACGATATTATTTATTTCTGGGTGGCGCGGATGATTTTCACCGCTCTGGAATTTACCGGGCAAATTCCGTTTAAAGATGTGCTGATGCACGGTCTCGTCCGCGATTCCGAAGGGCGCAAAATGTCCAAATCGCTCGGTAACGGCGTCGACCCGCTTGAGGTAATCGAGAAATACGGCGCCGATGCGATGCGCTATATGATTTCGACCAGCAGCACGCCGGGGCAGGATCTTCGTTTCCGGTGGGAACGCGTCGAGCAGGCGCGCAATTTTGCCAACAAGATTTGGAACGCTTCGCGCTTTGCGTTGATGAATCTGGAAGGCGTAACCGCGGCCGACATTGATTTGACAGGGTCTTTGGGCACGGCCGACCGCTGGATTTTGCACCGTTTGAACGAAACGGTCCGCGATGTAACACGGCTCATTGACAGCTATGAATTCGGCGAGACCGGACGCTTGCTTTACAATTTTATATGGGACGATCTTTGCGACTGGTACATCGAGTTCAGCAAGCTGAGCTTGTACGGCGCAGACCCTGCGGCGAAGAAAACGACGCAATCGGTGCTTGCCTATGTGCTCGATCAGACGCAGCGGCTCATTCATCCGTTCATGCCTTTCATCAGCGAAGAAATCTGGCAGCATTTGCCGCATGAAGGAGAAACGATTACGCTGGCGGCATGGCCGACTGTGAACCCGGCGTTCGAAGCGCCGGATGCGGTCCGCGAGATGGAGCTGTTGATGGACGCCATCCGAGCAGTCCGCAACATCCGTGCGGAAGTCAATGTGCCGATGAGCAAAAAAATCGAGCTTATGGTGAAGCCGGCCTCCGATGAAACGCAGGCGATTTTGCGCAGCAACGAAGAGTATTTGCGCCGTTTTTGCAATACGTCGCGGCTGGAGATTGAATCGGATCTGACGGCTCCGGAAAAAGCTATGACGGCTATCGTGACCGGTGCGGAATTGTTCCTGCCGCTTGCCGGGCTGATTGACATCGCCCAGGAGCTGGCGCGTCTGGACAAAGAGCTTCAAACGCTCCACGGCGAAGTGGAACGAATCGAGAAAAAGCTCGCCAATGCCGGCTTCGTTGCCAAAGCTCCGGCCAAAGTCATCGAAGAAGAAAAAGCCAAACTTGCCGATTACGCAGACAAGAGGGACAAAGTGATAGCTCGATTAGCGGAATTAAAAGGGTAATCGTGGAAATTAGAGCTATCGCCTAGTTGCTCCGACATAGTGATTCATATAGTAAATGAGGATGAGATCAATGAATGAAATCAAAGACTCAAGCTCGGCGGCATTCAGGACAGCCAAGGAAGCGATTGATTGGATCGTCGGCAGAATGGAAAAGCTGGGAATAAAACCGGGACTTGCCCGCATGCAGCTGATGATGGAAAAACTCGGCCACCCGGAACGCAGGCTGCAGTTCATTCATGTCGCCGGAACGAACGGCAAGGGCTCGACGTGCGCATACTTATCGTCGGTGCTGCGGACATGCGGTTACGATGTAGGGACGTTCACTTCTCCGTATTTGGAGAAGTACACGAACCGCATTCAAGTGAACGGCACAGATATCGACGACGCGTCACTGCTGCAATTGGTTAATGAAATGAAGCCGATTGTTGACGAAATCGGGGAGACGGAGCTGGGGGCTCCGTCTATGTTTGAAATCTCGACGGCGCTGGCGATTTTGTATTTTGCCAAAGTGGCCTACCCTGACTATGTAGTTTGGGAAACGGGGCTTGGCGGAAGGCTGGACTGCACCAATATCGTTACGCCGCTCGTTTCGATCATTACCAATGTCGGTCATGATCATATGGAAATTTTGGGCGATACGCTTGAGCTGGTAGCGTCGGAGAAAGCCGGAATTATTAAATCCGGCGTTCCCGTCATTACAGCAGTCCGGCAGCCCGAGGCATGGAGTGTCGTTGAACAAGCCGCCAAGGCCAAAAAAGCGACGCTTTACTCGCTGGACCGGCAATTCCGCTACACCGCGGTCACCAGCGAACTGGATCATCAAACTTTCGATTTTGAAGGTCCATTCCGCAGCCTGCGGGAAGTTCCCGTCTCGCTGAACGGCAGCCACCAGCTGACGAACGCCGCTGTCGCGCTGATGACGCTGGAAGTATTAAGGCAGTATTATGCAGTTATCGTAGAGGATGAGGATCTGTACAAAGGCCTTCAGGAAACCCGTTGGCCCGGCAGGCTGGAGATGGTTTCGAGCCATCCGCGCGTTTTGCTGGACGGGGCGCACAATCCGGAGGGAGCCGAGACGCTGGCGGCGGCGCTGCGCGGCGTATATCGCTATAAGAAGCTTCATTTTATGATCGGAATGCTTTCGACGAAGAATCATACAGGCTATCTGAGGCATATACTACCATTGGTGGATACTCTCATCCTTACCGAACCAGATTTTCATAAAAAAGGGGACGCCTCCATGCTCGCGGAACTGGCTCAAGAGCTGCTGCGCGAGATGAACCGCAAAGTGGATATCGTTGTGGAACGCGAATGGAAGCGGGCTTTGAAAACCCTGACTAGCAGAACCGAGCAGGATGATCTGGCGGTCGTATCCGGCACGCTGTATTTAATCTCCGATGTTCGTTCTTGGATTACCAATCAAACCGATTCTGAAAAAGGATGGTGAGAACGGCGTGAGTCAAGCTGAACACGTACATTTTATCGGCATCGGCGGATACGGAATGAGTGCCATTGCCAAGGTCATGCTTGAAATGGGATACCGCATATCGGGTTCTGATTTGGCCGAGCAGGATCTTACGGAAAAGCTGAAAGCCAAAGGGGCTCAAGTATTCATCGGTCATGAGGCGCAAAATGTGTCGGGTGCCGATTTGGTCGTTTATTCTACGGCGCTCGGCAAAGACAACGTAGAAATGCAGGCGGCAGAAGAGCTGAAAATTCCGATCATACATCGTTCGCAAATGCTCGCAAGGCTGATGAACGAGCGCAAAGGGATCGCCGTTGCGGGCGCGCACGGCAAGACGACAACGTCATCCATGATTGCGCTTGTCATGGAAACTACTGGACTTGACCCGACCTATATTATAGGCGGAGAGATTATGAATGTGGGCAGCAACGCGAAGGCGGGGAAAGGCGAGTTCGTCGTGGCGGAAGCCGATGAAAGCGATGGCACTTTCCTGCAGTATCACCCGACTTTGGCGCTTGTCAATAATATTGAAGCGGACCATTTGGAAAATTACAACGGCGACTTTGAAAATTTGAAAAATGCCTATGCGCAATTTCTCAGTCAAGTGAGACCGGGCGGCAAAGCCGTCGTCTGCAAGGACGACAAATTTGTGAGGGAAATGATCCCGCAAATTCAAAGCGAGGTTATTACCTACGGCATCCACTCCGACGCCGACTATACCGCTTCGGACATCACTTTGGGAGACCGCAAGGTGACTTTTACAGTCAATCACCACGGCCAGGAATTGGGCCAGCTTGCTTTGTCCGTTCCCGGTAAGCATAACGTGTACAACGCGCTGGCGACGCTGATTACTTGTCTGGAAGCAGGGCTCTCCTTTCCGCAGATCGCCGAGGCGATTCAGGAATTCCGCGGCGCCAAACGGAGATTTCAGGTGCTGGGAGAAGTGCAGGACATTCTGGTCATCGACGATTACGCGCATCATCCTACGGAAATTCAAGCGACGATCAGCGCGGCCAAAGCGACCGGCAAACGGATTGTCGCCGTTTTTCAGCCGCAGCGGTATACGCGAACCTATTATTTATTCGAGCAGTTCAGCCGCTCATTTGAAGATGCTGATGAGGTGATTATCACCGATATCTACTCACCAGCCGGCGAAAAGCGGATTGAAGGCGTCGATTCCGCAAAGCTGGTGGAACTCATTCGAAGCAACAGCAACCCTAACGTTCAGCATATTCCGACGAGGGATGAAGTGCTCGAATATTTGATCGGCCACGTTCGCCAGGGTGACCTCGTATTGACAATGGGCGCAGGAGACATTTGGAAAGCTGCCGACGGCTTGGCCAAAGTACTGCGCAGCAAGTACGAACCCAAATCATAACCATCCGAAATCGCCGCAGGCTCCAGCGCTTGCGGCGATTTTTCGTTTTGCCGCCACACAAGACGGCGCAGCCTGACAGCCCGCGAAGCAGCGAGAAAGCGGCGCGAGAGGCTGCGAGAGCGGCTTGGCAGAGCGGCGAGAGAGCGGCGAGAGAAGCGACGTGCGGAGCAGCGGGAGAGCGGTGCGCGGAGCGGCGAGAGAAGCGGCGTGAGAGGCTGCGAGAGAAGCGGTGTGCGGAGCGGCGAGAGAGCGGTGCGCGGAGCGGCGAGAGAAGCGGCGTGCGAGGCCGCGAGAGAAGCGGTGTGCGGAGCGGCGAGAGAGCGGTGCGCGGAGCGGCGAGAGAAGCGACGTGCGAGGCTGCGAGAGAAGCGGTGTGCGGAGCGGCGAGAGAGTGGCGCGCGGCGCGGCGAGAGAAGCGACGTGCGGAGCGGCGAGAGAGTGGCGCGCGGCGCGGCGAGAGAAGCGACGTGCGAGGCTGCGAGAGAAGCGGTGTGCGGAGCGGCGAGAGAGTGGCGTGCGGAGTAGCGAGAGAAGCGGCGTGCGAGGCTGCAGGATGTGCGGCACGTCAAAACCTGCAAAAGTGCAGTTTTTTTCGGTGGAAACGGTTCGTTTTAGGAAAAAGCCTGCGATTATGCAGGAATTTTCGGTCAAGATGGGCTAGAGCGGGAGTTTGGGCGGAAAAACCTGCAGAATTGCAGGAATTTGTCGAGACAAGCGCATCAGGGAGCAAAAAGATGTATTTTTGCAGGCTTTCCGTGCGTTAGCGCAAGCGTGCGGTTTATCAGCAGCCAGGCTTTTTGCAGGCTTTCCGCGCGTTGCCAAGTAGGTGCGTTAGCGCAAGCGTGCGGTTTATCAGCAGCCGGGCTTTTTGCAGACTTTCCGCGCGTTGCCAAGTAGATGCGTCAGCGCAAGTGTGCGAGTTCATCGACACCCCCTACACATCAACTTGCGCTGTAATGCCGGTGTGTGTTGGATGGCGCGTTTTTTTGGCGTGCTCCTTTTTCTGCTGCTTGTGGAATCGGGAGGCTTTTGATTAAGATTCTTCGCTTTTTGTGGCGTTTTTTTATCATATTTCTATTCTCTCAAACATAATCTAGTAGCAGAAGATTGGGACAAGGAGAGAATGGGATATGAATAAAGCAAGAATAACATATCGCTTCGGTCAAAATGAACAGCAGGCTCAAAACGGAACGCCGCAGCCGCTTAAGGAAAACAGGGACAAAAAAGTAATCCCCCTCTATGAAGAGGAGTTTGAAGTTATAGATTCATCCATGCCCGAAACCGCGGAACCCGTCTCGCACACGGATAAAGCGGAACGGCAGCAGGCGGAAAGTTTTTTTGAAACGCATGCTCTGAACGCATTAACGACGGATCTCGGCAACTGGGGCAGCCCGCTTGAAACGGAGAGCGACCGGGTGGAGCGGCTGATCCGCGAATCCCAAAAGGACCGGCTGAACGAGGAGGGCGAAGCTTCACAGCGTCCTGCGGGAAATGCGGACGATTGGTCCTCTTGGACAAGAAGAGAGCCGTGGATCGAGCAGGAGATGGGCACCAGGTACGCCAAGTCGTCAGGGGCGCCGTGGATCAGGATTGCCACGTCCGTTGCAGGGGCTGTCGTTACGGGTGTGGCTTTCGGATTTTTTGTGCTTTCGATGTTTTCGAACTCGGGGAATACGGGGAACACGGGGGCGGAAAATCCGGTCAAGCAGGCCTCCATCGCTTCCCCAAGCGCTCCGGCCGCGTCGCAGAGCAAACCCGCCGCAACCGCTTCAAACACGGATGCGGCCAAGACAAACGCTGCCGGAGGAGCGGCGGCCGTTCCGGCATCGGCGGGAATTGCCGTCACGCCCGTGCAAATTCCGGCCAAATCCTACGCCTTTTTGCAAAACGGCGTATTCAGCACCAAACAAAGCGCCGGAGCGGCGCAGGACAGCTTGAAAAAGAAAGGCCTCGCTTCCGCTTTGGACGAAAGCGACAAGATTACCGTCTTCGCCGGATTTGCGCTGAACCGCGACGATGCCCTTGCCTTAAGCCAGCAGCTGCAGGCGCAGGACAAACAGGTGGAAGTGTACGTTAAAAATATGGATCTCCCGGCCGTGACCGGCATTCGCTGGAGCGGCTCCAAGCCGGAAGCGGCGGTTTCATTCCTTACCGAGGGCGACAAGCTGATCCGGATGATCAGCGGCCTGACTGTCGTGCATCTGGAAGAAGCGAAGCCGACCGCTTTAAGCGATACGTCCGTGCAGGCGGTCCGCACAAGCCATCAAGCATTGACCGCATTGTCGGCCTCGATGAACGAAGGTCTTGACGACCAAGTCAAAGCCATCGTACAAAAGATGACGACTGCGCTGAACAGCTCGGTCCAATCGATGGAGGAATACAAAAAAACGCCTTCAACGGCAATGCTTTGGCAGGCGCAGTCGTCGATGATGCAGTACATTATCGCGCAAAAAGCGCTGCTGAGGGAAGTCTCGGTTTCCTGAAGCAAAAAAAGGCACCCCGAACCGGTCATTTCCGGCTGCGGGGCGCCTTTTTGCGTTTAAAGTTCTTTACAGTGCTTAAAGCGCGTTGGTCGACCGACCGCCGTCATGCAGCGCAACACCGCGCGCAGTCGCTCTTCTTCGAAAGACCTCGATAGAGGTTTATCTCATTTGGCTGCTTTGTTGCTGACGTAACGGTCCATCATCGCGGCCATTTCGGCCCGGGAAATGGACTGGTCGGGTCTGAATTCCGTATCGGTTACGCCGTCGATAATACCTTGCTTTTTCAACGAGTAGATCGCACCGGCGCTCCATAGATCAGCGGGAACATCGGCGAAGGCGGAAACTCTTGTGTCCGCTTTGCCGCCTGCTGCGGGTTTACCGGCTTGAAGCAGCCTTTGGAAAAGGACGGCGACTTCTCCCCGCGTAATGGGCTTGTCCGGCCGGATCGTACCGTCCGCATAGCCTTGCAGCAGGTTCAGATTTTGCGCTTTTGCAAACACGGGGCTAGCCCAATGTTTGGCAGGCAGATCTTTATAAACGGCGCTGCTTATCCCGCCACCACTACCGGCACCGCCGGAAGCCGGCTTGCAGCCGTATACGGCGCTTGTAACGGTACTGCTTCCGGCGCAAGCCGTCTGCATGCCGCCGAAATTGAACGCCCGGTCCATCACGGTCAAAAATTCCGCTCTCGTCAACGCGCGCTGCGGTTCGAAGCGGTTGCCGATGCCCTCGATCAGCCCTTTATTTTTCATTCGCAAAATCGCTTCTCTTGCCCAATGGTTCAGCGTGTCGGTAAATAAAGGCGGCGCATACGCTTCAATGCCTTTTTCGATTCCTTTGGCCATTGCAGTGCGCACGGAATCGGTGGACAACAGCGCTGCATCAGAGGCGTTGCTCAAAAAAGCGGTCTCTACCAAAATGCTGGGAATCGCCCCCATGCGAGTCACGTACACCGCGCTCGGTACGAGACCGAGATTGGCGGTGCCCGCCGCGTTAACCAGGGAATCGAGCACATGCTGCGCCAGATCCTTGCTGTAGGGCGTCAGAGCTGTCATGCTCTCGCTGGCCGGATAGTCATCTTGCGGGAAATCTTTGTCATAGTAAAGCACCATGGACCCGTTTACTTTCGAACTGTTGGTCGAGTTGGCATGAACCGAGACGAACAAGTCCGCTTGTTGCTTGCCTGTAAACTCTACTCTTTCGGCCAGCGACAAGTACCGGTCGTCCGTGCGGGTCATGGCCACTTCATACCCGCTGCGCAGCAGTTCATCACGCAGCTTCAGGGCGATATCCAGAGTCACGGCTTTTTCCTGCAGCCCATTGCCGGTGGCTCCGGAATCGTATCCGCCGTGTCCGGGATCGACGACAACTTTGTAAGCGAAGGCTTGATAAGGAAACGAAATCGATAATAAGCCAGACAAGACCAGGAGTTTTTTACGTAAATTCATTGTGCGGCAGTCCCTCCACTCCTTATCTTACTAGGATCAGCTCTCTGTGTAAAAAGGTAAGATACGGCACCGGGTTCATCGTTTTCGTTGATCATTTGAAGAACTTGCAAGTATAATAGGCATGTACATACCGGAGAGGATGCTGGCGATGAAAAAAAACATCTTGACGCTCATCATATTTTTAATCATCGGACTGGTCACTGGAGTTATTGTCGGCCAACTGCTCACGCCGGTATCGGCGTTGTCGTTCCTGACCAATACGGTGCCAATCAGCTGGGAGCCTAAAGCCGATTTGCAAGTTGTGAAATATGAGCTGCACCTTCTGGTGAAACTAAATTTATGCAGCATACTCGGGTTGGCGGGCGGGTTTTACCTGTTCCGCAAACTGTAGCAAGAGCATGGAGTCTGTCCGATGAACTCATGTAGATGCGAAACGACGAATTTCATGCGGCGTGAGCGGTATATATGCGCAGTCATTCATTTACCGGGCAAGCACAAAAGCAGCTCCGCTCTCCGGACTCCAGGGCCATTTTACTGAATACATTGTGATAGGAGATGTTTTATTTTGAAAGCAACGAGTCATCCCACTCTCATTCTTGCGTCTTCTTCGCCGCGCAGGCAGGAGCTGATCCAAACGCTCGGACTCCCTTATATTATTCGGGTCAGCGATGCGGATGAGTCCGTAGACCCCGGAACAACGCCCGCGAAGATGGTGGAAGTACTCTCTTTGCGCAAGGCGTCGACTGTGCGGGAAATGCTGCAAGCGGAGGAGCGGCAAGGCGTAATCGTCGGTTCGGATACGGTTGTGGCGTTCGGGGGCGAGGTTCTGGGCAAGCCCGTTGACGAGCAGGACGCGTTTCGCATGCTCAAAGCTTTGCAAGGCGCGACTCACGAAGTGTACAGCGGAGTGGCCTGTCTGGACGCGCAGTCGGGCGAGCACGCCGTGGCCCATCGGGTTACGCATGTGCGAATGAAGCCGCTCACGGACGAGCAAATCCGGAGATACATCGCGACAGGCGAGCCGAAAGACAAAGCGGGTTCTTACGGGATCCAAGGCTTGGGAGCGACGATTGTCGATTCGATTGACGGGGACTATTTTAACGTTGTCGGATTGCCGCTATCGCTGCTCAGCGATCTGCTCGCTCATTTTGACATTCGGGTGCTGTGATGCATCTCGGATTGACTGGATAATCTGTAACGGTTACAATGACAGTATACGACATCACTTCATTTTGTATCGGGAGGGAAGCTGTCATGAACAGCGAATTTACGATAGCCGTGCACAGCCTCGTTTTGCTGGCTCATTTGCCTGACCGTATGGCAACCAGCGAAGAGATTGCAGCGAATGTTTCCACGCACTCCGCTCGAATTCGCAAAGTAATGGGCTGCCTCCGCAAAGCGGGATATGTCGGGACGAAGGAAGGGATCGGCGGCGGGTTTATTTTGAAACGCGACCCGAACGAAGTCACGCTGGGTGAGATTTACCGGCTGACGAGCCACGGTTCGCTCAAGCCGAGCTGGTGCTCGGGGGATGAGAGTAAGTCCTGCATGATTTCCTCCAAGATGGATAAGCTGATGGGATATGTGTTTGCGGATGCGGAGAAGCAGATGGAAGCTTGTTTCGAAAAACACACGATCGGCAGCATGCTCGAACGTTTGCACGAATTTGATTGCTCAAAACCGAATCAATCGCAACAATTATCCTAGAAGCCCTCGGATTATTACAATCCGGGGGTTTTATTTTTTGCGTACGCCCTTTTATTCCCTTTACATGTCGAATAAGTCTATGCTGGCATCAAAAGGTGTCGAGCGGTTGAGAGGGTGGTATAATGAATGGGATGCAGCGCAGTGACATAATCTAGAAGATGGAAGAGGGGAATTCATGGGAGCAATCAACTTGACTTTGCGGGAAGTGCCGCTGGGGGAAAGGCCCAGAGAGCGAATGCTGCAGCATGGGGCGGAGGCGCTCAGCAATGCGGAGCTGCTGGCGATTTTGCTGAGAACGGGCACATACTCGGAGTCGGCCGTCGGGCTCGCGCAGCGGATTTTGAGCGAGTGCGGCGGGCTGCGCAGCCTGGTGGATATGAGCAGGGAGCAGCTGACGCAGATCAAAGGAATCGGCGACGCGAAGGCGCTGCAAATTCAGGCAGGTATTGAGCTTGGCCGCAGGCTGGCCCGAAGCAAGCTGTCCGATACCGTGACGATCCGCTCACCGAAGGATGTCGCCGATTTGCTCAGCGAAGAGCTGCGCTACTTGCAAAAAGAGCATTTTGTTTGCTTGTTTCTCAACACGAAGAACCATGTGATCGCCCAGGAGACGTTGTCTATGGGCAGCCTCAACGCTTCCATCGTGCATCCGCGCGAAGTGTTTCGCGCCGCGATCAAGCGCGGCTGCGCATCGATTGTTTGCGTACATAACCATCCGAGCGGGGATCCGACGCCGAGCCCGGAAGATATCGGGATTACGCAGCGGCTTATGGAGGCCGGCTCGATTATCGGCATCGAAGTGCTCGATCATATCATTATCGGAGACCAAAGATTCGTAAGTTTGAAGGAAGAAGGCTATATGTAATATAATAATAATTATGCTCATTGTCAGACACAACAGGAAAGGAGTAACAACCATGTTCGGTGGTTTTACAAAAGATTTGGGGATTGATTTAGGCACGGCGAATACTTTGGTTTATGTAAAAGGCAGAGGAATTATCGTGAGGGAGCCTTCCGTGGTGGCCTTGCGTACGGATACAAAAACGATAGAAGCTGTCGGAGACGCAGCGAAAAAAATGATCGGCCGCACGCCGGGGAACATCCGTGCGATCCGTCCGATGAAAGACGGCGTCATCGCCGATTTCGATACGACTTCGACGATGATCCGCTACTTTCTGAGGCAGGCGCAGAAGCAGCGCTGGCTTTTCCAGCGCCATCCGAACGTGATGGTGTGCGTGCCTTCGGGCATTACGGCCGTTGAGAAGCGGGCCGTTGAGGATGCGACCAAGCAGGCCGGGGCGCGGGACGCTTACACGATCGAGGAGCCTTTCGCTGCGGCGATCGGGGCGGACCTGCCGGTATGGGAACCGACGGGCAGCATGGTTGTCGACATCGGCGGAGGAACGACGGAGGTGGCGGTAATCTCGCTCGGCGGCATCGTGACGAGCCGTTCGATCCGCATTGCCGGCGATGAAATGGACGATGCCATCATCCAATATATTAAGCGGACTTATAATTTGATGATCGGGGAGCGCACGTCGGAGCTGCTGAAGATGGAAATCGGCTCGGCGCTGCAGATGGAACAGCCGGAATCGATCGAAATCCGCGGCCGCGATCTTGTATCGGGACTGCCGAAGACGCTCAGCGTTTCCTCCGACGAGATTACGGATGCGCTTCAGGACACGGTGGGGGCGATCGTCGACGCCGTCAAGGTAACGCTTGAAAAATGCCCGCCGGAGCTGTCGGCCGATATTATGGACCGCGGCATTGTGCTCACGGGCGGCGGCGGCTTGCTGCGCAATCTTGACCGTCTGCTCGCCAGAGAGACAGGCATGCCGGTGCTCGTCGCGGAAAATCCGCTTGATTGCGTAGCTATCGGTACAGGCCGGGCACTCGAAAATATTCATTTGTTTAAAACAAGGTCAGGGCCGACCTCCAAGTACAGAAAATAAAACAAGCGGAAAGCATCCGTTAAAAAGCCTAGAAGGTGTTCGAATTGTTTAAATTTATGGGGAACAAGAGGCTGATCTTCCTGATGTTCGGCCTGATCTGCTTTTTTATTTTGATGGGACTTACGCTCGGCAACCGGGCGCCCATGACGTGGCCGGAAAAGTTCGTCAAAGATTCGGTTTCATGGACGCAAGGTCTCTTCTACAAGCCCGCTGCCGCTATAGCGGGTTTCTTTGAGGACATTCGCCAGCTGCGAATCATTTACGAGGAAAACAAGACGCTCAAGCTGACGTTGACCCAATATGCGCGGGATACGCAGCGTCTTAACGAGTTGGAAACGAAAAATAAGGAGCTGATGGAAGCTCTCGGCTTTACGGAGCGTCAGCGCCAATCCAACAATTACACTTACCGCATTGCCGAGGTCGTCACGGCCTCTACGGATCCCTACAACAGCGCGACTACGATTAATCTGGGAGATTCGGACGGCATCAAGGAGAATATGGCCGTTATGACGGTAGACGGTCTCGTCGGCAGAGTCAGCAAAGTGTTCGGCTTTCATTCCAATGTGCAGCTATTGAAAGAGATTAGCGATACGGACAATAACTCCAAGGCGATCGCCGTTACGATTAAGGGTAACGATGAAGTTTTCGGCATGATCGAGTCTTACGACAACAAAACGGACGAACTGGTTATGAACAAGGTCGATCAGGGCGATCAGATCAAAGTCGGCGATACGGTCATGACTTCAGGGCTCGGGCAAGTATTTCCCAAAGGGATTGAAGTAGGTACGATCGCTTCTATCGGGCCCGGGGAATTCGGGATTACACAGAAAGTTATGGTGAAGCCGAAAGCTTCATTCAGCCATATCCGCGAAGTGTTTGTCGTCGAAGTTCCCGAAGTGAAGTAAGGGGGAGGCAGCATGTTTACGCGGCACTTGCTTTGGATCGTACTATTCGGCTTGTTCATTCTCCAGGGCTCCATCGTACCGCTGCTGATCCCTTCATCGTGGCAGGGACAAGTATTTGTGGCGCCTCATCTTACTCTAGTGTTCGTTATGTTTATCGGACTTTTCCATCATCGCCACTCCGCGCTGGTTTACGGATTAGTGTTCGGTCTTTTGCAGGACTTCAATTATTACGTTTCGATGCTGGGCATTTATTCCTTCGGGATGGGCCTGACCGCTTACCTGGTAGGTCTCGTCCAGAGAAGGCAGCCCAATCTGATTTTTTACAATTTGCTTATTACGGGAGTAGGTCTGCTTCTCTTCGAATTGATCAACTACGGAATCAACCGGTTGTTCAAATTGGCCGACATCGATTTCGAGTTCGCCCTTACCCACTATATGCTCCCCAGCGTCCTGTTTAATTTGCTGTTAGCCCTGATTTTCTATGTCCCTATGCGCAAGCTGCTGGAATCCATGATTGCTCCGCCGAGCGGGACAGATGATTAATAATGTCACGGTGAGGCAGGAAATTCCAGAACGCGAACCGAAATGTATAGGTTGGGGGGTCGGAACGCGCTTATGACTGCAATCAAACATCATGTGACGATAAAAGGGGTCAAAGACGGCCTTGTTTTTCTGCTAAGCGATGCTTGCGAATGGGAGGTCCTGCTCAAGGAGCTCCAGCACAAGCTGGAAAAGACTCACCAGCAAATATTGACGGGTCCGATCATTCACGTACATGTCAAATTGGGAAATCGCGAAACGACGGAAGAACAAAAAGATGAAATTCGTTCGATTATACGGCAAAAAGGAAATTTGCTTATCCAATCGATAGATAGCGATCTGCCGATCCAGCAGGAAACGGAACCGCCGGCAGCTTCGATCAAAATGTTAAACGGCATGGTCCGTTCCGGTCAAATCCTCGAGCACGACGGCAATTTGCTCTTTCTCGGGGATGTCAATCCTGGCGGAACGATTGTGTGCACAGGAAATATTTACATTATGGGTTCCCTCCGCGGAATGGCGCATGCCGGCGTGGATGGAAACGAAAAAGCGATCATCGCCGCTTCCCACATGCGCCCGACACAGCTCAGAATCGCCGGCATTATTAGCCGTCCGCCCGACGAATGGGGAATCGAGGAAGCTTTTATGGAATTTGCCTACATCAAGGACGGCAAGATGGAAATCGATAAGCTGCACCAAATTCATCGGGTATGGCCGGATCTGATTTCAGGGTAACAACTTTTACGCGGAAAATTGATTGTGGGAGTGAGAATATATGGGAGAGGCAATCGTAGTCACTTCGGGGAAAGGCGGCGTCGGCAAAACGACGACTTCGGCTAATTTGGGCACGGCGCTGGCGCTTCAAGGCAAAAAAGTTTGCATGGTCGACACCGATATCGGGCTTCGCAATCTGGACGTAGTGATGGGGCTGGAGAACCGGATTATTTACGATCTGGTCGACGTTGTGGAAGGCCGATGCCGGCTGCCGCAGGCGCTGATCAAGGACAAGCGGTTCGATGAGCTGTATTTGCTGCCCGCCGCTCAGACCAAAGACAAGCATGCCGTATCGCCGGAGGACGTCAAGGCCATCGTTCTGGACCTGAAGAAAGATTTCGATTTTGTCATTATCGATTGTCCCGCAGGCATTGAGCAAGGCTTCAAAAACGCGGTAGCCGGAGCGGATAAAGCTATCGTCGTAACGACGCCTGAAAATGCCGCCGTCCGCGACGCAGACCGCATTATCGGGCTGCTGGAGAACGAAAAGATTTCGTCGCCCAAGCTGGTCATTAACCGCATCCGCCCGAACATGGTGAAAAAAGGCGAAATGCTGGATATCGACGAAATATGCTCGGTGCTGGCGATCGATCTGCTCGGCATCGTGCCCGACGACGAGCATGTGATCAAAGCCGCCAACTCCGGTGAACCTACTGTCATGAATCCGACATCGCGCGCAGCGATCGCTTACCGCAATATTGCCAGACGCATTCTGGGAGATACCGTTCCGCTGATGCCGCTTGACGACAAGACAGGGTTCCTGAAGCGAATGAAAAAGTTTATCGGGATAGGATGATCCTCCTTGCTTGCCAAACTGAAAAAATTTGATATTTGGATTGTTTTAATATTGCTCGTGTTCATGGTTATGAGCACGATGTTAATATACAGCGCCTCGAACGATAAAATTTCAATCGGCATTCCCAAAATTCTTGGCTTGTATGCCGTAGGCTTGCTTTCGTTTTTGGCCATCAGCCTGTTCGATTACCGCGTGCTCGTTAGAATAGCGCCGTATTTGTACGGCATCGGCGTGTTTTCGCTCATTCTCGTATACTTTTTCGGCATCGAAATCAATGGCGCCAAGGGCTGGTTCAAGCTGCCTGGCAATATGACTTTTCAGCCTGCCGAGCTCGTCAAGCTGATTCTGATTATTGCCGTTACTGCGCTGTTGGCCAGACGCGGCGGGGACGCTCTTGAAATAAAAAGAGATGTGATCCCGGTCGGATTTCTCGTTTTTTTGCCTTTCGTCCTCGTTTTGATTCAACCCGATCTGGGGAATGCAATTATTTTCGTCATTATTTTGACCGGCATGCTGTGGATCGGTAATATTAAATATACGCATGTGCTGATCGGTCTCGCCATTATCGTTGGCATGGGATTTCTGCTGTTTACTTTGTACACCCATTATCACGATAAGCTTTACACGCTCTTGGAACAATTTCATTTCAGCCACTGGATGAACCGGATCGACACGTACTTGTATCCGACCGAAGTAACCCAAGACAACAGCTACCAGGTGCGCAATGCGATCAGAGCGATCGGTTCCGGCGGCATGACGGGGGAGGGCTATATGCTGGGAAGCTCGGTGCACAGCAACTTTATTCCTTTCGCCTATTCGGATTCGATCTTTGTTGTCGTCGGCGAGGAGTTCGGCTTCCGGGGCGCGGCCATGCTGCTGCTGCTGTACTTTTTGCTGATTTACCGGATGATTCTCATTTCCATTCAAAGCACGAACCGGAGCGGAGCCTACATCGTTGTCGGCGTAGTATCCATGTTCGTTTTCCAAATATTCGAAAATGTCGGGATGATGATTGGCATCATGCCGTTAACCGGTATCACGCTTCCTTTTATAAGCTATGGCGGGACATCGCTGGTGATCAACATGCTTTCACTCGGCATGGTGATGAGCGTCAAGCTGCATCAGGACCGGGAACCGGAATTGTTTTAACATAAAGCCCTCGATAAAGCCTGAACGCTCCCCTACTAGGGAACTGAAGGGCTTTTTCTTTTGCGCGGCCTCATAATCCCGTTCCTCTGTTCATAGGTTGTACTAAGGAGTCTGACGGGACAATTCCGTAGCGGGTATGCACAAAAGCAGCTCCGCCCGCCAGACTCCTATGGCAAGCTTTCGAATAGGAAAGGGGTACTTCCATGGAAGTCAAAAATAAAGTGAAGCAGCGCCGCCAGCAGCGGCTTCGCAGCTTGCAGGAAACGACGGAGGCGAACTACGGCCGGGAACACAGGATGCAGCCATCGCGCACCGGCGGGCCGCAGCGCCCTAACCCGGAGCCTCCGCCTTATCCGGACCCGGAATGGAAGCGGCGGATGGAGGATCCGGAGTACGCATGGAGGCACAAATTCAAAATGGACCCCGCCTTGAGCGGCAGGGATTACGCAGAGGAAGACAGCGGCCTGTTTGCTCCGCCTTCCAGCCGCTCCATTGCGGTGAAGCTGATCGTAAGCGGGATCATTTTTGCCGCGATATGGGGCATGTTTCAACTGCAGCAGCCATGGGCGGCGCAAGGGAGGCAGTTCGTCACTGCATCGCTGACGGAGTCGTATGATTTTGCCGCGCTGTCGGCCTGGTATGAAGAGCGTTTGGGCGGCTATCCTTCGTTCATTCCAAGCTTCCGCGGCAGCGCCCAGGAAGAGGCGGTCAAAGTCAACGCGTCGAAGCGGACGCTGTTTGCGCCGGCCCGCGGGAGCATAGTTGCTCCGTACGACGGCACTACCCGTCTGGGGGTAACGCTCCGTACGCAGGATGCCGCTCCCGTATATGCGCTCGACACCGGACAAATCATATTTGCCGGGGTCAAAGAAGATACGGGCCTCACGATCATCATCCGCCATCCCGGGGGGCTGCAATCGCTCTACGGCTCCATCGGCGAGGCTCACGTCGAGGTCAATGACTGGGTCAAGGGCGGTGAGGCGGTTGGCAAAACATCGAAGGCGGATCCGTCCAAGGGAACGTTATATTTCGCCCTTACGAAGGACGGGCATCCTGTCAATCCGGCGGATGTGATTTCGTTTGATTAAATTTGCCGGTATCACATACCGCTTTCATCCGTTGTTTACGCTCGTATTGCTCTCCTCGGCAGTTACCGGATTTTTGCTGGAGGCCCTTACTTTGTTCGGCATCGTTCTGATCCACGAACTCGGTCATTTGGCGGCTGCGAGCGGCTTTGGCTGGCGCGTTAAGGAGGTGCAGCTGCTGCCCTTTGGCGGAGTGGTTATCGTGGACGAGCTCGGCACGCCTCCTGCCCGAGAGGAGCTTATTGTCGCATTGGCAGGCCCCTTGCAGCATGTGTGGATGATTTTGCTGGCGCTGCTGTTCAAAAGTTTCGGAATCGGTTCCGCCGTCTGGTGGAATTATTTTATAGAGGCGAATCTGATGATCGGCTTGTTTAATCTGCTGCCTGTGCTGCCCCTGGACGGCGGGAAGGTGATGCAGTGCATGCTCGGTTACATCATGTCCTACCACAATACGATCCTTTATTCCACATGGATCAGCATCGTGCTCAGCCTGGGGATTATCGGCGTATCCGCGGCTCAGCTTGTACACGGGCAATTGCATCTGAATTTGCTCGTCATCGGCATTTTTTTGCTGGTCTCGAACTGGATGTCGTACCGCCGGCTTCCGTACCATTTTATCCGGTTTCTGGTGGGGCGGGGCAGCCGCATCGGGTTGCTGCTGAACAAGGGGACGTTGGCACAGCCGATCGTCGTGACGCGGCAAAGAACGATGGCGGATACGCTGAAATTGTTTATGCGGGAAAAATACCATTTGATCTATGTCATCAATGAAAAAGGGCGCATCCAGGCGGTGCTGCCTGAACAGCAGCTTGTGAACAGTTATTTGGACGGCAAAAAACCGGGGAGTGCAGTTTCCGAGCTTTTCATGTAAAATAACTGTTGAGGTGAAAGCATGAAGCAGCTCATTATCCATTGCGCACCCGAACTCACCCAAGCGGCATTGCTGGAAGAAGGCCGTCTGGCAGAGTACGACACGCAGTATCCGCTTGACTCCCAAAGGGCGGGCAGCATTTATATGGGCCGCATCGTCAATGTGCTTCCAGGCATGCAGGCTGCATTTGTAGATATCGGTCTGTCGAAGAACGCATTCTTGTATATAGATGATCTGCTCCCCGTCCACTTGGACAAACAGCCCAAAACGAAGCCTTCCATTACCGAACTCGCAACCGCCGGACAAACCTTCATGGTGCAAGTGACGAAAGATCCACAGGGGACCAAAGGGGCCAGAGTGACGACCCATATCTCGATTCCCGGACGATGGATCGTGTATATGCCCGATGCCGATTATATTGCCATTTCCCGCAAAATCGACACGGACGCGGAACGCCAGCGCCTGAAACAGCTTGCCGAAGGGATGCTGATCCCCGGCGAGGGCGTCATAGTCCGCACCGGAGCCGTCGGCCAAAGCGAAGAGGACATCCGCGGCGATCTGCAAAATCTCCGGGATCTATGGAACGCCGTCTCCGCCAAGGCCGGAGAGGTCCACGCTCCCGCGCAGCTTTACCAGGATCTGGACCTGCTGCCTCGGCTTGCCCGGGACGTGATAGGCGACGATGTCAAGGAAGTGTGGATTAACGAGCACAAAACGTATGAAGAAATGAAGCAGCTGCTTCGCAGGCAAAATTCCGCATGGCGGGGGCGCGTAGCCTTTTATGACAGAAAGGTCCCCTTGTTCGACCAGTTTGGCGTGACCGAGGAGCTGAACCGCGGGTTCCGGCGCAAAATCTGGCTGCCGAGCGGCGGATACCTCGTCATCGATCAGACGGAGGCTTTGACGGTCGTCGACGTCAACACGGGACGCTACACCGGATCGGTCAATTTGGAGCAGACGGTATTCGATATCAACCGGGAAGCTGCGAGCGAAATTCCCCGATTGCTCCGGCTGCGCAACATTCGCGGCATTATTATCGTAGATTTTATCGATATGAATTCGGAAGTCAACCGCATGGCGGTGATGGACATTATGACGCAGGAAGTGCGCAAGGACCGTTCCAAAACCGTTATCGTCGGATGGACGAAGCTGGGTTTGCTGGAAATGACCCGGAAGCGCAAATAATTCGTTGCACGATGAGCTGCACATGTGCTATAATGTTCAAAGTGTGTTGTTTTAGGGCATGCTGTAACCGCTCGAGTCGGGTCGAAGCACGATGAAAGGCAGCTGCTTTTCCGTCACCTGGACAAGGCGAGTCTGAGACATGAGGAGGTAAAGTGAAATGTACGCAATTATTGAAACAGGCGGCAAACAGTACAAAGTTCAAGAAGGCGATGTGCTTTACATCGAGAAATTGAACGCGGCTGAAGGTGAAGTGGTTTCTTTTGACCGTGTCCTTGCGGTATCCAAAGAAGACGGTCTGGTTGTAGGTGCACCATTGGTTTCCGGAGCTGCAGTATCCGCGAAAGTGGAAAAACACGGCAAAGGCGCAAAAATCATCGTGTATAAATACAAACCGAAAAAGAACTACCATAAAAAACAAGGCCATCGTCAACCGTACACGAAAGTGGTTGTTGAGAAAATTCAAGCTTAAGAGGCTGTCCTATGATCTATGTGACCATAGAACGGACATCGCAAGCTTCCCCTCAGATCGCATCTTTCGTGGTGGAAGGCCATGCTGAGTATGACGTGCCCGGCAAAGACCTGGTCTGTGCCGCAGTATCGGCGGTAACGTTCGGTACTTACAATTCCATAGAAGCGCTGACCGGAGTTATTCCGATTCACGAGATGGAGCACGGACTGCTGGATGTAACCATTCCGGACATTCCCGAATCCGATCTGGCGAAGCGGGACCAGATTCAGCTGATCTTGGAATCGATGGTCGTCATGTTAAGAACGATTGAGCAAAATTACGGTGACTATATAACGATTGAAACAACCTATCGCAAAGGAGGATGACACCATGTTGCAATTAAATCTTCAGTTTTTCGCTTCCAAAAAGGGAGTGGGCTCGACCAAGAACGGTCGTGACAGCATCGCAAAACGCCTTGGCGTGAAGCGTGCGGACGGCCAGACGGTAACTGCGGGCAGCATTCTTGTTCGTCAACGCGGAACGAAAATTCACCCGGGCAACAACGTGGGAATCGGTTCGGACGATACGCTGTTTGCTTTAGTGCAAGGCGTTGTGAAGTTCGAGCGCTGGGGGCGCGATCGCAAAAAAGTGAGCGTATACCCGGTTGATGCGGCTCCTGTAGCTGCTGCTGTAGAAGTGTAATAACGATCCCCGGCGAGCGATAAGTTCGCTGGGGATTTTTATTTGCATGAAGAACGGCAGGACGGGAATGGTGAACTTTTCCAGCTGACATGATATACTGGAGGAACGGTTACAAAGCGGTTGAGAACGGAGCGAAGCGGCATGAATCGAGCAAGCAGCGCGCAGATCTACTTGATGGCACTAACGTTCATCGGATTAACGGGTTTATTGCTGCTGGAGCCATGGATAATCCGGGGAGCCCTATTGTTGATAACGGTTATTTGCGGGTACGCGGCCTTCAGGCTGGAATCCAGCAGATTGCAGGAAAGAGCGTTCGGCGAGCGCTTGGCTCAGGAACGGCAGTATCAAGCCAACGTGCTGCAAATCGTCAACCGGCTGCGGCATGATTGGATGAATGATATTCAAATATTGTTCGGCTACATTCAATTGAAGAAATTTGATAATTTAGGGCCGTACATGGAAAAAATAAAGACGAGCATGCAGCAGGAAAGCAATTTGTCGAAGCTGGGCATACCCGCTCTTATTACATATTTAATGATGTTTCGCGTTCAGTCCAAATCGCTGCAGCTTGAAGTCGGTCTCGATCAGGAAGTAAATTTGCAGCAGCTTCCCCTTCGCGGCAGTCTGATCGAGGAATTGGTCCCGAGAACGGTGGAGCTGTTAAGGCAATACGCTGCCACAGGTGCGGACGAGACCGGCGTCATCAGTTTGGAATTTGACGTTCAGGAAGATCATTTACTGCTTGATTTCGTGTATCAAGGGCCGTACGACGCTGAAGGGTTGAAGCAGGCTATCGATGCGCAGCTGCAGCGCACGTCGGCCGAATATTCAATCGTGCAGCAGGAATTGCAAGAGGAAGAAGCGGTCATCGCTTTGCGGCTGCCGTTTCGTAAATGAGGTGTAGCGATGTTTGTTGATAAGGCAAAAGTATTCGTAAAAGGTGGCGACGGCGGCGACGGTCTCGTCGCGTTCAGGCGTGAAAAATATGTGCCGGAAGGCGGGCCGGCCGGCGGCGACGGGGGCAATGGCGGCGACGTCATTTTTCGCGTCGACGAGGGGCTTCGCACGCTGATGGATTTCCGCTATCAGAAGCATTTTAAGGCGGCCCGCGGAGAGAAGGGACGCAACAAAGCGCAGCATGGCGCGAACGCCGACGACATGATTGTGCGCGTCCCGCCCGGCACGGTCGTCGTTGACGACGATACGCAGGAGATCATTGCCGACCTGACCCGTCACGGGCAGGAAGTGGTTGTAGCGCGCGGAGGCCGGGGGGGCCGGGGCAACATGCGCTTCGCGACGGCGCACAACACGGCGCCCGAGATCGCCGAGAACGGCGAGGATGGCGTCGAGCGCTGGGTTGTGCTGGAGCTGAAGGTGATGGCCGACGTAGGCCTCGTAGGCTTTCCCAGCGTCGGCAAATCCACGCTGCTCTCGGTCGTATCGGCCGCGAAGCCGAAGATCGCGGCCTATCATTTTACGACCCTCACCCCGAACCTCGGGGTCGTGGATGTGGGCGATGGCCGCAGCTTCGTGATGGCGGACCTGCCGGGGTTGATCGAAGGAGCCCACGAGGGCGTGGGGCTCGGTCACGAGTTCCTGCGTCACGTAGAGCGGACGCGGGTGATCGTGCACGTCGTCGACATGGCGGCGAGCGACGGCCGGGATCCTTATGAAGATTTCCTCAAAATCAATGAGGAAATCAAGCTGTACAATGCGAAGCTGGAGCACCGCCCGCAAATCGTCGTGGCTAACAAGATGGACATGCCGGAGGCGGAGGACAATCTTGTGTTGTTCAAGGAGCAGCTTGCCGAAGACGGCCGGGAAGCGAAGATTTATCCGATCTCGGCGATAGCGCGCGGCGGCGTGCAGGAGCTGCTGTACAAAATCGCCGATGTCCTGGAGAGCATTCCGGACGTGCCGGAAGTGGAAGAAATCGCCGAGGTCGAGGAGCGCAAGGTGTACCGCTTCGAGAAACGGGACGAGCAGGATTTTACGATTCGCCGGGACAACGACGTGTTCGTGGTGGAAAGCCCGTCGATCGAGCGCTTGATCAAGCGAACGAACTTCAGCACGCATGACGGTGTCATGCGGTTTGCCCGGATTTTGCGCAATATGGGGATCGATAAGGAATTGCGCAGCCGCGGGGCGGTAGACGGTCAGACGATCCGAATCGCCGATTTTGAATTTGAATTTGTGGAGAAAGAATAACATAGGATGCTCACTCTTTCGAGGGTGAGTGTTTTTTTGTTTAAAAATGATAAATATATGTAAATAAACTTGACATTATGGTTGAAAAATAATAACATTTTATTAAATGTGTTATTTTTATGTAAAAATAATTGACATTATTTTTGTTCATAAATCGTAGTAAGGAAGCAGGGGAGGAGGAGGGTTTTGGTTGAAGGAATGGATACAAGCGATCGGCGGGGGACGAACGGATGTGCGTGATCTTACCTATGACGAAGCGATGCAGGCTGCGCATCAGATGGCCAGAGGAGATTCCACCGATGCGCAATGTGCCGCTTTCCTGATGGCGCTCCGCATGAAGGGCGAAGCCAGCGATGAACTGACCGCTTTTATCGATGTATTTCGCAGCTATTCGCTGGCCCATCATACGTTCGCCGACTCGCTCATTTGTGCGGGGCCATCCGAAGGCAGACAGTTATTCCCAGTCACATTGCCCGTCAGCCTGCTGCTTGCCTCGGTCGGTTTTCCCCAGGTGCTGCAAGGCGGCGATGCGCTTCCTCCCAAGCAGGGGACTTCGCTGAAAGAAATGCTGGAAGACTTTGGCGTTGCGCTTGAGCTTCCGATTGAGGCGTGGGAGACGATTTTTTTTCGGCTGCATATGGGATTTATGTGGACTGATCGGCTCTGCCCTCCTATCGGCAGGCTGAAGCCTGTACGCGAACAGTTGGGGCTGCGGACGATTTTGAACACGGTGGAGAAAGTTATGAATCCGATGCGCGCGGCCAACATGGTGATTGGCGTTCAGCCGGGCACCGCCATGGAACCCTTAATTCCGATCTCAATTCGTTCGGGATTTCAAAACGTATACATCATTCGAGGGATAGAAGGCTCGGAGGATTTGCCGATTTATCAAAAGAGCACGATCCGTATCGTGACTCCGTGGGGCGACGAATCCCGCCTGGTGGAGCCGCAGAAGTTCGGTTTTCACAGCGACCCGCTCGTTCCGATCGGAAAGGAAGAGCAGATGTCGCTGGTGCAGCGCATCATTGCCGGCGACGATGCGCCGGAGCTGAAGCGGGAGCGGGACCATACGATTTTTAACGCCGGCTTGCGGCTGATGTGGTTTGATAAAGTAGGAAGCTATGAGGAAGGATTCCAACTGGCGGAAAATTTGCTGCAAAGGAAAGAGGCGCAAAAGGTGATGCGCCGCTGGATCGAGCACAGCAACCGTTACCGGGAGCAGCAGAAGCAGATGCAGATGCGCGACGGCGGCGATCCCGATCCTTCCGAGCGAACCGGATAAAAGGCCGCCGCTTAAGCTGCCGGAAGCGCGCGGACCTGCCGCTCAGGCGACTATTTGCCGAAGGCGGCGGAGCCGTTCGTTGGGTGGCTGTGATGTGCTGTGCACCCGAAGCACCTCAAATTTTAGTGAGCGGTTTTACCCCAACGACCTATTGGTACGCTCCATTACGTTTTGAACGAAAGATTGCAATTTGCCTATGAATAACTTTGCTGCCTGCCCCATAAACTTGTCCTTCCGATGTATGATGCAGATATCCTGACTTGGTGTAGGATTGAGCAGTGTTACCGCTGCAATGTTATCGCGGTTCAGATAATCGAGCAGCATTCGTGGAAGAATGGAGGCTCCTATCCCTTGTTCGACTAAGGACAGAAGCGTCGATAACGTAGAGGTTACAATCGGATTTTCTATTGAAATTCCTTTTTCTTGGCAGCAAGTATGGATGACCCTCGTAATCTGGTGCTCAGGACCGAACATCACCATCTTAAGCTGCTGCAACTGCTCAAAGGGAATCGACTTTGCCTTCGCAACGGGGTGATCCGATTGGATGGCTAAAGCAAACTCCTCGTGGAACAAAGGGATGATAGAAATTCGATCATCCGGATTCGGAGGCACTATGGTAACTCCAAGATCTCTTGTACCGTCGACAATCTGTTCATACACATCCACAGTCTCCGTAACACTTATGGAGAGCTTGGGGTATGCAAGGTGGAAATCGATCAACAGTGCATCAAAAAGCAAGTCCCCATCGCCTGGTAGAATCCCGATATCCAGCCTGCCGCTTTCCATTCGCTTAAGATCCGTTATCGCCCCTTTTATGTAGTCGATGCGCCCGAAAATGATATGACATTGCTCCAAAAAAATCTTACCCGCATCCGTTAGAGCGATCCGTTTGCCCATGCGATCGAATAGAGGAAGCCCGAGCTCGTTCTCCAGAAACTTAATCTGCTGGCTCAGATTCGATTGCGTGGTGCAGAGGTTCTCGGCCGCCCTTGAGAAAAGCATCTCCTTACATACGGCAGCAAAATATTCAAGCTGTCTAAGTTCCATCCCCAGTACCCCTTCCTATGGCAATCTCCCCCTTACTATTATAGCTAACAATCCGATATATCCCAATATTTTCTATCCAATCATTACTAAAACCGATCAATTGCATCGGAATCTCGTGATTGTTGCTTCGAGTGAGAAAGGCTACACTTTAGATGTGAAAGCGAAACACATACAACAATTTAATTTATCGGGAGGCGTTTCAATAATGGCACAATCGATCATTAATACGGGAAAAGTTCTGCGTCAGATCGTTATCGGACAGCTTCAAGGCGTTTCGGAGGCTCAGATCGGCATTCAACCAGAAGGCTTCAATAATACAATTCGCTGGAATATCGGTCACATGATTTATTGGATGGATAAATACTCCGCGCTTTCCCTTGGATATCCGTCCGCGATTCCGTCACAGTATGAAACACTATTTGGCTCCGGGACGAAACCTTCGAATTGGACGGCAGCCCCTCCGTCGAAAGAAGAGCTGACACAATTGTTAGCGGCACAACTTTCCCGTCTCTCCGAGCTGAAGCCCGAATTGCTGGACCAGAAATTGCAATCCCCCTTTGAAATGGGCCCATTCCAATTCATTACCGCCGGCGAATTATTCAACTTCGCTCTGATGCATGAAGCCATTCACCTCGGGGTTATTACCAGCCAGCTCAAATTGATACAATAGAGGGTATGCATAACGATTCAGCGTCTGCGCCGCGCTGATTGATCTCGTCACTATATCGTGGTTCACGACACAAAATAGGTTTGTACGAACAAAGAAAAGACCTTGATCGGCAAGTTGGCCGATCAAGGTTATTTTATTATTTCGCGATCGTATAAACTAATGGAATCCGGGGGGGTGAACCCCGATAGTTCTTAAAGTTCTAGAAGTTCTAGAACTCTACGATCTGCACGACTCGAGAAAGGGGTTCCTGCCGGATGCGTATGATAAATCAGCAATGCATTTTTATTAATTGGTTCAGGCACGCTGTTTGAAGTACAGCTAATTTTTATCTTGATCATCTAGCCTGGCGATGTTTACGATCTCTCTTATGAAAGGTGTTACAGCATGACAATTTTCCAAATCATCCTCATCCAACAAAGCCCAATAATAAACAGTATTTTTATGAATACTAATATCTTGAAGGATATGATACCTGATGGAACTAGCCCAACTCTCCTCATCCTTTCCTTCTGTTATAGCATCATTATATGATGAAATAATAATAATCATTAAAGCAAACTTTTCGTCTATATCTAATTCAACTTTTTCATAAGCCAATAAGAATTCGGCTACTCTCGAGGAATCTGAAACTTCGTACTCCCAATCTTGTGAGAATTCACTGGGAGCAGGTAGATTGATTTTCTTTATAAGACCTTCAATAGCACTTTTAGTAACATACTTAGGAGATATATATCCCATTTTTGATTTCTCCTTCTTAAATTATTTTCTTACACCTAAAGGATTGGCGCTACTATATGGGAAAGCAGTTCTAACCCCACCATTTTACTATTTCTCGCCCTCCAAAAAAAGAAACCTTTAAGTGATCTGTTACACGAAACGAAATTGCATTACATAGGGGATAATTGACAATCTCACTTGTATGTACCGTCTTTTGAGGAAAATATTAATTGGGGCGGATGAGGTTAAGTTCTTTCGGGAAATTCCACTCGATTCATTCGGCACTAGTGAGGGGTAAAAGAAAGACCTCAGGTACAAGATAACTGATGTTCCTCAAACTTAAAAGGACCATCAGGGCAAATTTCCTTGACGGTTTTTCTTACTATCTCACGATCGTAAAGAAGAATGTAGTTCCTATTTACTGCAAATATTTTTAATTTGAGTTTCTACTGGATACTTTCCCGATCCTTGGTAACACCCTTTCCACAAAGTTCTCTTCCCAAAATTGTTTTTGTTCTAAACCACCTATATTAATTCCCGTAAATTGGGGATCTATAAATAAATCCTGCCCGTTTATTAATTTGATATGTAAAACATCACATATCAGCGCATTTTCCAAATCCTCTAAGTTAAAAAAAACTATACTGTCCACGCGATTTTCTGCTAAAGGATTGGTAAAAATAAATTCACCAATCTTAGCTCTGCAAGGAATCACATCTTCAATATCATTCTCATATCTAAGAGAATCCAGAATTGTAATACGGAGCTTCCCGTAACCGTCTATTGTCTCAAACTGGATGAATTGACCACCAAACTCCAAATATAAAAAATTTGTATTAGAAATGAATTCAGCAATTCCATTTTCCTCTATGTGTACAACACCAGTTAAATGAATCTCATCTATATTATTACTTATGAGTTCTTTAATCTCCTTCAACACCTCCTAGACCTCCATTTTTATGGAATAAACATTATATTCAAATCCATCGCCTTACCTTGTTCAAGTAGTGTAACCCATTCACCATCTGGTTTTGTTACTACTGTCAAACCTTTTCCTCTTACCAAAAATCTTTGTTACAATTAGGACAACAAACATATCCCTCTCCAATTGCGCTTCCATTAGTTTTGAGTATTGGTTAATTGATTCAAATTCAATATACTTCTCGCCTACGTCCTTACTAATCGACAAATGCATCATCCCTACATAAAATAATATCTACTTTCCTATCGCCCATCAGGCAGTGTAAAAATAACATCCAGCGGATCTCTCCCGCTAAAAAGTGTTTGATACAGGTTTAGGACTCTTAATGATTGCAGATCTATGGCTTCATCATGGATGAGCTTACCCAGTTCTTCAAATATAGCTCCTTCTCTCTTATCGATGATATTTTGTTTAACTAGCCTTAGAGAACTGCCTTCTCGACTAAACGGCCAATCGACAAGCGCTCCTTCATAATCATATACAAAATCAATGGAGCTTACCCTTTGGTATTTACTTACGAGAGGATGCAGAATAACCAAAAGTTGCGCAAAAATATAAGTACGCTCCCTGACCTTTTGCGCATCCTTCACTTCGGCTTGAAGCGTGGATGATTCAGGAGGCAAATCTCCCAATGAATGAATGTTTATATATGTCAACAATGAAATAGCTTGTTGTTTGTCTTTAAACATAGCGATCCTGACGAATATTTCATTACTGCTGATCCCCGATTCAATAAACCCTCTCAAACATCTGGCCGCATTTTCCAGCGTAGTAGCATACTGTGCCAATAGAGGAATGTACTCACTAAAAAGCTTTTCTATCATGCTCTTCTCAGCATTACCGTAAGTCGCTTCCACAATGGTCTCAATCACTAACGTCTTATTATACTTTTCATTTATTTTCGGCAACACTTCTTCTAAAAGGTGACTGGTAAATTCTACATCATAAAAATCTAATAAGGTTGAATAATCCTTCAAGCCGCGTAAGAAGGCCATAAATGTTTCAAATTCCGGAGAACCTTCATTACTATGAGTTAAATATTTAAATAAAGAGTTTATTTTTTGTACTTTATCCTCCATAAAAATCTCCTTTTAGTTGATATATTTTAATATTGAGAAATCGCCATCTTATCGGGTGTTAGTCTATTTGGTACAGTAATGCCCTGCTTTCCAAGTAAACTAGTTACATTAGAAACTAAAATGTCCATCTGAATACGGGCTGATGAGGGTTAAAGCCGCCTAATTAAATAGGTAATGAGTGAGGTAAAAAAGAGACCTTTAGGATTATTACCCCCAAGGTCTAATAATGACTTTTAATATTAACTATACTTTATAATTCGATAAACTGAAACTGACGTCTCCAAATAAATTATTTAATCTAGGCAAAACCTCGTCTTCAAAAAAACCTTGCACTTCCTCAACAATTTCAAGGTGAAAATCAGATTCTGCCTCGTAATAAATAATCGCACAGGAGTAGTCTTCAAAATTACTATTTTTCGTATGCAAAAGGCATTTAAAAAAACCTCTGTTAGATTAATTGCTTCAACAATTTCATCCACGTCCTGAACAGCATACCACTTTACCTTAGCAAGCGGATTCGATTTAAGTTTATCCGTGTCCATGTCATACCAAGAATTATTCGTAAAAATCACTTTTTCTCTAATAAAATTGAGGATTTTGGGATTCTCCTCCGTTAAAACGGCTTCATAAATATTAGTCTTAATATTCTCGATAATGTGCTCGGGAATAACAAGTTCTCCTGAGACAAATTTATTAAAGATATCTCCTTCTGTTTCATTACCAATAAAGTAATTTTGTAATATGTTTGAAATCCGCGATATCAGATTAGCTTTAGTACTTTCATGATGAAATAATAAATTATCATTTAAAAATAAATCATAAAAATGTTCTTTATCATTTTCTATCATATTTTCATCCCAAAAATAGGGATCAGCACTAAAGAACTCAAAGAGTAATTGTTTGGAATCTTTGGTAACGAACTGGGTGATTATTTTAGCTATTTCCCTTTTACTTAAGTCACCAATTTTGCTTAAAGTATATCTTCCAGTTTGTTTCCTTATCTCTATTGCTTTCATGACTCACCTCGATTATTTGTCATTAAACCACCAGTGGATATTACCTTCAGCATTTTCTATATGAATATGGTCTGGATGGATATTTTTGCTTCTATAGCTATCCCTTTGACCTTTTTCAAATCTTCCGATATATTCAACTGAAGTATAAGCATTACCCGCACCCCCGGAGCGAAGCAACTCCCCATATTATCCCCCACAACGGGGCCGTCGAGTTTTCCTGCTCTTCCGACCAGATTCGTGCTGGTTAACGCCTTCTGGAAGCCTTTAAACGTGCTGACCCATGGGATGATGTCGAGTAGGAAGCTGCCGCCTTGCGTCAGGTACGACGTGTCGCCGTCGCGGCTAAGGCCGAAAGGATCGACGTACGAAACGGGGTTTCCGTTTACGTATGCATAACGGTTCAGCGTCTGCGCCGCGCTGATTGTTCCCGTTATTACATCGCGGTTCACGAAACGGCGGATTTCCGTATTGTAGTAGCGCGCCCTCAAATAATAAAGGCCGTTCGGGTCGGTCATTACGCCATTGCGCCCGTTGTAACGGAACGGATTCGGCGTAGTGCCCTCCTCGGAAAGCGGTTCGCCGTACGGCGCGTACGTGTACTTGTCAGTAACTTGACCGTTGATGTCGGTCAACGCAATCGTGCTGCCCCGCCGGTCGTAGTGGTAGGTCCGATAATCGCCCGAGCTATTTTCCTGGCCGATCAAGCCGAGACCGTAGACGTAGTAGGCTTGGGTATTACCGTTTGCGTCTTTTCCATCAAAATCTGCGAAAGCATGGCGTTCGGATTGACGACATATTTGGTTGTAACACCGTTCACTGTCATGCCGACGCGCACGCTCTCTCGCTGTTATAAGCGTAGCTGACTCTGCCTGCAGAGATCAAGCGGTTTCTTGTATCGTAATGATGTCCCTGCATTGCTGACTTCCGTTCTTATCATACGTGCAGGTGGGGTATCGTCGGATTATAGAAACCCGCCTTTATGCCATCATAGAGATAGGAGGTAAAGTGGTTCGGCTCGGGATAGCTCTCAAAAAAGAAGCCTTGGATGGCATTAAACCCTCCAAGGCGATACGCATTAGATTCCCCAAATTGTTTTTAGGTAATTATGCTCTTCTGCTTCAAAACAAATACCGAATTTACCTTCATTTTGAATAATAATTATGTCTTGTTCTTCAAAAAAGTCAATAATTTCCAAAAACAACTTTGAAAACTCTTCATAAGTGATAATAATTGCCCCCGACTCAGCATCTCGATAATGTAATAGTATTACCTTTTCTTCTTTTAGATGCCAAGTTAATTCGAGGATTTTCTTTAATTCATCAATTACTTCATTGAGGTTATTTAGCTGCTTTGGTTTGCCATTACTAACTATTTTGTACGCCATTGCTCTGAAAATTGCTGTGTCATCATGGTTCAGAAATTGATCATCCGATAAGGCTATGCCTGTTTTCTCAATAAATTTATGAACTACCACTGCTCTAGACTGTTTCATTTTGTTCAGAGACATAAGCCTTTCTCGTTTTTCTTTCCTATCTTCCATTTCCTCTGAATCCTCCAAAATCTTCTGGATAATGACCTTGTGTTCCTGGTATCCGTCTATATCTCTCATCTGGCTTAAATAAATCTTGGCCGGAATATTTCTGTTCTGCACCATGAAAATGCGGCCCTCTACCAAATGGATCATTCCGATGCTCAATGATGTATCTTTTCTTGCCATCAACATCGTATTCCTATACTCTTCGATCATTAGCCGGGTTTTTGTAGTCTTTTACCTGCCCCTGCTTCGTAGGAGTTGCTGAAGAAGGTTTACCAGAGTCGCGTTTAGCTTGATTAAACGCTTGTTTTCTAGTAACTTCACCCGCACCCCCGGAACGAAGCATACTCCCCAAGTTATCCATGGCAACGTGGCCGTCGAGTTTTCCTGCTCTTCTGACCAAAACCTTCCAGCTTCTGCTCAGCGGTTATAACGCCCTTGGTGAGATACTTGCCGCCGACTTTCAGGTCGGGGATAGGGATGATGCCGAGCGTGGCTCCGATGCCTTCGCTCCAGCGGTCCGCAGCAGACAGCTGTTGACCGGTGATCAGATTCGTGTCGGTGAACGCCTGCTGGAACCCTTTAACCGTGCCGACCCATGGAATGATGTCGAGCAGGAAGCTTCCGCTTTCGCCAGGTACGACGTATCGCCGTCGCGGCTGAGGCCGAATGGATCGACGTACGAAGTAGGGTTTCCGTTTACGTATGCATAACGGTTCAGCGACTGCGCGCCCTCATGTAGTAAAGGCCGTTCGGGTCGGTCATCACGCCATCGCGTCCGTTGTAACGGAACGGATTCGGCGTAGTGCTTTCCTCAGAAAGCGGTTCGCCGTACGGCGCGTACGTGTACTTGTCAGTGAACTTGACCGTTGATGTCGGTCAGTGCTATCGTGCTGCCCCTGCGGTCGTAGTGGTAGGCTCGATAGTCGCCCGAGCTATTTTCCCGGCCGATCAAGCCGAGACCGTAGACGTAGTAGGCTTAGGTATTGCCGTTTGCGTCTTTTTCCATCAAAATCTACGAAAGCATGGCGTTCGGATTGACGACATATTTGGTCGTAACGCCGTTCACTGTCTGCCGACGCGGATGTTCTCGCAGTTATAAGCGTAGCTGACTCCGCCTGCAGAGATCAAGCGGTTTCTTGCGTCGTATTGGTATCCCTCTATTTTTGGTGACTGCTACGTGTAGGCGCGTGAAGTAACTGGGGTTTTGAAGCGGTAGGGAAGGAGAACGGCAATACAAATAGGGTACACAATTCAAGCATAAAGCTGTACGTACATTGATATTCATAGAAATTTGGTGCAGTTATAACAAATGTTAACTTTATTTGTATTCGATAAATGGATTCATTCGGTACTGGTGGAATAAAAAATAGACCTTGAGGATTGCCGCTCTCAAGGTCAACGTTACTATGGTTTGATGAATTTTCTCTTTTCTTTAGACCAGACTTTGATAATAACCCCATCGTTTCTAACTAACTGATAGTTCTCCCATTCTTTTATAATATACTTCCAAAGATTATGTTGAAGAATTTCTTCTTCAGATAAATCTATTGCATGCCAATCTACTTCAATTTTTAAGACTTTTTCGGTATTAATATCCTCGTACTTTTCATACTCATTGAGGCATTCCGAACATCTAAAATGAATATTACTGCTAACACTATTTCTTTTAACCTCAATCCATCCTTGATTACATGTATCGCACCAGTCAACTTTATGTTTATATTTATCCACTAGCTAACATGCAACTCCTTTAAATAATTTAATGTTATAATACTTCATTTTGGGAACACAGTAATTATTTCGTTATCGTAAGCGTTATTTACAACAATTCTGACTTTGTTCAGAGTACTTCCATCGCCTAATTGTCCGCCCGCAATTCCTGCATTATTTTTAATCAACCAGAAATCAGGTGCTCTTGTCCCCATTTGATGCACCCTTCCTTTTCGATTGTAGTATCGCTGCACGGCGGCTAGCCTAAGCGTTTCTTTACCTGTTCTATATCAACTGGTCGTCACCAGACTGTCTTTCTGCTATAACCATCGTTTCAAATGGCCAAATAGTTGCAGAGGATTTTTAAAGCATCTTTGCTGTACGCACACGATTTTGGCAGAAAGTTGATACGGGGCTGATGAGGATTAAGTTCTTTCGAGACTTGCCGCCCGATTCATTCGGCACTGGGTGGGGAAAAGAAAGACCTTGAGGAATTCCGCCCCCAAGGTCTTAGATTTTATAGACTCTTTTCTTTTTCAAAATCATATATCATTCGGGATTCGGTTGCCCCGTCAAAAATCAAGACTACATAGTAGACATTTTGTGTAGTCTATTGTCCGTCTTTCATTTTTATTTTTTCCCAACCCCCCCCACTCGTTTTTTCGTATGTTATAAAACCATTATTCGAATAATTATCTATAATTATCTTAGTAACATCTGACTTATTACATCCCTTTTTTACATCAATCTGATCATGTAGAAATAAAATAAATAGGGAAGTTGAATCATCGGCATTCGATAAATATAAACCTAATAGTTCATTGTATTTAGCACTAAAAAACAAACATAATTGCTCTACTTTGAATAGTATATTTTCTTTGCGTTCAATCAATCCATCATAACTAGCAAATAAATTGAAATCATCCAAATCAAAAATTCTATTCGGTGAAATTAACGGATTCATGCCTCTTATAAATATACCTATTACCTCACCATTATTCTTTTCAAGGAAAATAACATGGTCTAATCTTTCATTATCTTCCTCATCGTGTAAATAAATAATATTCGAAATTTCTTTATGTTGAAAAAAATAATCAAACTTTTTTGTAAACGATAAAATATAATTATTCATGGTCACCCTCACTTTTTAATCAAATCTAAATCTGATTGCAACTTACTTGATAAACGACCGCCTTTTTTATTTAAGAAGGTCAATATTTCGTTTGTATCTCGATTAACAAGAACAACTGCATCTCCCTTAACATAAGCATCTACAGATTCGATTGTATTCCATGAAAAAGGCTTTGAATTAGCGAGATTTTGTGGTTCTACAATTGATGAAACGAAATTTTTCATTCCTTCTTTATCGCCTTTTTTAACTGGAGTGCCTAAATCTCTTGAAGTTTCATAGATATCTTGAGCATGTTTTTTCAGTTTTGTATCGAAATTCGCACTAAAAGTACAATTCGTATTATGAACCCAAATACCAAGGTCACTTACAAAGTACGTATGGAACTCATCGACCGTCATATTGTAGACCGTTACCTGCTTGTGTTCCAGTTCAATGCTGTCTATCTTGAGTGTATTCCCGTCACTCTGAACAAGCAAGTCACTGGGCTTGAGGTCTTTAACGAACGTCCATCCTTTGTCCTTCACATAGAACGGATGGTTGAAGGTCGCTTCAATAGTCTGACCGCCCACATGAATTTGGTAAATCTCATCCGTTTCGTGGTTAAAAGTAGCCGTAACCTCTTTATAAGCTACCTCACCAGTCTCTTCATTCTTGGAAAGAACCTTATCTCCGACTTCAATGTCTTCAATGTTTTTCTCCCCTTCGTCTGTTTGAACCTTGGTTCCGGCTGTAAAGCAGTTACATTCTATGAGTCGCTTGACAGGATTACCGGCAACAGGACCGTCGAGTTTCCCTGCTCTTCTGACCAAAAGCCCTTCCAGCTTCTGCTCAGCGGCTATAACACCCTTGGTGAGATACTTGCCGCCGACTTTCAGGCCGGGGATAGGGAGGATGCCGAGCGTGGCTCCGATGCCTTCGCTCCAGCGGTCCGCAGCAGATAGCTGCTGGCCGGTGATCAGATTCGTGCCGGTGAATGCCTGCTGGAAGCCTTTCACCGTGCCGACCCATGGAATGATGTCGAGCAGGAAGCTGCCGCCTTGCGCCAGGTACGACGTATCGCCGTCGCGGCTGAGGCCGAAAGGATCGACGTACGAAACAGGGTTTCCGTTTACGTATGCATAACGGTTCAGCGATTGCGCCGCGCTGATCGTTCCCGTTACTACATCGCGGTTCACGAAACGGCGGATTTCCGGGTTGTAGTAGCGCGCCCTCATGTAGTAAAGGCCGTTCGGGTCGGTCATCACGCCGTCGCGCCCGTTGTAGCGGAACGGATTCGGCGTAGTGCCCTCCTCGGAAAGCAGTTCGCCGTACGGTGCGTACGTGTACTTGTCAGTGACTTGACCGCTAATGTCGGTCAGTGCTATTGTGCTGCCCCTGCGGTCGTAGTGGTAGGCCCGATAATCGCCCGAGCTATTTTCCCGGCCGATCAAGCCGAGACCGTAGACATAGTAGGCTTGGGTATTGCCGTTTGCGTCTTTTTCCATCAAGATCTGCGAAAGCATGGCGTTCGGGTTGACGACATATTTGGTCGTAACGCCGTTCACTGTCATGCCGACGCGGATGTTCTCGCTGTTATAAGCGTAGCTGACTCCGCCTGCAGAGATCAAGCGATTTCTAGCGTCGTACTGGTACCCCTGAAGCTGGCCGCCAAGCGGGCCTGTAATCATGTTCCCATCCTGATCGTAGGCGGCATTCATGCCGTTAAAGGTAGCCAGCCTATTGTCGGCCGAATAAGTCATAGTGCCGTAAGCGATAGGCATTTTTGTTGCACCGTAGGTGCTGGAAGTCACGGTCGGCGCATTGTTCTTCTCAGTCAGAACGTTGCCTGTCTCATCATACGTGTACGCATACCGGCTGATCCATTCTCCGCTTGCCGCTTGGTCCGTCAAACCGGTCAATTGGCCGTTCGCGTCATAGGTTCTCGTCTCGACCGATCCGTCAGGACGGGTTGTGGTCGTAAGCCGCCCAACGGCATCGTAGCCGTACGCGGTTTTGCGGCCCGCCCAATCTGTCACTTCTTTGAGCCTGTTCACGGCGTCATACGCGTAGGTTACTTTTTTGCCGTCCGGATAGGTCAGTACCGTTAAGTTGCCGTTCGCGTCATATTCATAGCGAAGCGTGTTGCCGTCGGCATCGGTATAGGTCGATACTCTGCCCAGCGCATCGTAGGTGCGCAAGAGCGCGGCTCCTTTTTCGTCGGTGACTGCCGTTATGCTGCCGTTCTTATCATACGTATAGGTGACAGAGCCTGCCGGGTCGGTGAAACCCGCGAGTCTTCCTGCGTCGTCGTATTGATAGGAGGTGTTCTGGCCGCGTCCGTTCGTTTCCTGCTGCAAGCGTCCATTCGCATCGTACAAATAGCGGATCGCCGCGCCTGCTGCGTTAGTCTCGCTCAAGAGGCGTCCGGCCCGATCATACGTGTAAGCCGTTTCGTTACGGTTCGGGTCATAGTAGGAGGCGAGTTGGCCGGCAGCATCGTAAGTCTGACCGCTGATACCGTTCTTGGCATCGGTCGCCTGTGTGATTCGGTTCATTTTGTCATACGCGTATTTTGTTTGGCGTCCTTTGGCGTCCGTTATTTGCGTTAGACGATTCAACGAATCGTATTGTTGGGTGAGCTTGTGATTGAGCGTATCCGTGATCGAAGCCGGGTTGCCCATGGCATCATAATCAACGGCGTACACCCGATTCCCGAGCGCATCGAAGGCAGCAACAGTTCTGTCAACGGCATCGTATTCGTAACGGATCGTTTGGCCGAGTGCGTTGGTGATCTGGGTCAGCCGTCCTTTGGGATCGTAGCCGTACGTCGTCGAGTTGCCGCGCGCATCGGTTTCCTTAACGAGCCTGTCTTCCGCATCGTAGAAAAAGCGTGTTGTATACCCAAGCGCATTGGTAATGCTGGCCAGATTGTCATTCGCATCGTAATCGTACGTCGTCGAGTTGCCCAATGCGTCGGTTTCGGCAAGCAGATTGCCTCTCGGGTCATAGGAATACGAAACCTGATTGCCCAGCGGGTCTGTGGATGTCAGGATCTGATCCTTGTTGTTGTAGGTCAAGGACAGCTTTTTGCCGTCGTTGCCCGCCAAGCTTATGACGCGTCCCGCCGCATCGTAACCATAGTGCACGGCATTGCCCTCAGCGTTGGATACAGATTCCAGGACACCGCCCGCATAGCTAAAGGTCATTGTTCTTCCCGCGCCGTCTGTCGCGCTCAGCAGCAAGCCGTTGGCGTCATACGTATAACGAGTCGTACTGCCGTCCGGAGTCGTCAGGCCGGTCAGATTGTTGGCCGCATCATACGTGCTGAGAAGCTGATCTCCTGCAATGTTCGTCACGCTGACCTGATTGTTGTTCGCATCATACGCCATTGCAACCGTCTTGCCGGATGAGTCCGTCGCACTTGTCATATTTCCTGCGGCATCGTAAGCAAACGTATTGCTTTGGCCGAGCGCATCCGTAACGGAAGTCCGGTTTCCGTTCGCATTGTACGTGTAAGTCGTGCTTGCTCCCAGCTCATCCTGAACTTCGATCAAACGATTGCCGTTATGTTTCAAAATCCGCTTGTTACCCGTGCGGTCGGTTATCGTGGTGGTCAGGGTGCCGCCGTTTTCTTCGTACTTGAACGTTGTCGGCGCATGGTCGGCTACGGCGTCCTGTTGAGCGATTATGCGGCCTCGGCTATCGTACGTATTGGCGAAACGGAGCGTTCCCTGCTCGGTGCCTATCAAAATGCGTCCCGATGCATCATACGTATATTCGCTCGTACTTCCGTTTGCATCCGTAATCCCGGTCAAGCGATTATTCTTGTCATAAGTTAACCGCACCTGTCTGGACATGTTGTCCTGGACCGAAGCCAGCAAGCCGTTCGCCCCATACGCGAAGGTCAGGCTTTTACCCGATAGCGGTTCGTTTGCGGAAGCCAATTTCTCTGCCTGGTTGTAAGCAAAAAGCAGTCCGATTCCATTCTTGTTTTGCAGTTTGGTCAGTTTGCCTGCCGAAGAGAACTCATAGCTGGTTCCTTCTTTCCGCTCCAGCAGGTAGGAGCCGTCTGCTTTTTTAACAAGTTTGTCCTGCTTGGTTGCTTCGTCCGAAGACGTATAGCTGCCGCTGCCTGTGCTTATAAAATCGTTGTGGCGGTTCGCATTCCAGTAAACCTGAACGCCGCCTTGTCCTGTGTCTTTCAGGCTGATCTCATAGAGATGTCCCCAGCCAGGTCCAACGTCGCCTTTATTAAGCAGCAAAGAGTAATATTGGAGCTGGAACGGCACCTCTACGGCACCGTGAACCGTCAGCAAAGTCCGGCTGATCCATTGCGCGCCAGTCGAAGTATCGACCGGATCGGCATGCATCGATTGGACATCGTAGCTTGCAGGATCAAGCTTGCTGATATCCGCTGCAGTTCCGGCATCCGGCGCATCCTCGAACAGGAAGGAGTCGAAAGGTCCGAACACATCGTAAGCGGCGGAACCAGTGTTGGTAATTCTGAGCTTCTGCCCGGCTGCAATCGTCAACGAGCCTTGACCCTGCTGAGGCGTTCCCCCATCGGAGCCGGCATAGCTGAATGATCCGCCAAGTGTCAACAATTGCGGGCCGCCGGCCTTGTTGGTCACCAGGATGCTTTTGCCGGAGGCGAGAGTTTTCGCCAGCAGCGCCGGAGCCACCCGATCCGTGACGGTAAAAGCGTTTTTGGCACCCGTTACAGTAATCGTGCCGCTGCTGCGGTTGGTAATGACGATGCGCCCGGAGCTCGGGACGGTCATATCGCCGGGGGCCGCTTTTTGCCTATATTCCGCGGCAATGCCCGCACTGTCGCTAATCACAACATCTACGGAGCCGGTCACATTCAGCGGCATGTCCAGTGAAGCGTTATTTTGCGCTTCCATGCTCTGTCCGGGAGCCAGAGAACGGGTAAACACGCTCGCCGCCGTACCGTCATCCATCACGACCTTATCGAACGGAGCCGCAATTTCCAGTGGTTTGGCATCCGCATTGACAACCACAAGGCGATAATAAGATCTTAGCAAAATAATGCCGGCAGGATGCTTGGTTCCTGTGCCTGCAGTTTTGCCCAGAGAGTCGAATAGCGTGTAATCGAACGCGCCGTCGAGTTGCGGCCAATAAGCGGATGACGAGGTGTTAAGAACCGATGCCGTTTGAGCGGGATTCAAGGTCTTGATCATCAAAGCGGGATCGGTACGGTCCGTGACTGTAAATGCATCGAACGAACCTTTCACAGTAAGAGTCCCCGTCCCGCGATTCGTAATAACGATCCGATCGCCTGCGCTGACGCTATTGCTTCCCGTGCCCGTCAGTTTGTCTAAGCCCCGCACTTGTCCTGCGCTTCCGTAGGAGGCATAGTCGTAAACGCCGCCGCTGTTCCTCACTGAAAAGCCCATTTTCGTGTGATTGGCGGCCTGAAGCGTTTGACCGCTTGCCAGATTCTTTACAAACGTAACCGGCGTTTGGCGGCTTTTGGCCTGGAATATGTCAAAAGCGCCCGATACTTCCGCGATTGCCGTTCCCGAGTTCGTGACCGCCAGTCGCTTCCCCGGATTCAGCTGCTTGAAATTTGAAGTGACATCCGGAAGGTAATAGTCAGGCTCCCCGGAGGCATCGTAAGTTGCGTAATCATACGTCCCTTTTATATGGAGCTCAGCGAGGGGAGTCGTACTTGTATTTGCTGCCTCCATGCTTTGTCCGGGAGACAAGCTCTGGATAAACAAAGCCGGGTTCTGACGATCCGTTACTGTAAATGCATCATAAGGACCTGCAACCTGAACGGTTCCGCTGTCGGCATTCGTGACAACCGTCCGCTCGCCGGTGCTAATGCTCAATATTCCGGGAATTCGCATTCGGCTTGAAGTATCCAGATCGCCGCTCTTCTTGTAGTTGGCGAGATCATACTTGCCGGATATCCGGATTGGAAATGCGGAGTCGGATGTATTGAGCGTCTGAAGCGTAGATCCGGGAGCAAGATTTTTGATAAAGGAGACCGGGGTTGCCCGATTATGAACGGTAAAAGCGTCATAGGGACCCCATACTTCCAATGCGGCGCTGTCCATATTCATAACGGCAAGGCGCTTGGCTGACGATACCAGCACAATTCCTGCGATGTTGTCGCCTCTGTAGGACTCCAGCTTGTCGGTGCTTGCATATATGGCGTTATCGTACACTCCGGTGATATGGACATAATAGGAGAGCGAGGATACATTGATCGCTTCCATGCTTTGCTGCGGCGCCAGCGTCTTGACGAACAAGGCCGGGTTCGCCCGCGGGGCGACCTGAAATGCATCGTAAGGCCCGTAAAACTCCATGAAGCCAGCCCCTGCATTCGTAACCGCGAGCCGTTTGGACGCGTCCGCCGATATGGAACCGCCCGATACATTCCGCCCGAAACTGCCCACATCGTCCGTGCTGCCGTATTTGGCAAAATCAAAATTGCCTGTCGCGTAAAGGGCGATCGAACGGGCTGTCCGGTTGGTAACATCCAGACTGGAGCCTGGAGACATATTGCGGATGAATAAGGCCGGGTTCGTCCGGTTGCTTACTTGAAACGCGTCAAAAGGCCCGGTTACCGTCAAAGCGCCGCTTCCCGGATTGGTAACGGCCATGCGATGGGAGGCCGGCACCAGACTCGAGCGGACATCTTGTCCTCTTTTATACTCCGCAACCGTGCCATCGTCCGTGTATTCGGCAAAGTCAAAGGCGCCGCTCAGGGATAAATAAAAGTTAGTCGCAGAGGTATTTACGGCATCCATGCTTTGTCCGGCAGACAGAATCTTTGTAAAAGAAACCGGATTGCTCCGCCCGGCAAACGAAATTGCATCGTAAGGCGCCGCAACATCGAATACGCTGCTGCCTGAATTGGTTATTGCCAATTTCTTGGAAGCGGGAAGAGGGACCCCTGTCTGCGCTCCTTGGCGGGTATAGGAGTAAATGTCTCCCGGCACATGATAAAGCGCATAATCATACGTTCCTCCGACCGCAACCGTAACGCTTCCTGCGGTTCGATTCACAGCTTCCAGGCTTTCGCCCAATGATAAAGTTTTGATGTACAAAGCCGGATTCGTGCGATTGTCTACTTGAAATCCGTCATAGGGCCCGGCGACCTCCATCGCGGAAGTTCCCCTATTCGTCACATCCAGACGATCGGCTGACGAAATGGCGTTGGTTGCCGTTTTTTGATTTCTTCCATAACTGATGACTTTTCCCGTTGCGTCGTATTCGGCGTAATCATAGGTGCCGTTTAATGTAAGGGTGAAAAGCCTGGGTGTCTTATTTGTCGCCTGCATGCTTTGTCCGACGGACAACGTTTTGACGAAGGAAGTCGGATTGGTCCGGTCGGCAAATACAAACCCGTCGTACGGTCCCGATACGTTAATGATCTTCGTATCCGAATTCGTAATCGAGAGCCGCTCCGATTTAGTGACGGCCTGACTGGTCGCTGCGCGTTTGCGCCCATAAGCGGATATGCTGCCGTCCGGCTCATAATTGGCATAGTCGAACACACCGCTCATAGACAAGCTGAAACTTCTGCTGCTGGTATTCGTAGCCTCCATGCTTTGTCCGGGAGACAATGTCTTGTAAAAGACGGCCGGGTTTACCCGATACGTTATCGTCCATAAGCCGTTAGCTCCGTAGACGTCAATCGTCTTGGTATCCCGATTCGTGATCGCGATTCTGTTCATGGACAAGAGCGCCTTCGCCCCTTTGGGGCTTCCCTTGGCAAAAGAGGACAAATCGCCGTTCTCGTCATACTTTGCGTAATCGTGAACCCCGTCGATCGTGATCGACTTGCTTCCGCTGCCGGTGTAAGTGGCATCGATGCTTTCTCCCGGCGACAGGAACCTGTGCACTAGGGCAGGGGTGGATACATAGCTGATGTCAAAATTAAAAGCGCTGGAAAGGGTTAGCGTCGAATTGGACGTATTGGTAATGACGAGCCTCTCCGTATGGATAATGCCGTATGAGGAGGCGGCAGTTTTTTTACCGTATGTACCCAGCCCGCCGTCCGAATTATACTCCGCATATTCATGCGCTCCGCTTACTTTGATTCCTACCGCTAACACACTGATTGCAGAGTTAGGCGTCAATTCCGCCGTAGCGCCGGGACTCAGATTGTACGAGTAATTATCGGCGGCGCTTGCCGTTGCCGCCCCAATGGACATCATCAGCAGCATGAAAAGGAGCGAGACAATCAAACGCTGTTTAATCACGGTTTACCTCCAGCCTGAAGCAAGCGAATTCCGCTGACGGCTACATCCGCTGACGAGCCTTCGGAGCCCAGACGTATGGTGAACTGAATTTTCGCTGTAACGGCATCAGAAGGAGCGATCGCACCAATCGACAGTGCTTGTCCAATCTTCCCCTGCGCAACATAAGTCGTGTTCGACTCACCAACCGGCTGACCGGAATCGTTTGAAAATTGAACGGTAACTTGAATGCTTGCATCATTCAGGGACAACGCATCTATTTCCCCCTGAAGCTGGTAGTAGGTATTTCCTGTTACGGTTGCCGTTTGGGAGATGGATACCTCACCCGCGGCATCGGCAGAGGCTTTGATGCGCACTCCGTCCCCGTATACGGAATTTGCGACCGTTTCGTACTCGGCCGATACCCCCGGCGTGGAATAAGTTTCCCATCCAAATGCGGCGCCGACAGCGGCCATCGGTTGTGAAATCGCCATAGCACGAGGAGCCTGCACTTGCCGGACACTCGTTATATTTCCGGAAGCATCATAACTGTACGTTACCCGTTCCCCTGAGTCCATCGTTGCGGAAATCAACCGATTCAGCTCGTCATACTCATATTCATCGGCCCAAGCGGAAGCTGGGTAACACAATAAACAAGCAAACAAAAGCACGCGAAAAACGTGGAGCAATTTCATAGTTCACCTCTCCAAAATGGTTAGTATTGGTAATGATTTAAAGCCTTTGCGGTCCTCCTCTACCTAAAAAGTATCTATATAAACCTATTTCCCCCGGAATATAGAATCCGGACGAAATAAGAGAGAAAATCCGTATATTGGAGCAGCGTATCCTTTGTTAAGAAGTGCCGGGCCAGGAATTTGTCCGACGAAACGTTTTGTGTGTATGATCCGTCGGACAGGCTCCCGGAAGAGCAGAGTGGACGCCTAATCCGGTGTGCGTCCGGTCTTTCCCATCCCGCGCGGCACCGTGCGTGCCTCTCCCGCGCACCTTGGTGCGAGAGGGAGTGCCTAATCCGATGTGCGTCCGGTCTTCCCCGATAAGCGCTGCGCCTTGCTTGTATCTCCTGCGCACACTCCCCTGCGCCTCTTCCCCCGCACAGTTTGCGGCGCTGCTCAGCGAGAGGGGGCTCCCGTGCTCGCATCCCGCAAAAACCTGCAAAAGTGCAGGTTTTTTGCGTAAAGGTGGTTCATTTTGGCGAAAAGCCTGCGATAGTGCAGGAATTTTCACTGAAAATGAACCTGAGCCCCTGCAGTCGGCGAAAAGCCTGCACAATTGCAGAAAAATTTCGTTGCCGGCCGCTTCAACGAGCAAAAAACTGCACTTTTGCAGGCTTTCTTCGCTCGCACCGCGCACAGCTCCCAGCGCGCGGTGTTTCGATGCGCAGCCAGGCAGATTTGTTCGATCAACTCTGGGGTGCGAGTTACCGGACAGCCTGCTACTGCACTAAGGTTAGAGTTTCATAGATATGGGCAAAAAATGAAATAAAACCGATTATACCAGTAAATAACAATACAAAATATGAATAATTTGTGAATATCATTCAACTAAAATGGACGGGATATGTAAAGGCAACCAAATTCCTCGATCTCGGTTTTCCTCCAATCAACTTCACTGGCTCTTTCAATTGGAATATATTACAGCTAAAGTATTTCAACTGGGTATGTTACCATGTAATAGAGAGTTTGATGCTAGGAGTCTGGCGGGCGGAGTTGCTTAAGTGCCGTGTCGGGGTGAATCATGACTTCATCTATGCCGCTAACACTGCATAGAATCCGTCATTTCGCATAAAAATACCTTCAACTGAATTCATCGGCCAGACTACTAGAATGCCAGTTTTGTTGTTGTCGTTTATGCATCGCTTTTGCAGCAAAGACCGTTTGAAAACACCATAGAACCGCTTGCGAAGAAAATTTTTCTTCGAAAAACGAACTTGGGAGGCTTTCATCATGAAAAAACAACTTTTGACCTTTGCGCTTGTTCCGGCTATTGCGTTTGGAGCCGTTTCGATTCCGCTGCCTCAGCAGGCTCATGCATCGACTGCAGGACAAATTGTAAGCAGCGTCAGCTTCAGACAAAGTCCTGACGTGAATTCCACCCGTATCCGGTATTTGAAGTCGGGCGAGAAGGTTACGATTATGGAAAAGGTTAATAATTGGTGGTACAAGGTTCAGGATCAGAACGGACGCGTCGGTTATATCAGCACCAATTCGAAATACATACAGACCTCGGGTTCTGTGGTGACGGCGGGGTCCGGCGCGAGTTCGGGCTCTAGTTCCAGCTCAGGCACCGGCACCGGCTCTAGTTCTAGCTCAGGCACTGGCACCGGCTCAGGCTCTAGTTCCAGCTCGGGCTCAAGCTCCAACTCAAGCCCCAGCACAGCTTCAAGCCCCAGCAGCGCATCCGCCAGCGCCAAAGCGCAAAAAGTGATTGCAGCCGGCGAAAAGTATCTCGGCACTCCTTATGAATTCGGCTCCAGCCGTTCCAATACGAGTACGTTTGACTGCTCCGATTTTGTGCGCCAGGCGTTTATCGACGGTATCGGCTTGACGCTGCCAAGCGATTCCCGGGGCCAAGGCAGCTACGTGAAAGCAAAAGGGAACATAAAGACGAACTGGCGCGATTTGCAGCCGGGGGATCTGATGTTTTTCATGGATTATAAAGGGACGAGCGCTTCGAGCTATTCCGGGATCGATAAATCCACGGCAAGGATTTCGCATGTCGGCATATATTTGGGCGACGGCAAAATTTTGCATACGTATTCCGTTGCGAGCGGCGGAGTGAGGATCGATTCGATTGCGGGCAAGCACTGGGAATACCGGTTCCTCTTCGGCGGCAGCGCAATGTAACGAAAACAAAAAGGACAGGCCTCGATAAGATCGGGGACCTGTCCTTTTTATTTGCGCTTCATATTTGTACCGGATCCAGCAGCGGCTTCCAGTGTACGGTAGGTTCAGCGGTTTCTCCGTCAAGGCCGGCAGAGCCGATCCACGGAAAAGGCGTATTTCCTTCGGCAAAATAGTGCTCGAGCAGACAGCGGAAAATAAAGGGCATGGGACGCTGGAGAACTTCCTCCCGCGGTATCCAGAACAGTTCTCCTTCCTGCGTAATAATCCGCGGGCTTACGTCAGTATGGCCTACGTAGAAGAACTGCTGGCGGATTTCCTGTCCGTTCAGGCGAACCAGCACGTACTGCAGATGCAGGTCATCGATTTCGTCGAATTCAATGCCGGTTTCTTCATAAATCTCGCGCAAGCAAGCGGCTTGCGGATCGTTGATTTCCGCAGGCTCCAAATGTCCGCCGACAGCGGCCCACAGCCCCGGGGATAGCGTCCGGGTTAAGGAGCGTTTCATCATCAACAGCTCGTTACGACTATTCCAGAGGAGCGCCGTAGATATCATTCTTAATGTGATCACAAGCAGGGCCTCCTTTATAATAAAACGGCAGGATTTGAAAAGTATTTTCAATTCAGCTTACCATATGGAAGAGGGGGCCAGCAACGGACAAGGAATACCAATCATTTTGCCTATTGCTTCACGTGCTGCAATTCGATATAATGTCCACTAGAAGGGAACATCAGTCTTTCTAGAGAGGACGATTCATTTGACGCCGGAAAGCAAGGAACTATTCGATCCGATGAAGCCAACCGGGCGGGAACGGTACTATTTAATCCGGGAAGATATTTTGCCCGAAGGTGTGCTCAAGACTGTACAGGCGAAAGAATTGCTCGCTCGCGGAGAAGTGAAGACGATTCACGACGCCGTCGAGCAGGTAGGCCTCAGCCGCAGCGCTTTTTACAAATATAAGGATGGTATCCATGCTTTGAGCAAGCTGGAGCGGGAGCGCATCATTACGATTTCTATGGATTTGGAGCACCGCTCGGGAATTTTATCGAGGGTGCTTGCGCTTATTGCTCATTTGGAGGGCAATGTGCTGACGATCCATCAGACGATCCCTCTTCAGGGCATGGCGAACGTGGTCATTTCCGTCGAAACTTCTTCGATGGGCGAAGACACGAATCGGCTGCTTGACCGGCTTCAGGCTCAGGAAGGTGTCAGGCGCGCTGTTATCATCGGTCAGGGCAGTTAAAGACAGAAGAAATTACTCGGGAGGTATTTGGAATGAAACCGATCAAAGTAGGTTTGCTTGGACTGGGCACTGTAGGGACAGGCGTAGTCCGCATTGTTGAAGGCCATCAGGAGGATTTGCTGCGTCAAACGGGCTCTCCGATTGAAATTGCGAAAATTCTCGTGCAAAATAAAAGCAAAAGCCGCAGCATTCCGGTCGATCCGGACAAGCTGACGGAAAACGCCTGGGATGTTATTAACGATCCCGAAATCGACATTATCGTAGAAGTCATGGGCGGCGTAAGCTCGACGAAAGAGCACATTTTAACGGCGCTGGACAACGGCAAGCATATCGTAACCGCGAACAAAGATTTGATGGCGATGCACGGCGCCGATATACTGGCCAAAGCGGCCGACAAGGGCTGTGACGTACTCTACGAAGCGAGCGTTGCCGGAGGAATACCGATTATCCGCACGCTGGTGGAAGGCTTCTCGTCCGACCGCATCACCAAAATCATGGGGATCGTGAACGGGACGACCAACTATATTTTAACGAAAATGAGCCAGGAAGGCGCCGCTTACGGTGATGTCCTGAAAGAAGCTCAACAGCTCGGTTACGCCGAGGCGGACCCGACTTCCGACGTGGAAGGTCTGGACGCCGCGCGCAAAATGACGATTTTGTCGACGCTTGGCTTCCATGCGAATGTCGCTTTGAGCGACGTTGAAGTGAAAGGCATCTCGCAGGTCAGCAAAGAGGACATTCTTTACGGGAAAAAGCTCGGTTACGAAGTGAAGCTGCTCGGCATTGCCGAAAATCACGACGGCCATATTTCGGTCAGCGTACAGCCGACGATGGTGAAAAGCTCCCATCCGCTTGCTTCTGTAAACGGCGTTTTCAATGCCGTGTACGTGTACGGCGAGGCTGTCGGCGAGACAATGTTTTACGGTCCGGGTGCAGGCGAACTGCCGACAGCGACTTCGGTCGTAGCCGATTTGGTGGCGGTCGTGCGGAATTTGAAGCTTGGCGTGAACGGGCGCACAGTTCCAGGGCCGTACAAAGAGAAGAAGCTGAAAACCGACGAACAGATCGCATCGAAAAACTTTATCCTGCTCCATGTGGAGGATAAAGCCGGTGTGCTTGCGCAAATCACGCAAATTTTCGCCCAGCACGAAGTGAGCCTTGAGTCCGTGTTCCAGCATCCGAACGTGAGCAATCCGAAGGCGGAAATTATCATTATTACGCATGACGCCAATCAGGCAAGCATGAAAAATGTATTGAAGCAGTTTGAATCCATGGACGTCATTCATTCCATCAAAAGCGTGTACCGCGTAGAGGGGTGAATGTTCGTGAACAAGCAAAAAGTGCGGGTTAAGGTGCCGGCGAGCACGGCGAACCTGGGCCCGGGATTCGACTCGCTCGGAATGGCTTTGAATTTGTATGCCTGGATCGATATGGCGATCGCGGAAAAGACGTCTTTTCAGTTGATCGGAGATCAGATGGCGGGCGTCCCGACAGATAAAACGAACTTGATTTACGAAGTGGCGCAAATGGTGTTCAAGCAGGCCGGCGTCTCTCATCCGGAGCTGGAAATTGCGATGTACAGCGATATTCCGCTGACGCGCGGCCTCGGCAGCAGCGCGTCGGCTATCGTCGGCGCGCTTGCCGGCGCCAATGCGCTGATTGGGAACAAGCTCTCAAGCGACGAGCTGTTCCAGATCGCAACCCGCCTGGAGAAGCACCCCGACAATGTGGGGGCGAGTTTGTTCGGCGGGATTGTGGTCGCTTTTTGGGACGGGCAGCGGGCCGAATATATTCGGCTGGAGCCCGATGCGAATTTGGAAGTGCTGGTAGCCATACCGGCGTTCCAGCTTGCCACCGAGAAGGCGAGAAGCATCATGCCGCAGCAGGTTGCGATGCAGGATGCGGTGTTCAACCTCAGCCATTCCTCGCTGCTGGTTGCCGCGCTCAGCACCGGCAACCTGGAAATGATCCGGCACGCCATGAAAGATGCGCTGCATCAGCCATACCGCGCGCCGCTGATTCCCGGCATGACGACGATTTTGGAGCAGGCCGACCGGCACGGCGCGCTGGGCGCAGCGCTGAGCGGCGCGGGCCCAACGATTCTCACGCTGGTCGATGCCCGCAGCGGGCGCAAACAGGAACTGGAGACGTTTTTGAAACAGACGCTGAAAGCCGAAGGTATTGAAGCCGAGACGCTCTGGCTGAAGCCGAGCCGCGAAGGCGTAACCGCCACATTCACGGCTGCCGGCGAACCCGAGCTGCAGGAGTTGATTCATAAGGAGGTAAGATCGTGAAAAAAATCGCCCTCCTGGGGCCGAACACGTTTTCGGAGGAAGCCACCCGCCATTTTCTCGGATCGAAAGAATTCGAATACGTGCCTTTCAAGCTCATTTCCGATGTATTTATGGCGACGGCGGCGGGCGAAACGGATTTGGCCGTCATCCCCATCGAGAACACGCTGGAAGGTTCCGTGCATATGCATGTGGACTGGCTCGTTCACGAAGTGGAACTGCCGATTCGCGCGGAGTATGTGTTTCCGATCGACATGAATTTAATCGGCTATCCGCTGCCTGGGGAGACGCCTGATTCTTCGAATCCGTACGCGCATATCCGCAAGGTGATGTCGCATCATGTGGTGCCTGCGCAGTGCCGAAACTTTCTCAAAACTTATTTGAGCGGGGCCGAATTCGAAATTGTCAGCAGTACGGCCGAAGGGGTCCGGCTCGCAGCTTCGGCACATGATCCGCACGTTGCCGCAATCGGTCCGGCTGTGGCCGCAGTCAATTATGACATTCCTATCCTGCAGCGGGAAATTCAGGACCACAAAAACAACAAGACACGCTTCCTGCTTGTCGGTTCGGAGGCTCCGGAGCTCAAGGCGTCGGAGCGAATGAAGACGACGATTCTGGTTACGCTGCCCGAAGACTACCCGGGGGCTCTGCACCAGGTGCTGTCGGCGTTTGCCTGGAGGCGGATCAATCTCTCCAAGATTGAGTCCAGACCGACGAAGAAACAGCTGGGCAGTTACTATTTTTACATCGATATCGAAGGCTCTATGGATTCCGTGCTGCTGCCCGGCGCCATTCAGGAGCTGGAGGCGATCGGCTGCCAGGTGCGTTTATTAGGGAGTTACCCCAGCTATTCTTTTGAAACCTATATTCCGGAGGTGTAAGTTTCATCATGGCGCAATGGATTTATTTGGACGGTAATTTTGTAAGCAAGGAAGATGCAAAAGTATCTGTGTATGACCATGGCTTTTTGTACGGTGACGGCATTTTCGAGGGAATCCGCATTTACAATGGGAATATTTTCAAATGCAAAGAGCATCTGGACCGACTTTACGATTCCGCAAAATCCATCATGTTGAACATACCGCTCACCTATAGCGAAATGCAGGATGCGCTGACCGAGACGGTTCGCCGCAATGGGCTTCGCGCCGGATACATACGGCTTGTCGTATCGCGCGGCACCGGCGACCTTGGCCTCGATCCCCGCCGTTCCCCGAAAGCAAGCGTGCTTATTATCGTGGAACAGCTTTCGATTTATCCGCAGGAAGCTTACGAGTACGGTTTGAAAACCGTGTCCGTATCTACCAGACGCAATGTGCCGGACGCTTTGAATCCGAAAATCAAATCTTTGAATTACTTGAACAACATTTTGGTGAAAATTCAAGCCAACCTGGCCGGTGTGGGGGAAGCGATTATGCTGAACTCGCAGGGGTATGTAGCGGAAGGATCGTCGGACAACATTTTCATCGTCAAACGCGGCATCGTGTATACTCCGCCTTGCTATTGCGGCGCTTTGGAGGGAATTACGCGGGCGGCGATCATGGAATTGTGCGTCAAGTCGGGAATTCCGCTCAAGGAGGAGCCTTTTACGCTGCATGACGTGTATGTGGCGGACGAAGTTTTCTTCACGGGCACGGCGGCTGAGGTTATCCCTGTGCGCGAAGTCGACGCCCGCATTATCGGCGAAGGGAAGGCAGGACCGATCACGACTGCGCTGCTTCAACAATTCCGCGGCATTGTAGAAATTGACGGCGTCAAAGTGCTGGATTAACTTTTTTTCACGATTGTCATATTCGCATCCCTTTCGTACGTAAAATCGTGCGAGAGGGATTTTTTTTGTCCGAAAGAAGGTCAAAAGCCTAGACATGTGCATAAACTGTAATGTCATTGTGAAGAGCAGCCGGAAAGGAATCATTGAAGATCAAGCTCTCGATGCAAGTCTTCTAAGAAAACTTTAAGGAGGTAGTGGACTTGAAAATCCATATTGTCAAAAAAGGCGATACCCTGTACGAGCTGGCAAACAAATATCATGTCGAGCTGGATCAGATCATCGCGTTGAATCCGCAAATTACAGATCCGGACAAAATCGACGTAGGGATGAAAGTGAAAATTCCGTCCAAACCGCAGCCGATCCAGCCGCATGTCGAACATGTGTATAAGCACGTCGTGCAGCAGGGAGATACGCTTTGGAAGCTTGGAAAAGCTTGGGATGTGCCGCTGAACGACATGATCAACGCCAATCCGCAGCTCAAAAACCCGAATGTCCTTATGACGGGAGAAACCGTGTTCATTCCGAAGATGGCGCACCATCATGGGGGACATCACCACGGGGAGCACCATCATTCAGGGGGGTACTCCGGCAAGCCGAGCACCAAGCCGAACACCGAACCGATCAACAAGCCGAGCACGAAGCCAAGCACCGAACCGATCGCCAAGCCCAGCACTGAACCGATTAACAAACCGAGCACGAAACCAAGCACCGAGCCTATTGTTCAGCCGCAGGTCAACAAGCTTCCCGAGGCGAAGCTGCCTATCAACCAGCTGCCGATTTATCAGCCGCCTATCAATCAGCAGCCGGTGGCCCAGGCTCCGATCAAACAGGAGGTTGCACCTCAGCTGCCGGTAAAAGAGAGTCCGCTAAAAGTGAGCCCGGCAGCCAAAGAGCCGGTTATCCAGCCCACCGAAAGCAAAACCAAAACCGAAGCCGCCCAGAAACAATTGGCTTCCGAAAATTATCCGATGACTTCTACCAAAGAAGGTCCGCTGCACACGGAGAGCGAGCTCGGCCTGCACGAACCTTATACGCCATCGGTTCATCCATTCCATCAGTACCATATCGAGGCCACGGAAGTGTTTGCCAATCCCGGTTCCGCAGCTGTGGAAGCTTCGGGCTACCCGGATTCGTCCGAATATCCGCAAGCGCCTGAATACGAAGCGCCGGTCATGCAGTGGGAAGGCACTCATCACGCGCCATGGGGCGGAGCGCACGAAGCGCCGTGGGAAGGCGCTCATCCGGCGCCGTGGATCGGGGCGCACCATATGCCATGGGAAGGAGCGCAGGCAGCGCCATGGAGCGGAGGCCAGCAAGCGCCATGGGAAGGAGAGCAGGCAGCACCATGGAGCGGAGGGCAGCAAGCGCCATGGGAAGGGGCTCAGGCGGCGCCATGGAGCGGAGGGCAGCAAGCGCCATGGGAAGGAGAGCAGGCAGCACCATGGAGCGGAGGGCAGCAAGCGCCATGGAGCGGAGGCCAGCAAGCGCCATGGGAAGGGGCCCAAGAATCCCCATGCGCAGGCGGCGTACCCCAAGCACCATGGGAGGCAGTGCAGCCGGCGTCGTGGGAAGGAACGCAGGGAGCGCCATGGACTGACGGGCATCAGGCTCCTTGGGGCGCTTTTCCTTCGCAGGTGCATGCCGCGCAGCTTCCTGTCAGCCATGGAGGCTGCGGCTGCGGGGAAGGGCAGCCTGGAGCAGAGCCCTGGCAGGCTTATCCGGCGGCAGCACCGTCCTACCATCCGACGGCGGCCATGCCGATTGCCGCTCCTTACGATATGTACCCGGCGGAGGGCTTTCCTTACGGCGGCGAAGACAATTTGCATCCGCACATGCACCCACATATGCACCCGCATATGCATCCGCACGGCGTAATGCCTGCTTACGGTATGCCTTACCATGCTCCGTATGAGAGTCCGTATGAGGCGCCTTACGAGACGCCTTATGAGGCTCCGATTCTTCCGCAAGTTCATACGCATGTATTACCGGAAGAAAAAGGCATGGAGGACACCGTCGAATTGGATTACCGGTCAAGCAAAAGAAGCGGCAAAACGGGAAAATCCGGCTCCGGCGCAGCCAGCATGAGAAAAGCCAAAACGTCCGGCATCCGATCCGTTCAAACGTTTTTGAAAAAACAGCAGCGGCGAGCGGAAAAGCCGGAGTCCAAACCTAACTTGCCCTGGATTAACGTATAGCAGGCACTAGACTCTCGTCCTTGATGGACGGGGGTTTTCCGTGCTTTTACCGGCATCAAAAAAAAGCAGGATACGGCGGCAAGAGCCGCTATACCTGCTTTTTTCATTATTTTGCTCAGGCGAGCATCCCGATCGTGAAAAATACCATAAGTCCGACAACGAAATTCATGCCCCACTTTTTACGCAGAAGCTCGCGCCCGCGGTGCAATCTTGTTTTGACGGTCGTCACCGGAAGATTGAGCTTTTCGCTAATTTCCTGCAAGGAAAGTTCTTCCAAATAATAGAGTATAATGATGCTTTTGTATTTGTCGGCCAGCTTGTTAATGGACCTGTGAACGTGCTCCTGAATTTCCGTCTGCAGGACGGCGTGCTCCGGAGACTGGTCTTGGCTCGCCAGCTTGCTGTAATAGCTGTAGTCGTCATCCTGATCATTCAGTTCGGCATCGAGGGATTGAACGGGCTTTTTCTTGCGCAGCAGGTCGATGCACACATTTTTGCCAATCCGGTAAATCCAGGTGGAAAACTTTTGGCTTTCGTCGTAATGATTCAAATTCAAATATACCCGGATAAAAGTCTCCTGTACGATATCCTCGGAATCAGGTTTGTTGTGCAGCATACGATAAGCAAGCTTTTGAATTTTGGTACGGTACAATTCCACCAATTCTACAAAAGCGTTTCTATCGCCGGTCCGCGATAATTGTATTAGTTGAAGTTCTGCCACATTCATGCTGTTCCCCTCCTCAGCTCTTTTCCAATATATATCGATTTCATTCAGTTTGTATGAAAAAAGTTTACCTACATCTGACTATATCATTTCTACGGCTACAGTCAAATATCTGTTAACGCAAACGGCCTGATTTCCGATATTTTGGGAATAGTTAGGATAATTTTCCTTCAAAGATGTCGGGAACGAGACCGTTGTCCCGCTCTTTCTTACTATGGTAAATGATGTATAGCCCCCGATGCAAATGGAAACAATACCAGAAAAACGAGAATGAAGGGGATTTGGGTGAATGTACAAAGCTTCTTAAAACATTTGAAACGCAAGCTGCGCTGGAAACGAGGCTGGATCGCTCTGGGAATGCTGATCGCGCTCTGCACGGCCGGATATATGATCCATGCCGCATGGCTGTGGCCGGAAGCGGGCGGCGGCGCCGTGGCGCGCATGACTTTGGCGCCGGCGAATCAGGAAGAAGAGGACGCCAAACTTAAGGAAGCGATCGCGAAGCTGAGAGGAATTACGGACAGCAGGGAAACGTATTTGCTCAAATCCTACGTCTGCGGGGAAGAACTGCAGAAGCTCGGCTTGCGCACATCGGATCAACTGGTGACGGAATTAATGAAGAACCCGAACTGGACGCTCAGCTTGAATGCGAAAGGAGAAGTGACGTTCACCGAGCAGATCGACGATCTGTCTCCCGAATGCAAGCAGAAAGCGGTTTTCAGTGTCGACGAAAGCGGCAATCTGTCCCTGTTTCAGGGAACGCCGAGCAAGGAGAACGTCATCAGGACCTTTTTTCAGCTGAACATCCGCCAACTGGAGAGCAGTCTTCCGCAGGAAACAGTCAAGCAGCTGCACGACGGAATCCGGATTACAGACATGGAGGAATACAACAGCGTGCTGTCGACTTTCAGCGATTATGCGGTGGAGGAAAGCGAGAGAGCGATGTTCAATCAATAACGGACGAGTAGACGAGGTAGGCAAGGGCGCATCGGCCCGAGTCTATCTCTTTTTTTTGTTATCTGCTATAATGGGGAATGATACATATGTTCGCTTTTTTGGGATGGGAGAGACAATATTGTGCGCATTCTGGGTATCGATCCGGGGATCGCAATCGTAGGTTTCGGATTTATCGATAAAATCGGCAGCAAGCTCGTCCCGGTGCAGTACGGCTCCATTCAGACGGAAGCCCACACGGACCCTGCGCTCAGGCTCAAGGATGTCTATGATGCGACGAGGCAGCTGATCGAGAAATACAAGCCGGATGCAATGGCGATTGAGAAATTGTTTTTTAACCGCAACGTGACGACGGCGTTTACAGTCGGACAGGCGCGGGGCGTCATGATTCTCGCAGGCGTTCAGGCGGAGCTGGCAATCGCGGAATATACGCCGCTTCAGGTCAAACAGGCTGTGGTCGGATACGGCAAGGCGGAAAAGCATCAAGTGCAGGAAATGGTCAAAATGTTTCTGAAGCTCCAGGCTGTCCCTAAGCCGGACGATGTTGCGGATGCGTTGGCCGTCGCCATCTGCCATGCTCATTCTTCCACCATGCAGACGATGATAAATAATAAGGTCGTGAAACGATGATCGATTTTTTAAGAGGAAAAATAGCGCATCGCGAAAGCGATTATGCGGTCGTTGACGTGCATGGCGTCGGCTACCGGGTATTTTGCCCGAATCCGTACGCGCTGCCGCACAAAGACGGCGAGGACGTCACATTGTACACCCACTATCATGTGCGCGAAGATGCCCATCTGTTATTCGGCTTTACTTCCCGCGAAGAGCAGTCGTTGTTCCGTCTGCTGCTTGAGGTTACAGGGATCGGCCCGAAAGTCGCGCTGGGCATACTGGCCGGCGGCGGCAGGCCGGAAACCGTCATTGCGGCGATCAGCCAGGAAAATCTGGCGTTTTTGACGAAGCTGCCGGGCATCGGCAAGAAGACGGCGCAGCGGATTATTCTCGATTTGAAAGATAAGCTCGGCCAGGTTTCGCTTTCCGACAGCCTGGAGACATCCATCGGCCTCGGATTGCCGCATAATCAGGGTTCCGGCGAAGGCGGGGGCTCCTGGTCGGAAGCGAAGGAAGCGCTTATGGCCCTGGGCTATACGGAAGGGGAGACGGACCGGGCATGGGCAAAAATCAAGCCGAAAGCGAAAGAGTCGGATTCCGTGGACGTCATAATGAAGCTTGCGCTGCAAGCGTTGTATACGATGTAAAGGCGGAACAACCGCTCTATTCTGGATTGAAAAATAGTAGGAGGATACCCCGTGGATAATGACCGGATCATTTCCGCTCATTTGATGATGGAGGATCAGGCGATCGAATACAGTTTGCGCCCCCGGTACCTGGCGGAATACATCGGCCAGAAGCAGGCCAAGGAGAACTTGAAGATTTACATCGAAGCGGCCAAAATGCGCAAAGAAGCGCTCGACCACGTGCTGCTGTACGGACCTCCCGGGCTCGGCAAAACGACGCTGTCCAACATTATCGCCAATGAGCTTGGCGTCAATATTCGAACGACCTCCGGCCCCGCTATCGAGCGGCCGGGGGATCTTGCGGCCATCCTGACGAATTTGCAGGAGGGCGACGTACTGTTCATCGACGAGATCCACCGCCTCCACCGCACGGTGGAGGAAGTGCTGTATCCGGCGATGGAGGATTATGCCCTTGACATTATTATCGGCAAGGGGCCGAGCGCGCGCTCGGTGCGTCTGGACTTGCCGGCGTTTACGCTGGTCGGCGCGACGACGCGCGTAGGCCTGCTGTCTGCGCCGCTGCGCGACCGCTTCGGCGTCGTCAGCAGGCTGGAATTTTATACGGTGGAGGAGCTCACCTACATCGTCAGCCGCACCGCCGACATCCTGCAGGTGCAGATCGTCGGCGAAGCCGCGCGCGAGATCGGCATGCGCTCGCGCGGCACGCCGCGCATCGCCAACCGCTTGCTCAAGCGGGTACGCGATTTCGCGCAGGTGAAGGGCGACGGCATCATCACGCTCGACATCGCGCGTACGGCCCTGAAGCTCATCCAGGTGGACGACCTGGGCCTCGATGAGATCGACCACAAAATGCTGCGGGCGATCATCCAAAACTTCCAGGGCGGCCCTGTCGGCCTGGAGACGATCGCAGCGACGATCGGAGAAGAGGGGCAGACGATCGAAGACGTCTACGAGCCGTATTTGCTGCAGATCGGCTTCCTGCAGCGCACCCCGCGCGGCCGCACCGTAACGCCGCTGGCGTACTCGCACATGGGGCTGCCGATGCCGGAACAGCGATAGCTGCACGCGGGAGCCGGCGGCAAGAGCCCACGGCGAAAGTCTGCGCTCATTTGCCGCTAAACACAGCGCAAACATTTTGTCAAGCGGCTTGGCAGACGGTAACGCGAGGAGAAAGACAAGAGCAAACCAAACAAGATAAGAACAAACAAGGCAAGATAGAGCCATACAAGACAAGGCACAACAAAAGTAACAAGACAAGACAAGACCAAACAAGGCAAGATAAGACCGAAAAAGACAAGACAAGAGCAACAAGATAAGAGCAACAAGATAAGAGCAACAAAACAAGATAAGAGCAACAAAACAAGATAAGAGCAACAAGTCAAGATAAAGCCAAACAAGGCAAGACTGTGCAAAACCCATGCAAAATCATGCAGAACAAATACAAACCCATGCGGAGACATGCGCATGAAATAAATGGATAAAAATCCAAATAAAACAAGATAAAGCCAACATAACAAGAAAGAACGAACGAATTTTAGAAAAAACCTGCGAAAATACAGTTTTTTTCATCCGAAACGGTTCATTTTCGGAAAAAGCCTGCAATTGTGCAGGAATTTCTTTTCAAAACGGCTTGTGCCCCAGGTATTGTCGTGAAAACCTGCACATTTGCAGGAATTTCGTTACAATCGTGTGAAAGAACAAAAAAGCCTGCACTTTTGCAGGCTTTTTACTTATTGCCAAGTAGATGCACCAGCTACAGCCTGCGAATGCATGCAACAGTCGCCCGTTCGCCAGCTCACTATGTATCTGCCAAGTAGATGCACCAGCTACAGCCTGCGAATGCATGCAACAGTCGCCCGTTCGCCAGCTCACTATGTATCTGCCAAGTAGATGCACCAGCTACAGCATGCGAGCACATCCAACAGTCGCCCGTTCGTCGGCTCACTATGTATCTGCCAAGTAGATGTGCCAGTTTCAGCATTCGAATGCATCCAACAGTCGCACATTCACCGGCTCTCTACGTACCCGGCAAGTAGATGCATCAGCTCAAGCATACGAGTACATCCAACAGTCGCCCGTTCGCCGGCTCACTATGTATCTGCCAAGTAGATGCACCAGCTACAGCCTGAGAATCCATCCAACAGTCGCCCGTTCCCCGGCTTTCTACGTATTACCAGCCCGGCGATGACTTCCGAGATATGTGAAGGACAAAGCTTGCTAGGGGTCTGTCCGACGGAGTTACTTTTGTGCAAACCCAAACAATCATGACAAGCAAATACTGTCGCTCACGCTGCATCATAACTATCATTTCACATACACATACCTTCTACTAAATTCTTCGGACAGACTCCTGGCAGATCGTTTCGTAATTCGTCCTCTTTCTGCTCGTAGCCTGTCCAGTAGACCATCGAATCCGCAGCGGGAATCTCCGGCAATGAAACATTTACCTGCTACTGAGTTCATCGGACAGACTCCTCAAGGCCTTGCACAATGCTACTAAATTCTTCGGACAGAACCTCGAGGCGTTGCACAATAATGCCCGTCCCTCGCATGAAGATGCGGAAACGGGCATTTTTTTGCCGTCTACAAAACTTCTGCGCCTTCATAGAGTCTAACTTACTAGAATACGAGCGAAAGAAAGGAACATTTGTCGAATGAAGTGGGGAAAAGCACTATTCCGTCCAACGATGATTGCGATTGCTTCAACGGTGCTGACCGTAGGGACAGCTCCTGTTTTTCAAAATACGGCCGCGGCGGCCGGTGTAAACCATCTGGATACGATCCGCGTTGCGCTGTTCATTGATGCGGCTAAGTACAGAGTGCTTGAGCCGGTCGTTACTTTGTCGGCCGATAGCGGATTGGAAATCGGAATCCGCAGCGGCGGCGGAACGCACACTTGGGTTGCGCTGCCCAATCAGGCGGAAATTCGCGCTTCCTTGGATCAGTACAGCGTGAAAATGCTGGAAACGCCCGATTTTGCCGCGGCTGGCGCGCTGCAAGCGAAATTGCTGGCGATGAAGGAGGACGCTTACACCCTCAGCAGGTCAAAACAAGGGAAAACCGTTTTTCAGGTTTTCCTCGGCAGCTACGCCTCCAAAGAAGAGGCTGAAGGAGCCAAGCTGAAGGCGCTGAAAGATGCTGGCGTCGGGGCATTGACGCAGGCTGGGCAGCCTGAGCTCACCGGCCCGCTGCATCTGAGCGCCGGGACGTACCCTACGGAAGCGGCGGCTCTTGGGCAGGCGGCCGCCTATTGGCAGGCGGGGCTCACTGCGGACCTTGCCCTGCAGGAAGATGCAGCGGGCAAGGTCCAGTATGGTGTCTGGCTGGGCGGCGAAGCGACGGCTGAGCAGTTGGAGGCCGTGAAGCAGCAAGCGCTTCAAGCCGTGCCGGGCGTTCCGCTCCAGAACGCGAATACGAATGCCGCGTATTTGCTCCGCAGATCGGACGTGACGGTTGCCTCGTCCGGCGCGCAAGCGGTACCTCATTTTGCAGCCGGTGCAGGAGGGCAAAAAACGCTGATTCATCCCAAAGAAGCGGGAATCACCGTCAAAGAGCGGGCAGGCCGAAGCTACCGCGGAGATATGGAGCTGAGCGCCTACCATGACAAGCTGGCCGTGATTAACGAGCTGCCGCTCGAACAGTACCTGTACTCCGTCGTCGGCACGGAGCTGAATTCGAGCTGGCCGGCCGAAGCTTTGAAGGGGCAGGCTGTAGCTGCGCGTACATTTGCAATCAAGCAGGGCGCCAAGTACGAGATCGCCCAAGTGAGCGATTCCACAATGGATCAGGCTTATTATGGCATGGATCGCGAGTTTCCCGGAGCTCTGCAGGCTGTCGATGCGACCAAGGATGAGGTGCTTGTCGACGACAAGCACAACCTTATCACTCCTGTATTTTCATCCAATGCTGGGGGAATGACGGCGGACCCTTCGGAAGTATGGGGCAACCCCGTTCCATATTTGCGCAGCGTGCCGAGTCCTGACGACGGGGCGGCCAGCGGCAAAGCGGTGTGGTATCGGGTGAAGCTGGCAAGCGGTAAAACCGGATACGTGCACTCGAAGTATTTGAAGGATACGGGGCAAAAAAATGCGGAAGGCGCAGCTGTCTACGAAGCAACCGAATCGGCTGTCAATGTAAGATTAGCTCCGTATGTAGACAATACGGCCAATCCTTCGATCGATCAGCTTGACACCAAGGAAAAAGTGGCGGTCGTGGGCCGGCAGACGGAATCCAACGCCTATTCCTGGGTGCGCGGACCGTATGACGCGGAGACACTCAAAAGCAAACTGGCGGCTGTGGGAGTTGCGATCGACGGTCCCCTCCAGTCTTTGGAAATTTCCAAGCGCGGGCCTTCCGGGCGGGTGACCGAGCTGAAGGCGAACGGCCAAGTAGTAAAAGTGGCTTATCCCGATGCGCTCAGAAACGCTTTGGGCGGACTTCCGAGCACGCGGTTTGAAATTGGATTACCGGGAAGTTATACTGGTAATACTTCAATTGTTCCTCCGGCCGTTCCATCGGCCCGGACCCCGTCTTCGGCAAGCGTATCGATAGCCGGAGCGAGCAGTACGGACAATGGCGGCGACAAAGCTTCAAGCTCTATTTTTGTGCTTTCGGGCGGACAGACGAAGCCTGCCGAGGTGAGCAAGTCCGATATTATCGCAATCGGGGCATCGGGGCAAGCGGCGCCGGCACCTTCCGCTGGAGCGGGCCAACCGGCGGCGAATGGATCCTTTTCCACATCGGGACCTGTGAAAGGCAGCCAATTTATGTTCTGGGGGACCGGTTACGGGCATGGACTTGGCATGTCGCAATGGGGAGCCAAAGGTTACGCTGAGCTCGGATATGACTATAAACAAATACTCCAGACCTACTACATTGGAGTCACCATAACTAAGGAATGAATGCGAACATATGGATGTACAAGCTTTTGATTTTGAACTGCCCGAATCTTTAATCGCCCAGACGCCGCTTGCAAACCGGACGGCGTCCAGGCTGCTTGCGCTCGACAAAGCGACGGGAAACATCGCGCATAACACATTTGAACAGCTAGCGGACTATTTGGAAGCCGGGGATTTGCTCGTGATGAACGATACGCGAGTCATTCCAGCCCGGCTTTTTGGCGTGAAGAGGGATACGGGCGCCAAGGCCGAGATTTTGCTGCTCAAGGCTCTAGGGGAGGACCGCTGGGAAGCTCTGGTGAAGCCCGGGAAAAGGGTCAAGACGGGGGCTATCATCGATTTTGGCGTAGAATTCGCCTCGGGGGACGAGCCTTTGCTTACCGCGGAAGTTTTGGAAGAAGGTGAAATGGGGGCAAGAGTGCTGCAATTTCGCTACCAGGGCATTTTTAACGAAATATTGGATAAACTTGGACAGATGCCTCTGCCGCCTTATATCAAGGAGCAGCTGCCCGAGAAGGAACGGTATCAGACGGTTTATGCGAAGCACGAAGGCTCGGCCGCCGCGCCGACAGCGGGGCTTCATTTTACGGCGGCTTATTTGGATTTGCTTCGCGCCAAAGGAATCCGGACCGCTTTTGTAACGCTGCATGTAGGATTGGGCACTTTCCGCCCCGTTTCGGTAGACCGTATCGAAGAGCATCAGATGCATGCGGAATATTATGAGCTGTCCGCCGAAACGGCTGCGCTTATTAATGAAACGAAATCGAATGGCAAACGTATTATTGCCGTAGGTACAACTTCGGCGCGCACACTTGAAACCGCGGCTCAGTCAAGCGGGCTTGGCAGCGGGCATACGGCCATCGAGCCGTCGAGCGGCTGGACCAGCATTTTTATTTATCCCGGCTACAAGTTTCAAGCCGTCGATGCGCTGCTGACCAATTTCCATTTGCCCAAATCGACGCTTCTCATGTTGATCAGCGCATTGGCAGGGCGGGAACATGTGATGCGCGCTTATGAAGAGGCGGTCAGAGAACAGTACCGGTTTTTCAGCTTCGGAGACGCAATGTTTATATACTAAGGAGTCTGTCCGATGAACCGCATAAAGGGCTGCACAATAGTAGCTCCGTCGGACAGACTCCTAGATGATGTTTACTTAAGATAGGAAGTGGTAGTATTGGCAGCAGTGACATACGAACATATCAAAACTTGCAAGCAATCCGGCGCCAGGCTCGGGCGCGTGCATACGCCGCATGGCGTCATCGAGACGCCAGCGTTTATGCCGGTCGGCACGCAGGCTACGGTGAAAACGATGAGCCCCGAGGAATTGAAGGCGATGGACGCTCACATAATTTTGAGCAACACGTACCATCTGTTTTTGCGTCCCGGGCACGAGCTTGTGAAAGCGGCCGGCGGACTGCACAAATTCATGAACTGGGACAGGCCGATCCTGACGGACAGCGGCGGTTTTCAGGTGTTCAGCTTGAGCGACATCCGCAAAATTACGGAAGAAGGCGTCCAGTTCAAATCGCACCTGAACGGGGACAAGCTGTTCCTCTCGCCGGAGAAAGCGATGGAAATCCAGAATGCGCTAGGCTCCGACATTATGATGGCGTTTGACGAATGCCCGCCTTATCCGGCCGAGTACGATTACATCAAAAAATCGCTGGAACGGACGACCCGTTGGGCGGAGCGCTGCCTGCAAAGCCATGCCAGACCGGAAGACCAGGGGCTGTTCGCTATCGTACAGGGCGGCATGCATGAAGATTTGCGGCGGCAGAGCGCGGAGCAGTTGACTTCCATGGATTTCCCGGGGTATGCTATTGGTGGATTGAGCGTAGGGGAGCCCAAGCATCTGATGTACGAGGTGCTGAACTACACGACTCCGCTGCTTCCGGCGAATAAACCGCGCTATTTAATGGGCGTAGGCTCGCCTGACGCCTTGATCGAAGGCGCTATCCGCGGCATCGACATGTTCGACTGCGTGCTTCCGACGCGCATCGCGCGCAACGGCACCTGCATGACCAGCTCAGGCAGACTCGTAGTGAGAAACGCTGCGTATGCCGAAGATTTCGGTCCGCTCGACCCGAACTGCTCGTGCTACACATGCTCTAATTACAGCAGAGCGTACATTCGCCATTTGATCAAAGCGGACGAGACATTCGGCATCAGGCTCACGACCTATCATAACCTTCACTTTCTATTACAGCTCATGCGCGATGTAAGACAAGCGATTATGGAAGATCGACTGCTCGATTTCCGCGACGCATTTTTCGAATCGTATGGGCTGAATGATAATGAAAGAGGATTTTAAGAAAGGAGGTTTCCTATGTTCTTGTTGGCTGAAACCGCACCTGCAGCCGATGCCGGTGCGATGGGGTACTTGTATACATACGGGCCGCTGGTGCTCATGTTCGTCGTGCTTTATTTCTTACTTATCCGCCCTCAGCAGAAGAGGCAAAAAACTCGCAACATGATGCTCGGGGCATTGAAAAAAGGGGACAAGGTCGTCACCATCGGCGGTCTGCACGGAACGATTATGGAAATTACGGACGACATTTGCGTACTGCGCGTCAACGACGCCACGAAGATGACGTTCGACCGTTCCGCTATCAACTCCGTCGTATCGAGTGCAGCGAAGGAATAGTGAAAAAAAAGCGAGATCCTATCTCAGGCTCTCGCTTTTTCTATGGCATTTATCTGTATTTCATTTTTCTTATGGGCTATTTGCGGGTATTGACGCCAAGCATGCCGCCAAGCGCTCCGGACGCGAAAAATATGCCGAGCAGCTGCAGCGATTGCAAGTTCAATCCGGCGTCGAACGCAAGAAATCCTACCAGAAAAATGATCAGGAAGTAGATGAGACCGAGCATGCCTCCGTAATACCAGCCTTTGTTGCCGGCTCTTTTGCCGGACACCCAGCCGCCGATAAACAGGGAGACGCCGTGAATGATTGTCGTCAAAGTATGCAGGGCGCTCTCCTGCGTGCTGGTAAGAAACAGCAGCAGCGATGTTACGATTGTGCCGATCGTCATCATAATTAATGAATACACTAACCCGGAAAATAAAGGAGATGTAATTCGAACCTGGCTGACGTTTCGCATAGGGTTCATATGCACCATTCCTCTCATTATATTCGATGTTTAGTTAACATCATTGTATGGCCAAGCACATAGAATTAGTACATACTTGCAGAAAGGAAGTGAGTGCATGAACGAATTTTCTCATGGACCTGCGCTATGGCAGTCCATAGCTGCTTTTCTTATTTTCGCGGCCGCTTTTGCAGGCATATTGATCGAACGCTGGAACAGGTCGTATATTGCGCTTGGCGGCGCTCTTTTAATGCTGCTGCTCGGAATTGTGCCGCTCGGAAAAGCTTTTTCTACATACGCGGATTGGGATACGCTCATCCTTTTAACAAGCCTTTTTGTGCTGGCTTCAGGTTTTCAAAAGACGGGAATTGTCTCCTATTTGGCAGCTGCACTTATTCGCAAATACCGGTTAAAGCCTTTATTTATTTTGCTGGGATTGTCTGTCCTGACGGCCGTTTCGTCGGCGTTTATGGACAGCCTTATGGCCATCGCCGTAATCGTTCCCGTTATGCTTAGCACTGCGCGGGTTCTCAAGCAGTCTCCCGTGCCATTTTTGATAGCGGCTGTCATGTCGGCCAATTTGGGCGGCGCGGCCACGTCGACCGGGAGCGTAACGAACCGGATGATCGGGACGGCGGCGGATTTCAATCTGTGGCAATTTGTTGTAAAAATGGGGCCGCTGGTCATCGTTTCGCTGCTCATCGTTTACGCCGCTATGTGGCTGCTGTACGGCAAGAAAATGATCGTTCCGGAGTCGCAAAAACGCGAGCTGCTAAGCCTGCAGCCTGCTTCGCATCTGGCGGACAAAGCGTTTGTCATCGGCGGGAGCGCGATTTTTTTCCTTTTCATTGCGGCTTTGCTGCTTCAAGGACTGCTCGGGTGGAAGGCCTCTTATACCGCTCTCGCCGGAGCAGTGCTGATCACGGCGCTGGATTACAAAGCGGTTGCCGGCATCGTCACAAACAAAGGCTATCGGGCGCTTTGGCAGGGTGTGCTGGACTCGCAAATTTTGTATTTTTTCGGCCTGTTTGTCATGGCTGGCGGTTTGACGCACGCGGGGATCAGCGGCCTGCTCGCCCTTCGCGCCATGGAGCTGAGCCATGGAAGCATCCCGTTTTTGTCCATGCTGATTTTTTGGCTGACCGGCATCGGTTCCGCTATGGTCGACCATATTCCGTATTTGGCGGGGGTCCGGCAAGTGCTTCATGAAATAGGGGCGCTCGTGCAGACCGTTGAGGGAAGCACGATCGCGCCGTTATGGTGGTCTTTGGCGCTGGGCGCTGCCATCGGCAGCAGCGGAACGATTGCCGGCTCCGTCACCGGCATGCTGGCCGCGGGGCTCGCGATGCGGGACGGCAGCGGTTTTAAGCAGTGGGATTATTTGAAAATCGCGGCGCCGCTTACTTTGATATTGATGATTATCGCCACAGGGTACATCGGGCTGTTTTTGCTTTAATTGCCAACAATTGAATACGCAAATTTTGCATGACGCGGCACATCAGCGGTCAGAATACCATTGAACTCCGGAAGTGAGAAGGAAAGCTTGCTTCGAAAGCATTCGCTTTACAACAGGGAGGCTCAAGCAATGGATATTCTGACCATTTTTTTACGCACGGTGCTGATCTATTTCGTCGTGTTTCTCATGCTCCGCATTATGGGGAAGCGGGAGATCGGGAAGCTTTCGCTGTTCGATCTGGTCATTTCGATCATGGTCGCCGAGATCGCCGTATTCGTCCTTGAAGACGCAAGCAAGCCTTTGCTGGACGGGTTGGTGCCGATGGCGACGCTGGTGCTGATTCAGGTGGCCATTGCGTTCATCGCGCTGAAAAACAGGACGGTCCGCATCATGTTCGACGGGAAGCCGAGCGTTTTGATCGAAAACGGCTCGATCAATCGCGAGGAGATGAGGAAGCACCGCTACAATCTGGACGATCTGATGCTTCAGCTGAGGCAGAACAAAATTATGAACGTTGCCGATGTGGAGTTTGCCATTCTCGAACCGTCAGGCAAGCTGAGCGTCGTTGAAAAAGAGAAGAAAATACCGGATGCGGCAAATTCCGGACGCAAAGGCCAAGTCAGATTTGAAGGTTTGCCTCTCCCGCTCATTATGGACGGGAAAGTGCAGGATGAAAATTTGGATAAAATAGGGAAAACGAGATTTTGGCTTAAAAATCAGCTGCAGGCAAAAGGGACGACCGATTTTAAAGATGTGTTCTACTGTTCGATTGACCATAGAGGCAGGCTGTTTCTCGATTTGAAGCGGTAAGTCGGGAAATTACCGGATAAATTTTTTGCCCAGCTTCAGCATGCGCAGCATATCGCTTTGATTCACGAGGCGAAAAAGAACGATCAGGAACAAATACATGATGAATCCGATGAGGCAGGAGACGATAAAACGCAGCCAATCGGTTTGCGTCCAGGGCGCATACATGACGGCGTAGCTGCAAACTCCCGAGAGCGCCATCGCCCCGACGACTTTGGCAAAGTCGACGCCGTGCATGCGGAATTTCAGCAGTCGCACGACGCTGTTCCAGTGAAGCAGCGTAACGAGCACAATGTTCACGTTGATGGCGAAAATCGCTCCGCGTATGCCGAGCTCCGGCTTGCTGGCGAGCACATAGATCAATGCTAACTTGATCGCGGAACCGATCAGGGAGTTCACCAGGGCGGCGCCCGGCCTGTTCAAAGCTTGCAAAGTCGATTGCAGCGGCGCCTGAAAATAAATGAAAATGGCGATAGGAGCCATCATTTTCAGCATGACGCCGACTTCGGGCTGATTGTACATGTAGGTGCAGATTGGCTCGGCAAGGACGAACATGAGTACGGCAAAAGGAGCGCCGGTCACAAGCGCAAGCCGCAGCGATTGATGAAGCCGCGTGTGGATGGTCTGCATATCTTTGCGGGCGGCCGCTTCGCTGAGCGACGGGATCAGCGAGACGGACAACGACATCGTAAGCGCGCTCGGCAGCATAATGATCGGAATAATCATCCCCTGCAGGGCGCCGTACTGGGCCGTGGCAATCGCTGTGGTGACGCCGGCAAGCGCCAGGCTTTGGGCAATGAGGATCGATTCCAGCAGGTAAGACCCCGCACCGATCAGCTTGCTGCCCGTAACAGGAACGGATATGCGCAAAATCCGCTTGAGATTGGATACCCGGCCGCCTGTTTTAGTAGTCCCGATCGTCGCTCTGGCAGTATGGAGTGAGGCGTGTTTGCGGCTATTTCTGAACATCATCGCGAGTACGAACAGCCCGCCGATCTCGCCGGCTAATACGCCGATCATCGCGCCTGCCGCGGCGTATTCGATTCCGTAAGGAAGCATGAGGTAAGCGCAGACAAGCACCATAACGATGCGGATCAGCGTTTCCGAGGTTTGCGAGACGGCCGTCGGAATCATGTTTTGCCTGCCCTGAAAGTAGCCGCGGAACACGGAGGCGACGCCGATGATCGGAATCATCGGGCTCATGCACAGCAGCGTGAAATAAACGCGTGAGTCCGTCAGGAGATGGGTTGTAATCCACGCAGAGCAGACTACGCAAATGGCCGTAAAAATGAAGCTTAACCCGGTAGTCAGCAGCAAGGAAATGCGTAAAATGCTGCGAATGCGGGTTTCGTTGCGTTCTGCCTCCGCCTCCGCGATCAGCTTGGCGATGGCAACCGGAATCCCGCCGGTAATGATCGTCAAAACAACTATAAGGAACGGCCACCCCATTTGATAGAGCCCTACGCCCTCAGCGCCGATTACTCGCGGGAGCGTGATGCGGGGAACAAAACCGAGTATGCGGTTGATGATGCCCGCAGCTAGCAAAATCATCGTTCCTTTGATAAACGACTGCTTGGTCAATGCCATTCCTTCTTCCCCGACATGATTACTTATGAGCTTGTTTGCACTCATACTTATGGATATGCGGGAATCGGCCAAGCTCATGCTAACATTTTATGGACATGTTGGGTCTGGAGGGGCAGGAATACGGCCGACGGCCATCGAATACAAAGGCGAGGGGAGGAAATACCCATGGAACAGGACAATAACGAACCGGAAAGCGCATCCGCCCGCGAAGAGGACAGCGCTTCCGATACGGAACGGGCCGAGCCGTCCGATCTTGACGGCGGCGAATTGCCGGCAGACGGGGAAGGCGAGGAGGCGTACGATACGATAGGCGATGAAGCCGATACGATGTCGGACGAGGAATTGAGCGAGGTCATCGAGAGCTTGTGCCTGAGCAAAGTCGAGGAGTTCCGGATGCTAGGCTATGAACACGTGACCGGCCAGGATATATGGGAGTGTGTAAGCGACAAGTACCGCAAAACAGGATTGCCGCCGCTTTACCAAATTGTAAACGACATACTGTCGCTCAAATCCACGCAGTTTATGAACTGGATGACGTTGAGCGTTTTTAAAGGGGCCCAATTGTGACGAGAGGCCTTATTTTTTTGCATGAACGGATCATAATTTACGCAAATTACACAAAATGACGTAAATTGACTCGTTTTTCGAGCCTGAGTATAATAGGAATATTGAGTATGGAAGGGAGACAAGCAAGAATGCTGGATTGGAAAAGAATTTCGATCTTCTTTTTGACGGTGGTCATCGTGCTCGGCGCTATCGCCGCAACGAGTCCCTCATTAGTCGATCGAATCAAGCTTGGACTGGATTTAAAGGGCGGTTTCGAAATCCTCTACACAGCGGAGCCTTTGACTGCAGGTCAGCCCTTGACAAAGGAAACGCTGTCGCAGGCCGCGGAGAGCCTGGCCAAGCGCGCGGACAGTCTCGGCGTCGCCGAGCCCGAAGTTTACCCGGAAGGAACCGACCGTATCCGCGTCCGGTTAGCCGGTGTGCAAAATGAGGACGAGGTCAGGAGCCTGATGTCCAAACCGGCCGTACTGACATTCCGCGGTCCGGACGGAACGGTTTATATGAACGGCACCGATTTCGTCGAGAATGCGGCCAAATTGAGTTTCGATCCGAACACGAAACAGCCGATCGTCGAGATCAAGATGAAGAGCAGAGAGAAGTTCAAGGAGGTTACCACCAAGCTGGTCGGCAGCAGTCTGTCCATTTATTTGGACGACGCACTGCAGTCCACCGCGTCGGTTAATTATCCGATCGACAGCGACTCCGCGATCATTACGCAATCGAACATCCAGGAAGCGACCAAAGTCGCGAAGATCATCAACCTGGGCGCAATGCCGCTTAAATTGACGGAGAAGTACATTCAACGCGTAGACGCTACATTAGGGAAAGCTTCGCTGCATCAAACTGCGCTTGCAGGCTTGATCGCCTCCGTGCTGATTTTCCTCTTCATGGTCATTTATTACCGCGTTCCGGGTCTCGTAGCGGCGTTTACACTGATTACTTATATATGGGTGCTTTTGGCCGTTTTCGACTTTATGAACGCGACCCTCACATTGCCGGGTATTGCCGCATTGGTGCTCGGGGTAGGCATAGCGGTCGATGCGAACATCATTACATATGAGAGAATCAGGGAAGAAATCCGCTCCGGCAAAAGCGTTCTGTCATCGTTAAAATCGGGTTCGAAGCATTCCTTCCGGACGATTATGGACGCGAACGTAACCAACCTGATTGCCGGAATCGTACTTTACTATGTTGGTAACGGGGCTATCCGCGGATTCGCCGTCATTAACATGATCAGTATCATTATCAGTATCGCAACGAACGTTATCCTCTCCAGATGGCTGTTGCATCTGATTGTTCGAGGCAACCTGCTCAAGAAGCCGGGCTATTTCGGCGTTAAGGAGGCGGACATACGTGAGCTTTAAGAAACAATACGATTTTGTTAAAAATCGCAACAAGTTTTTTGCCGTTTCGGCTTTAATCCTGATTGCGGGTATAGTGATTATGTTAATTTCGGGAATGAATTTCGGCGTCGATTTTAAAGCGGGAACGAACATCGACCTGGTCGTCGGCAAAACGGTCGACAAGGCCAAAGTGAACGAAATTTTGAAGCAACTGTCGGCCAGCGGCGACATAAAGTCGAGATATGCCGAGCCGACGATCGGCGGCAACAATAACGACCGCGTCTCGATCCGCTTTGACGACGTGCTCAGTGATGATGCGGTCAACAAAATTCATAGCGCCTTTGTCAATGCTTACGGCGGCGAAGTTTCCAAGGAAATCAATACGGTTGACCCGCAGTTGGCCAAAGAGCTGCTCATTAAGGCCGGATATGCCATAGGGATTGCGAGCATACTCATCTGCGTCTATGTGAGCATCCGATTTGAGTGGCGGTTCGCGCTTGCGGCGATTATCGCCATTCTCCATGACGCCCTCATCGTTATCGCGGTATTCGCCATTTTCCGTATGGAAGTGAATCTGCCCTTTCTTGCGGCGGTGCTGACGACGATCGGTTACTCGATCAACGATAAAATCGTTATTTTCGACCGGATCCGCGAAAACCTCCGCTTTGCCAAGCTGAAGACGGACGAGGATCTGGTAAATCTCGTCAACGACAGTATTTGGCAGACAATGGCGCGGAACATCAATACGGTGCTCGTCGTACTCGTCGCAGCAGGCTGTCTGTATGTTTTCGGCAGCGTATCGATCAAGCTGTTTGCCCTTGCCAAGCTGATCGGTCTGGCGAGCGGAGCTTACTCCTCCATTTTCATCGCTTGTTCGTTATGGTATTTATTTAAAAGAAATTCACTTGGTTCTAAAAAGAAAGCTGCAGCGTAATAACGTTAATAAACGGCCGCGTGATCGATTGCGCGGCCTTTGCATCCGTCTAAACAGGTTTTTCAAGGGGAGTGGCACGGTGTGACTGACCGGCGTTTTGAAAAGGCAGAGTTTGCCGCTTGGGGCGGAATCGCGGGCATTCTGGCACTTGTCGTATTAAAAGGCATTGTCGGCATTATGGCGCAGAGCTCAGGGCTGATCGCCGACGCGGCGCACTCCGCCTCCGGCGCTGCCGGCTCCATTGCCGAGCGGGCCGGGTTCCGCGCAGCCAGGCCCGGGTCCGATGACAATCATATTTACGGACATAACAAAACGGAAACCATTGCGTCCGTAATCGTTTCCGTTTTCATTCTTGTCGTCGGAGCGGAGATTGCGGTGTCTGCGGTTAAGGCGCTGTGGAACGGGGCGGAGCATCCGCCGAAATCGTATGCGCTCATCGCTATCGTCATTTCATTAGCCGTAAACGAAATTTTGTATTATTATAAGCGCAGGCTGGGGAAAAGTTTGGGTTCGCGAGCATTGTTGGCGCAAGCGGAAACACATCGCTCAAGCGTATACTCGTCCCTTGCGGCGTTTCTTGGCGTGCTGCTGGCGGTGTTGGGGTCGCAAATCGCCTTGCCTGCACTGTTTTATTTGGATTCGGCGGCAGGCTTGTTCATATCCCTGCTGGTGCTCAGAATGGGATACAGACTGCTGAACGAGGCTGTCCGCAAAACGGTTGACCGCGTTTTGCATCGCGAGGATGCCGCCGACCTGATCGCCGCCGTGCAGCGTATAAAAGGCGTAATCACCGTTGACGATTTGCGGGCCAGAGAGCATGGCCATTACGTCGTGGTCGATGCGAAGATCAGCGTGAACCCGCGAATTTCCGTACTGGAAGGACACGATATCGCCCGAAACGTCAAGCAGCAATTGATGAAACGGTTTATTCACGTTGCGGACGTGTTCGTGCATGTGAATCCGTATGATCCCGGGTATCCTTACAAGAACAGTGTGGAATCGGAGCAGGGAGCCCATTCGAATGTTATTCATTGACAGAATTGACGCTTGCGAAGCAAGCACACGGGGAGGGAACGACGGTGCTAGCGCCAAAGGCGAGATGGAATATCGGCAAAGCGGAGGAAGCTCTTGTTGAAACTTTCATTCGCGATTTGAACATAGATCCGCTTGTCGCCCGGCTTCTTGTTCTCCGGGATATACGAACCGCGGAAGAGGCCGAACTTTTTTTAAGCGGCGGCAAAGAACATTTTCACGATCCTTTTTTGCTGGACGGCATGCGTCCGGCAGTCGATCGTATTCACCGGGCGCTCGCCCGGGGTGAATTCATACGTGTATACGGCGATTACGACGCCGACGGAGTGAGCAGCACCTCGTTGATGGTGCATCTGCTCAGAGGGCTTGGCGCCCGCTTCGATACATATATTCCCCACCGCATCCGGGAAGGCTACGGTTTGAACCGCAGCGCGATCGACAAAGCCAAGGAGCAGGGCGTCTCGCTTATCATTACGGTGGACACTGGCATTAGCGCCGTGGATGAAGTACAGTATATTCAGGAGCTTGGCATGGATGTTATCGTAACCGATCATCACGAACCGCCTGAAGTACTGCCTGACGCACTTTCCGTTATAAATCCGAAAAAGCCGGACTGTCCGTACCCATACAAGCATTTGGCCGGCGTCGGAGTCGCCTTCAAGTTAGCTCATGCTCTTCTTGGACGTTTGCCGGAAGAGCTGCTGGAGTTTGCGGCTATCGGCACGGTCGCCGATTTGATGCCGTTAACCGGCGAGAACCGTTTGATCGTCAAATGGGGGCTCGAACGCATGCAAGCTTCCGCTTATGTCGGCATCCGGGCGCTGCTCGGCGTTTCGGGCATCGAGCGGAAGGAAGTGACGGCTTCGCATATCGGCTTTTCCCTGGCGCCGCGCATTAATGCGAGCGGGCGGCTGGAATGCGCGGACGATGCGGTGAAGCTGTTGACGACCGATGCGGAGCAGGAAGCCGAGCATATCGCCTTTGAACTGGACATGCTCAACAAAGAGCGCCAGCGCATCGTAGAGGACATGACGGCCGAAGCGATGGCCATGGCGGAGGAGCAGCGCAGCCAAGGGCTGGATAAAGTCATTGTAGTTGCGAAGGAAGAATGGAACGTGGGCGTAGTGGGAATCGTCGCTTCCAAAATCGTCGAGAAGCATTACAGGCCTGCACTCGTTCTCAGCATCGACCCGCTGACGGGAATTGCCAAAGGTTCGGCGCGCTCCATAGCCGGATTCGATATGTACAAGGCGCTGACGGCTTGCCGGGAGTGGCTTGACCATTACGGCGGCCATCAGGCTGCGGCCGGTATGAGCTTGAACCGCAGCGACGTCGGAGCGTTCTCCCGGAAGCTGAACCAGCTTGCCGGAGAATGGCTCACGGAGCAGGATTTCATCCCGCTGCTCAAAGCGGACAGCGAATGCAGCCTGCAAAGCGTGCCGATAGCGAGCATCGAGCAGCTTGGCAAGCTGGCGCCGTTCGGCATGGGGAACCCGGCGCCAAGGTTCGTTTTCACGGATTTGACGCTCGGCGAAATCCGCACGATGGGCAAAGAAAAGCAGCATCTGAAGCTTGCGCTTTCGCAAACGGAGGACGAGGTCAGCCGGTCCGTGGAAGCTGTCGGCTTCGGCAAAGGAAGCCTGAGCAGCCTTATTGCGCCGACTTCGCGCATCGACGTGCTGGGCGAGCTTTCCGTCAACGAGTGGAACGGAGTGCGCAAGCCGCAGATCGTGATGCAGGATTTGCGGGTGCCGCATATCCAACTGTTCGACTGGCGCGGAGCGCAGCAGATGGAATCGAAGCTGTCCGCGCTTGCGAGCTCTCTCGCCGACATGCCCGGGGCGAGCGACGGCATCGTGCCGCCGGCTATAGTGTTGTTTGACGAAGCCGACTTGGCTGCTGCGGCCGTGCAGGCCGGGTGGAATTATCCTCTCTGGATGCTTCAGCGCTCAGGCACGGTGGTGCCGGGTAATGAGCAGGCGGCGGGCTTGCAGTTTGCCCGTATGCAGGATATTGTGCTATATTCAGCTCCGCGAAGCATCGCGGGCTTCAAGCGTTTACTGCGGCAAAGCCCGGGTATGATGCGCTGCTACGCCGTTTTTGCGGAGCTTGGACAGCAGCATGGCGGGGCCATGCCTTCGCGTGACATGTTCAAGCTGCTGTACGGCACTTTGCAGAAGCATGGGCCGATGAATGCGCAGGACCAGCGCTTCATGCAGTCGTTAAGCAAGCGCACAGGGCTTTCACCGGCTATGATCGAATTTATTTTTTCGGTATTCGAAGAACTGGGCTTTCTTGAGCGGACAGGCGGCATCGTAAAGCTGCAGCCGTCCCCGGACAAAAAAGACCTGGGGTCGTCCAGGCTTTACCAGGACAAATTGCACCGCCAGGAAGTGGAATCGATCATTTTGTATTCCTCGGCCAAAGAGCTCGAGCAGTGGATCGTGGAGCAATTGAACAATGATAAACAAGCAGTGGAGGAGATCGTATGAATTTTAAAGAGTATATTCGCGTCATTCCGGATTTTCCGCAGCCGGGAATTAGCTTCAAGGACATTACCACCTTGCTGCAAAACGGAGCCGTCTACAAAGAGGCGATCGACCAAATAAAACAACTGGTGGCCGATAAGCAGATCGACGTCATTGCCGGCCCGGAGGCGCGCGGTTTTGTTGTCGGTGCTCCGCTGGCTTACGCGCTGGGCGTCGGCTTTGTGCCGATCCGTAAAAGCGGCAAGCTTCCGGGGAATACGATTGAGGCGGATTACGCCCTGGAGTACGGCAAGGACAAGCTGGCTATGCACCAGGACGCTATCAAGCCAGGTCAAAAAGTGCTTATTGCCGATGACCTGCTCGCAACGGGCGGCACGATTCAAACTTCGATCGACTTGATCAAGCAGCTTGGCGGAGACATCGTCGGAGCCGCGTTCCTGATCGAGCTGTCCTACCTGGACGGCAGAGAGAAGCTGGGCGGTATCGACGTCGTTTCGTTGGTACAATATTAATCATACGAGGGGTTGTCCCAAAAAGGTCACATATGGCCTTAGGGGCAGCCCCTTTAAAATTGTTGACCGGGCAAAGGCCGGAACAAGCTCCAAACAGGGGGCATGTGGTTGACCGTCATGCAATACCCACTGCGCGCCGGGAACCGTGCGCGGCGAAGATTTAGCCTCTGTTCCAGGACTTGGAAAATGTGGAGGCGGTTTGTTGATCGACTTGGCAGCCCTCGGCGGTCCTTGGAAGTCTCCGGAAGTCCTTGGCAGTCTTTGGCGGCGGCAGACTTTGGCAGTCCTCTGCAGCCCTCGAAAGTCCTTGGAAATCCTTGGCAGTAATCGCCAGCTCCTCGGTAGCCCCTCTGCTGTCCCCGATTAACCAAAAAACCTGAAAAAGTACAGGCTTTTTCCAAGGAAATGTCTCGTTTGGCGGAAAAGCCTGCAATTATGCAGGAATTTCAAGCAAAATGGACTTGTACCTACCGCAGCAGCAAAAAAGCCTGCAGATTTGCAGGAATTTTTCGCTGCAAGCGTATCCGCAGGCAAAAGATGTATTTTTGCAGGTTTTTCGGCCGCAGCCTGTTGCTGCAAGTAGATCCGTCAGCTTAAGCAGGTGAGCTTTTCAATGCTCCGGCTTGTGCAGTCTTTTTCGAGGGAAACGGTTCGTTTGGCGGAAAGGCTCCGATTTGTGCAGGAATTCCCGGTTACAACGGGGCTGATGTGAAACGAACATCAAGCCTCGGACTGCCGCGCATTTAAATTAAACTTGGAAACCGCTTGTTTTTCAATTTCGTCCCAATGGGGAGTTACAATGTTTGATTGCAGCTTCAACTTATTGAACGAATCAAACAAAGCCGCAATTTCGCCGAAAGATCCAACCACAAATTTCATAAACGGTAAATTATGCAGCAGTTTTAAACCATAATATACACCGTGTTTATGCTTACGAATCCATTTAACTTGGCTTGCAGGAGTGATCGTATAACCCAATTTTTCCAACACCTGAAACCCTTCGTCCACCGCTGATATAGCTTGCTTTAATAGCTTTTTGTCCTTGGCTGCCCGCTTCAAATCACCGTCGTAAAGATAGCCAATGGAGTTTAAAGGCACAATAGGAACGATATGACTTTTAAGCCAAGCGTCCATATCTTCATGATAAGTTAATGTATACTTAACATGCTTGAAAGCATTTTCCAGCAAATGTTGAAATGGAATACCGCCGTATAGACTGCCAAGTACCATATGTCCACCGCCGCGTATGCAGATAATGCGACCGCTCTTTTCTCTGACTCCTCCGCTAAGTTGAAACCCGAAGACTACATGTTTGTTAACGAGGCTATTTTCCTGCAGAAAAATTTGCATCTCGCGGGCATCGGTATTATTGCCGACAAGGACAATATTACGGCTCTGGTTTTTTGCCAAAATCGGCAGTACTGACGGGAAATCATTGTATTTCATAACGACAAAAATGAGATCGTAACTATCATCCGGTTGAAGTGTTTGGATTACTTTTACTTCATCGACAGTAGTTTTTCGCTGAAAATAATGGCGAATGACGAGCCCGTCTTTTTTCAACTGCTCAGCTCGCTTCCCTCTGGCAAGCACCGTTACTTCATTGCTACTCCCACGTACCAAGGCATGAGCAAGATAACTGCCTAGAACTCCCGCGCCGTAAACTAATATTCTCAAGGTATACGCACTCCTTTTTTTACGATTGTTGTTTTTTAACCATTTGTTCAATATAATCAGACTATCAGCTTTCCAAACATGCTTCAATCGTTAATCTTATCGGTAATGTTGGTTTTTCAACAGATTACAATCCATTGTTCAATTAAAGGGGTATCTCGATGGACAGAAGAGTAAAAAAAAACCAAGCAGCCATTATGAAGGCGTTCATTCATCTGATGGCGGAAAAAGATTTTGAAAAAATAACGATTAACGAAATCGCCGAGCGTGCCGATGTAAACCGGGGCACCGTTTATTCGCATTATTCGGATAAATACGATCTATTGGATAAATGCTTGGAGACTCAACTGGGACAACTAATCGAAAGCTGCTTGCCGGTGGACGAAACAGAGACTTATCTCTCGAAGGATTCATTGCTCCGCACATTTGAACAAATGGAGAAGAATGCTCTTTTTTACAGAACTTTTTTAACGAACAGAGGCGTTCCTTCCTTTACAAACCATTTGCAAGAATTAATAAAAAAGGGAATACGGGAACAAATTAAAAACCATTTGAATCTGGATGACCTGAGCAAGGACATTTTAGTGCAATTTTTGAGCTCGGCGGTTGCCGGAGTGATTGAATGGTGGTTTATGCACACAATGCCCTGTTCTGCAGCAGAGATTACGGAAAAGTTATGGCGGCTGCTTGAGCTTAATCAGATGATACCCCGATCTCAACGCGAAACCGCACCTTCGGAAGCTTTATCCTTTGATAAATTAGGTATATCGGGCTGATACTAGTAAAACTTCTAAATACTCCCTGTCTTGCTTATTCGAAATGTGAAAGGTTTGCGAGAAAAGACCGTGTTTTGTCGAAAGTAAGCCGGCGGGCAGTTGACGCGGAGCCTGCCTTGAAGGCATAATGAATAAAAATCGACTAAAGGGAATGGGTAGATGAATGGGTATAGAGCTGCTGCTGGAGAAGGCCGCCACCTATCTGAAGGAGAATGATTTGCAGCGGATTCGGGAGGCCTACGAGTTTGCCGATGAAGCCCATCACGGCCAAGTGCGCAAATCGGGGGAACCCTACATTCTGCATCCTTTGGCTGTTGCTGAAATTTTGGTCAACATGCAGATGGACGTGACCTCCATCATTGCAGCGCTGCTTCATGATGTCGTAGAAGATACGACGGTTTCTTTGGAGGCCGTTCTCGATAAATTCGGAAAAACATGCGCAATGCTGGTTGACGGATTGACCAAACTGGAGAGAATCAAATTCAAGTCGAAGGAAGAGCAGCAGAACGAAAATTATCGCAAAATGTTCGTTGCCATGGCGCAGGACATCCGCGTCATTTTGATCAAGCTTGCCGACCGTCTTCACAACATGCGCACACTCAAGTACCAGTCGGAAGAAAGTCAGCGGCGCATTGCGGAGGAAACGCTGGAAATTTTTTGCCCCATTGCGCACCGGCTCGGGATTTCGACGATCAAATGGGAGATGGAGGACATTGCTCTCCGTTATTTGAACCCGCAGCAGTATTACCGGATCGTGAACCTGATGCAGAAGAAGCGCGCGGAGCGGGAGCAGTACATCGAGAACGTTATTCAGAGCATTAAGGAAAAGCTCGAAGAAATGGGCATTCAGGGGGACATTTCCGGGCGCCCCAAGCATTTGTACAGCATTTACAAAAAGATGAGCTCCCGCGGCAAGCAGTTCAATGAGATTTACGATCTGATGGCGCTGCGGGTCATTGTCGATAATATCAAGGATTGCTACGCCTCGCTCGGCATCATCCATACGTTGTGGAAGCCGATGCCGGGCCGTTTCAAGGACTATATCGCGATGCCCAAGCCCAATATGTACCAGTCTTTGCATACGACGGTGATCGGGCCGAAAGGCGAGCCGCTGGAAGTGCAGATCCGCACATGGGAAATGCACAAAACGTCCGAATTCGGGATCGCCGCGCACTGGGCATATAAAGAAGGCGGCTCTGTGGTGCCGTCGGGCACGTTCGAAGACAAGATGAACTGGTTCAGAGAAATTCTTGAGCTGCAGCAGGAGACGAGCGACGCTTCGGAATTTATGGAATCCATGAAAATGGATTTCTTCTCCGACCTTGTTTTTGTCTTTACGCCGAAAGGCGAAGTCATCGAATTGCCGGCGGGATCGGTGCCGCTCGATTTTGCCTACCGCATCCATACGGAAGTCGGCAACCGGACGATCGGGGCCAAGGTGAACGGGCGGATCGTACCGCTGGACCATAAGCTGAAAACCGGCGATATTGTCGAAATTTTAACTTCCAAACATTCGTACGGCCCCAGCCAGGACTGGATAAAAATCGCTCAATCCTCGCACGCCCGCAGCAAGATCAAGCAGTGGTTCAAAAAAGAGAAGCGCGAGGAGAACGTGGAAAAAGGCAAGGAGATGATCGAGCGCGAGCTGAAGCGCTTGGCTATCGATCCTCCGACGCTCATGAGCGACGACAAGCTGCTGGAAGCCGCGAAAAAATACAATTTTAACGACATTGAAGATATGCTTTCGGCAGTCGGCTTCGGCGGCATTACAGCGGCGCAGATTTGCACGAAGCTGACGGAGAAGCTGCGCAAGGAAGCCGAGGAAGCGCAGTCGCTGCAGCTGACCGGCGAGGTCAAAGAAGTGAAGGCGCAGCCGCAAAACGAGCGCAAAGGGCGTCCGACCAACGGCGTACGCGTCAAAGGCGTAGACAACCTGCTTGTACGGTTCGCGCGCTGCTGCAATCCGGTGCCCGGCGATTCCATTATCGGCTATATTACGCGCGGCCGCGGGGTGTCCGTTCACCGTCAGGATTGCTTGAACATTCCTAACAGCATGGGCGAAGAGGAACGCGTCATTGAGGTGGAATGGGCCGAGGCCGTCGAATCCAATTTTAATGTGGAAATCGAGATTACCGGACATGACCGCCGCGGTTTCCTCAACGAAGTGCTGCAGGCCGTCTCGGAAAGCAAAACGATGATATCCGCGGTATCGGGCCGTTCGGACAAAAACAAAATGGCGACGATCCACATGACCATTTTGATCAAAAATATCGACCATCTGCAGTCGGTCGTGGAAAAAATCAAGCGCGTCAAGGACGTTTATTCCGTCCAACGAATTATGCAAACTTAGGAGAGTCGGCAGATCATGCGGGTAGTGGTGCAGCGATGCAAGCAGGCCGCTGTTGCGGTTAACGGAAAGACAATCGGACAAATCGAACAAGGCTTGATGCTGCTTATCGGCGTTACGCATGAGGATACGGAACAGGATGCGAAATATTTGGCCGATAAAGTCGCGGGGCTTCGCATCTTCGAAGATGAGACAGGCAAGATGAATTTGTCCGTCACGGATACGGGAGGGCAAATTTTGTCGGTTTCCCAGTTTACGTTGTACGGGGACTGCCGCAAAGGCAAGCGCCCGAATTTTATGGCGGCGGCCAGGCCGGAGACCGCGGAGCCGCTCTACGAGAAGTTCAACGAGCTGCTCAGAGCGCAGGGTCTGCGGGTCGAGACCGGCGCTTTCGGCGAAATGATGGACGTAAGCTTTACCAACTGGGGACCCGTTACGCTCATTATCGACAGCAAGGGTTAGATTGCCCGCCGGCTGGCAACACTAAGTGTACAAACCAGTCAGTTAGGGGCACCAGGATGCGGCAATCGATCAAGCATAAAGCGATGACGGCGGCGCAGCAGCAACTGCTGCACGGGACTTTTGCAGAAAGACTCAGCCAGGCGCCCGCTTTGGGCGATGTAGAAATGAGCCAGGAGTTCACCTCCGAACAGGAAAAGCTGAAAAGCGTTCCGAAAAAATCATACCGATGATCCGAAAGCCCCGGTCACTGCCGTCATCTCAGGCAGCGCCGGGGCTTTATTCGTGCCGGGCGGCATCGCTCCTTTGACCCGTCAGATTTTCGCCAAATTTCTCACGGCTATGAAAATATGGTAAACTAACAAGTGGCGTTACCGGCAGGATCTGCAAAAGCGATACAAACAATGGAGGGTTTTGTTTGAAAATTCAAGTGACCCGTTCCGGTTTTCACGAGCTGACGACGGAAATTTTACATATTAACCGGCTGTTTTTTGAGGAAGTGGAGATCAGCTATTTGCAGGCCGGCGATGCCGAGCTCCAGATCGATATCGAGCTGGAAACGGCTGAACCCGGCAAAGCTTGCGCTTCCGTTCGGGTCCGCGATGCCGCCGCTGCCGAGGAATGGACGGCGCGCAACGAGCGCTCGGCGGATGCTGCAGACGCGGCGGCAAGCAAAGCTGCTGTTCGCCGGGCTGTGTGCACGGCGCTTTTGCAGGCGCTGCAGCGTATGACGGGGCTTACGCAGCCGTGGGGAATTCTGACGGGCGTGCGCCCGACCAAGCTGATGCACAATTTGCTGCAAAAGCACGACCGCGCCGCCTGTCTGCAAATTTTGCTGGAGCAGTATTTGGTCAGCGAGGAGAAGGCGCGGCTGCTTGTGGAGATCGCGGAGCGCCAGCTCAAGGTCATCCCCGATTTGTTCCACCTGGACCGCGAGGTCAGCGTCTATATCGGGATTCCGTTTTGCCCGACGAAATGCGCCTACTGCACGTTCCCGGCTTACGATATCCGCGGCAATAACGGATCGGTCAACTCGTTTTTGCACGGCTTGCACGAGGAGCTTCGCATCATGGGACAGTGGATGAAGGACGCGGACTTGCGCATCACGACGATCTATTGGGGAGGCGGTACTCCGACAAGCATTACGGCCGAAGAGATGGACGCCTTGTTCGTGACGATGCACGATTCGTTCCCGGATATGAACGCGGTGCGGGAGCTGACCGTGGAAGCGGGCAGGCCCGATACGATTACCCCGGAAAAAATCGAAGTCATGAAAAAATGGAACGTCGACCGCATCAGCATCAATCCGCAAAGCTTTACGCAGGAGACGCTGGACGCAATCGGCCGGCATCATACGGTCGAGGAAACCGTGGAGAAGTTCAAGCTGGCGCGGGACATGGGGCTCGACAACATCAACATGGATCTAATTATCGGGCTTCCGAACGAAGGCATGAATGAGCTTGAGCATTCCTTGCGCGAGACGGAAAAGCTTTTGCCCGAGTCGCTGACGGTGCATACGCTGTCTTTTAAGCGCGCTTCGCGGATGACGAAAAACCGCGATCAATACGAAGTAGCGGGGCGCGATGAGGTCGAAGACATGATGAATCGGGCTATAGAGTGGACGCAGCAGCACGAATATGTCCCTTACTACTTGTACAGGCAGAAAAATATTTTGGGCAATTTGGAAAATGTGGGCTACTCATTTGAAGGTCGCGAAAGCTTGTACAACATCCTCATGATGGAGGAGCGCCAGACGATTATCGGACTGGGCTGCGGCGCGGTCAGCAAAATTTTATTTCCCCGCGATGCCGCGGAGCAGGAGCCGCAGCGGATCGAACGTTTTCCGAATCCGAAAGAACCGAGTGTCTACAATCAGGCGTATAAGGAATATATCGAGAAAAAAATAATGCTGCTGAATGAAGCTTACAAGCCTTCGGGCGCGAGGCTGCAAGAAACGCAGTAAACTTAAGGCTGGTGTCTAATTACGTATGTCAACCCGTTCCCGAACAAACAATGCTCCGTCCAAAGGATGGATTTTCTGGATGGCGGCCCTTATTCTGCTTGCCGTGCTGGCTGCCGCCGCATCGCTGTATTATCAGTACAAGCACTTGGCGATCGGCGCGCCAAGAGGCCACAAGCAGGCGCTGGAGCCGGTGAAATCGCTCAAAAAAGCGAAGGACTCATACGATGTCATCGTAGTCGGAACAGACCCGGAAGGAATCGCCGCGGCTGTGTCGGCGGCCCGCAACGGCCTGTCGACGCTGCTCGTTGACGGGCGCAACCGGGAAATACTCGGTGGTCTCATGACTTTGGGATGGCTGAATACGCTGGATTTGAATTACGCGCCCAAGACGAATCCGCTCGGCAAACACGAATTTCTGAACAAAGGCTTTTTCACCGAATGGTATGCCAAGGTCGAAGGCAGCTCGTTCGACGTCAATACGGCGGCAAACGCCTTTTACGATATCGTCCGCAATGAGAAGAACATTGATATTTTGCTGAAAACTCAAAAGATCGAGCCGGTTACCGTTCAGGGCGCATCCGGAAATCCGCAGGTACAAGGTGCGGCGATCGTTCTGGAGGACGGCACCAAGCAGACGGTGAAGGCCGGATCGGTTATCGACGCGACGCAGGATGGGGATTTTGCCGCTGCGGCGGGCGTTCCGTTCACGACCGGCCGGGAAGATCTGGGCGATCCGAAGTCCAAAATGGCGGTGACGCTCGTATTCCGCCTGGCTAATGTGACTCCTGAAGTATGGAGCCAGATGGCGAAGCGGCTCAACGGCGACAACAATTCGAACACGGGCGTGGACGATGTAAGCGTCTGGGGCTACGGGGAGATGAGCAGCTATCCGCCGATCAATAAAGAACGCGCCAAAATGCGCGGCCTGAACATGGGCAGAGAGAACGACAACACCGTGCTGGTCAACTCTTTGCAAATATTCGGGGTGGACCCGTTCGATCCGAAGTCGGTTCAGGATGCTTTTGAAATCGGGAAAAAAGAACTGCCGAATGTCGTGGAATACATGAAAAAAACGTTCCCGGAGTTTGCCGGTCTGGAACTGGCGGGTACGGCTCCGGAGCTGTATGTGCGTGAAACGCGCCATATGGAGGGCGAATACCGGTTGAGCATCGTCGACGTTTGCTCGAACAACGATCAGTGGGACCGCATCGGCTTTGGCTCTTACGCCGTCGATATCCAGCGGGTGTCCCCGACGGATTCAGGCAATGTCGTCTGCCATCCGACGCAATACGCCATTCCGTTCCGCAGCCTCGTTCCGCAAAAAGTGGACGGCCTCCTCGTCGTCGGGAGATCGGCAAGCTACGACACGCTGCCGCACGGCAGTGCGCGCGTCATTCCGACCGGAATCGCCGAAGGCCAAGCGGCGGGCGTCGCGGCAAAAATCGCCCGGCAGGATAACATGACGTTCAGACAGCTCTCCGCGTCGAAAGAGGCGGTTGCCAAACTCCAGGCGGATTTGGGCAGCCAGGGAGTAGATATTCAGCCTATCCAGCTGAAGCCGGAACCGTTTATGCAGCATAAAGAGTATGAAGGATTGAAGACGGCGCTCATGCTGGGGCTGGCGACAGGCGCATACGACAACAACTTCCATCTGGACGACAAAGCGAATCCGAAGCGCATGGTCAATGTCGTGAACGGTGCCAAAAAAATGAAGCCGGACGCATTCAAAGGCGATCCGTCGGGAGCGATCGCGAAGCTGGACAATTCCGACAAAATCCCGCTGACATTAGAGCAGGCCAGCTATACGATTACGCAGGCACTCGGCATAAAAACTTCTCCGGCGGAAGCGCAAGCCGAGCTTATCCGCGCCGGTCTGTTGACGGATGCGTCGGTTAAGCTCATATCCGACCAACAAAATCTTACGAATGCAGACACCTATATGCTGATCAAGGACCTGAAGGTCGGCTTGACAGGCAAAGCATTATAAGTCAAGAGCCTTATTACCGCGCAGAACGGGTAATAAGGCTCTTAACCTGTTTGTGGATGGGAATGCTGAGTGCGCTTACAGTTACGCCTCGGAGTCGGAGGCATCCTCTGGGGAATCATCCGCTTCTTCCGCAGCTTCCTCGCCGCTATCCTCATCAGCATCGTCCGCTTCTTCATCCGCCTCTTCAGCATCCGCTTCCCCATCGTCCGCATCTTCGTCCGCTTCGTCGTCCACTGCCTCATCATCGGAAGCAGCGTCTTCTTCGGAAGATTCGCCGCCGTCCGCGCCGTCCGCTTCTTCTACAGCGTCGTCTTCAGCTTCCGAAGCATCCGCTTCCTCTTCGACTGCACCGACTTCGTCCGCGTCTTCGGAGAAGAGCACCAATAAATCCTGCAGCCGTTCTTGCAATTCGTTTTGTGCTTTCATCGCTATCAGCCTCCTCTTTTTTTCGAGGGGATTCTTCCTTCCCCTGCAATACCATGTATATGTGTAAAGAGACTGAATATACGATGCGCAGAAGATGAAAATTGTTGAAAAACAGGCATTTGGTCGACCGACCGCAGTCATGCAGTGCAACACCGCGCACCGGGAGCGCGACGCAAAGCTTTGTAACCGAAATGTAATTTGTTTTTCATACGCTCTTAATCATGGGCGGATATAATAAAACTCGACCCCCTTTAAAATATAAATTCCTTGAAGGCCTGCAGCTTTGTGCTGCAGGCTATTTTCTTGGGCGAAAGTAAAGCCAACACTCTAAAAACTCAGAAAGCCTGCAAAAGTGCATCTTTTTGCTCCTTAAATCGCTTGCCGCGGAAAATTCCTGCGAATCAGCAGGCTTTTGCTGCTAAAACTGTAGAAAGAGGCCGAGATGAGGGTAATTCCTGCACAATTGCAGGCTTTTCCCAAAAACAGGCCCTTTCCTTCGAAAAAACCTGCACTTTTGCAGGTTTTGCCCGCTGCCACTGTATAGTTAAGCCAAGCCGAGCCATGGAAAGCCAGGCAAAATCAGGCTAAGTCAGGTCAAGCCAAGCCAGGTCAAGGCAGTCAAGCCATGCCATGTGAAGTCAGGCTAAGTCAGGCCAGGCGGTGCCAAGTCAAGTAGATTCAGGCCAGGCAAGCCAAGGTATGCCAAACCGAGCATGTGAAGTCAGGCTAAGGCAGGCCAGGCGGTGCCAGACCAAGCCAGACCAAGTCAGTCAGTGGTCGATCGACCGCCGCCATGCAGCGCAACACCGCGCGCTGGGAGCTGCGCGCCGTGCAGAAGGTCAGTGCCGGTCGCAGCCGGCCAAACAAGAAAAGCCGCCCGGGCGCAAACTGCAGCTCCGGGCGGCTTTCATAAATACGCGGCCGCTTATTTTTACATAAGAGCGTCAAGCGAATAGTCGCCTGCGCCGATCAGAGCGACGCCAATTGCAATGGCAATTAACGCAACATTGTACTCCGAACCGTTGGATGTGGACCAGTAGCCGTTCTGGCCGTGCACTTTTACGATAGCGACAAGCATCGTGAGCGCGATCAGCGCGGCGCCGGCGACGGTCCAAAGCCCGGCCGCGAACAGCAGGCCTCCGGCCAGCTCGGCGAGACCGGCCAGCACGGCCATTGTGACGCCGGGTTTAATGCCGATCGAATCGAAGAAACCGCCGGTTCCTTTGGGGCCGTAGCCTCCGAACCAGCCGAACAATTTTTGCGTGCCGTGCGCCGCGAAGGTTAGTCCGATCACCAAACGAATAATAAGTAGTCCTAATGCCATAACTAACAACTCCTTCATAAATTATTTTTGTTTAACAACTTACTTTATGTTAGTATATTATGACGAACACTTACTTTTGTCAAGCAACTATGTTAAAATTGTTTATAAGGAGATGATTCGTATGGAAGACTATCAACTGTGTCCCAAATTCGAAAATGCTTTTGAACTGATTGGCAAACGTTGGACAGGACTTATTATTCGCGTGCTGCTTACGGGCCCCAAGCGGTTTAAGGACATTTCCGAACTCATCCCCAGTATGAGCGATCGTATGCTTTCGGAACGATTTAAGGAGCTAGAAGCTGCAGGAATCATAATCCGTCACGTTTATCCGGAAACTCCGGTGCGTATTGAATACGAATTGACAGAAAAGGGAAAAGGGCTCAAGCCCGTCATGGACGAGCTGCAAAAATGGGCAGACCAACATTAAATTTGCTTACTTGACTTTAACGCTGCCAATGTTTACAATTAGCAATAACGTAATTGGATACTTCAACGATCCGTTGAAGGGACAGAGTAATTCGCCCCCACATATTCAGAGAGGGAAGCCGAGGCTGCAAGCTTCCTTTTGATGAGCGGATGAAAGACTTCCCCGAGGACCGGCAGGGAACCGCATCGAGCCGATGTGTAAGTAGCTGCCGAGCGTATAGCGGGCGTTAACCGCAAAGAGCAGGATTTAGCCGTGATTCGTCTTTTTTTGATGACAGGGCAGTCCTGAATGTGGGTGGTACCACGGGTGAATTTGGCAATCGAATCTCTCGTCCCTGACAGATAATGTCGGGGCGGGAGATTTTTTGTTTGGCGTCGCCTTGGAAACTGAAATTAGGAGGTTGAAACCGATGAGCATTCAAAAACCGAAAGGCACACAGGATCTTCTGCCCGGCGAAGTGGAGAAGTGGCAGTATTTGGAGACCAAAGCCAGGGAGCTGTGCCGAAGATTCAACTACAAAGAAATTCGCACCCCGATCTTCGAGCACACGGAGCTGTTTTCCCGGGGAGTCGGCGAAACGACGGATATCGTGGAAAAAGAAATGTATACGTTTCTCGACAAAGGAGACCGCAGCATTTCGCTTCGTCCCGAAGGCACGGCCGGAGTCGTGCGGGCATATGTGGAAAACAAGCTGTACGGGGAGCCTGACGTAAGCAAGCTGTACTATGTGGGCCCGATGTTCCGCTACGAGCAGCCGCAGGCAGGACGCTACCGGCAGTTCCACCAGTTCGGCATCGAGGCTTTCGGCTCCGTCGATCCAAGCATCGATGCGGAAGTGATCGCGCTGGGCTTTACGTTTTACAAGGAGATCGGCTTGAAGAACGTGAGCGTGGAAATCAATTCGGTCGGTACGCCTTCCGTGCGAACCGCTTACCGGACAGAGCTTCAAAAGTTTTTCGCGCCGGTCAAAGATAAGCTGTGCAAAGACTGCCAGTCCCGTTTCGACCGCAACCCGATGCGTATTCTCGATTGCAAAATAGATCAAAAGTACGGGGAAGGGGCGCCGGACATTTTGCAGTTTCTTGATGAAGAGTGTACGACGCACTTCCAGACCGTACAGGATCACCTAAAGGGCATGGACATTCCTTTTACCATTAATCCCCGTCTCGTCCGCGGACTCGATTACTATACACATACGGCCTTTGAATACAAGGCTGCGGGGATCGGAGCGATCGATACGATCGGCGGCGGCGGCCGCTACAACGGTCTCGTGGAGCAAATCGGCGGCAGCGATCAGCCCGGCGTAGGCCTTGGGCTCGGCCTGGAACGGATTTTGCTCGTTCTTGCCAGCCAGGGCGTCGAGGTGCCTAAGCCTGAACCGCTTGACGTCTATTTGATCGCTCTTGGCGAAGCTGCGGAGCGGGAAGCGGCCAAGCTGCTTTACCAGTTGAGGCAGCAGGGAATTGCCGCGGAGAAAGATTATCTCGGCCGGAAGATCAAGGCGCAGATGAAATCGGCTGACCGTTTTCACGCGGCGTATGTCGCGATTCTCGGCGACGATGAGCTGGCCCGGGGAGAAATTACGCTGAAAAAGATGGCGACCGGAGACCAAATGACCGTCAGCTTGGCGGATTTGACCGCGAATGCGGCGAAAACGCTGTTTGCATAACAGACAAATTATTTTAGGAGGCTGCACAACCATGTTGCTCAGAACACATCACTGCGGACAATTGACGAAAGCTGAAGTAGGACAAATAGTTACATTAAACGGATGGGTGCAAAGAAGACGCGACCTGGGGGGCGTACTGTTCATCGATCTGCGCGACAGAAGCGGGCTCGTGCAAATCGTCTTCAACCCGGACTTCTCCGGCGATGCGCTTGCCGTAGCCGACCGTGCGCGCAATGAATACGTGCTGGCCGTGCAAGGAAAAGTCGTAGAACGCGACCCGGAAACCGTCAACAAAAACATCGCAACCGGCGAAATCGAAATCCAGGTTACGGAAATCGAAATCATGAACCCGGCGAAGACGCCTCCGTTCTTTATCGAAGACGGCGTTGACGTGGACGAAGCCGTTCGCCTGAAATACCGCTATCTCGACCTGCGCCGTCCGGAAATGCAAAAAACGTTGATGCTGCGCTCCAAAGCGGCGAAAGTATTCCGCAATTTCCTTGACGATCATGGCTTTATCGAGGTTGAAACACCGATTTTGACGAAAAGCTCGCCGGAAGGCGCCCGCGATTATTTGGTGCCGAGCCGCGTGCATCCGGGCGAATTTTTTGCACTGCCGCAGTCTCCGCAAATTTATAAACAGCTGCTGATGGTGAGCGGCCTTGAGCGCTATTACCAAATCGCGCGCTGCTTCCGCGACGAAGATCTCCGCGCAGACCGCCAGCCGGAATTCACGCAAGTCGACATTGAGACTTCGTTCCTGACGCGGGATCAGCTTCTCGACATGATGGAAGAGCTCGTCGCCGAGCTGATGAAAACTACCGCAGGCGTTGAAATTGCCCGTCCGTTCCAGCGTCTGAGCTATGCCGACGCGATCGGCAAATACGGCTCCGATAAGCCTGACCTGCGCTTCGGGCTGGAACTGCAGGACGTCTCCGACATCGTCGGCGAGTCCGGGGTTCAAGTGTTTGCCAACGTGATCAAAGGCGGCGGTCAAGTCAAAGCGCTGAACGCCAAAGGCTGCGGTACATGGAGCCGTAAGGAAATCGACGATTTGCTGCCGTTCGCGGCCAGGTACGGGGCCAAAGGCCTCGCCTGGATTCAGGTAAAAGACGGCGAGTTCAAAGGGCCTATCGTGAAATTTTTCAACGAAGCCGAGATTGCCGCTCTGACTGAGCGTCTGGGTGCGGAAGAAGGCGACTTGCTGCTCTTCTCCGCCGACAAAAAGAAAGTGGTTGCCGACGTTCTCGGAAACCTGCGTCTGAAAATTGGCCGCGACCTCGGTCTGATTGACGATTCCGTCTTCAAATTCGCATGGGTTATCGACTTCCCTCTGCTGAGCTACGATGAGGAACAAAAACGCTACGTTGCGGAGCACCATCCGTTCACGCGTCCGAAAGAAGAGGACCTGCCTTTCTTCGATACGGACCCCGGCCAAATCCGCGCGCAGGCGTACGACCTCGTGCTCAACGGCTACGAAGTAGGTGGCGGCTCGATGCGTATTTACAAGCGTGAAGTACAGGAAAAAATGTTCGCGGCGCTCGGCTTTTCGAAAGAAGACGCCTACGACAAATTCGGCTATTTGCTGGAAGCTTTCGAATACGGAACGCCTCCTCACGGCGGTATCGCCTTCGGCTTCGACCGTCTGGTCATGCTGATTGCAGGCCGCACGAACCTCAGGGAAACGATCGCGTTCCCGAAAACGGCGAGCGCTACGGATCTGCTGATGGACGCGCCGGCGACAGTCGACGACCAGCAGCTTGAGCAGCTGTCGATCCGCGTGTCTTTGAAGCAGCCTGCGGCTAAAGCTTAAGCGAAGGGGCTTCTATCAAATAGCAAAAAAGCCGGAAAGCCCGCGTTACAGCAGCTGGACAAGTGTGCAAATCCAAGCTGTAACGCGGTTTTCCGCGCTTTTTATGGTTCATGCATACCAAAGGGGGACCGTATCTCATGCTTCATCAATTTTCCCGCACGGAGCTGGCGATCGGGCCGGAAGGCCTGGAAGTGATGAAAAACAGCACGGTGGCCGTGCTCGGCATCGGCGGCGTAGGCTCGATTGCAGCGGAAGCGCTGGCACGTACCGGAGTCGGCCGAATTATTCTCATCGATAAAGACGTAGTCGATATTACGAATATCAATCGCCAAATCCATGCCCTGACCACGACCGTCGGGCAGCCGAAGGCCGATTTGATGCGCGACCGGATCAAATTGATCAATCCGGAGTGCGATGCGATCGCGCTGCGGATGTTTTACACCGAAGAAACGTACGAGAAGCTGTTTGAATACAAGCTCGACTATGTGCTTGACGCGAGCGATACGATCAGCTACAAAATACATCTGATCAAGCAATGCCTCGACCGGAAAATCCCGATCGTGTCCAGCATGGGCGCGGCGAACAAAATGGATCCGTCGCAGTTCAAAGTTGCCGATATTTCCAAAACGACTATGGACCCGATCGCACGGGTGATTCGTCATAAGCTGCGCAAGGAAGGCATCAAAAAAGGGGTCAAAGTCGTCTTCTCAACCGAGCAGCCGATCAAGCCGCGCGAAGATGTCACCCAGCAGATCGTGCCCGAAAATGCGCCGGAAATACGCAAAGCGCAAATGCCGCCGGCCAGCAATGCATTCGTTCCGCCTGTAGCCGGATTAATTATGGTGAGCGTTGCCGTTAAAGAACTGCTGGAACGGGCTCAAGCGTAAGCCGATGAGCGGATCAAGTTAACATGAAAGCGGACTGACATGGAAACGGTGTTGGTCCTCTTTTTTTTGAGCGAAGGTCAATTTTAGGTTATCGAGGAAATTTTGCGCTTGCGTTTATGGATATTATTGGTAACCACGAGGTTATCTGAGCTTTCTGCGGCGATTGTCGCGAACTTTAATCCACAGTCCCCCTTCCTCATCCCGGAAAAATCGAATGCCGAACAGGGCAAGCGGGCTCCACAACTCCTTGTAGTGATAATAAGGCACAGTTATCCACTCCAATCTCTATTTTCTGATACATATTGTATCATAAAAAGGAGACGCGATACCACATTTGCTCATGCTTGCATGGGATATCAACGAGGAATTTGTCGAACCCGCTATCATCTGTTCTGCCTATCTCTGAATGTTTTGACGGATTGCCTTTATTTTTTCCTCTGTAAAAACTCCCGAATCCAACAAATCTAAAATGGAAAGCACACCGCCGCGCGAACCCCAGCTTCCTTCTTCAATGACTTGGAAGGATACCCACCATGCAGGAGATGGCTCCGGAACTTCAAGAGCTTTAGTCAAACTGGCAATAATATTCTCAAGGACCTGTTTTCGGACCTCATTAGGCCAATCACCGTCCATCACTAATACGTTAACGGTAATAACGTCACGCTCAGGCATGTCCGAAAGCAGCTTTCCTCCAATAGCCATGTAATCTGCAGGACGCTCTGTAAAGCGCACTTGAAAACCTTCGCGTGCCGGCGGACAAAATTGGCCTACTTCCGGAATAAGTACGGCATCTGTCAAAGATTCCGCTAAAAGACGACGCTGCTCTTTTGTAATCCGATTTTCGGGATAATTCACTGAAATCATAGTCATTTTTGTTACTCTCCTTTTTGCGTATAGTGTTGTAGGAAACCGCTAATGCTTCGACGAAGTCCGGTAATCCATATGAGACCACTGCTCATAACCAAACTCTAAACCTGTTCCAAACCTTTGTCAATAATAATTATTATAATAATATATATTAAATAAATATATAGAATTTTAGGCGTGCGCAGAGCTGCCCGAAACCATTAAATTTGAACTCGGGGGTTCCTCGTATAAATTAGGAAAAATTCGACAATATATTTAACAAGAATGTTATCGAAAGGATTTCATCCCGATGAGGACACTCCGCTTGATCAGAAGCCTGTTCAAAAGATTGAGAGTAGAACCGAATCGCAATCATTTCCAACAAAATAGTTCCGAAATGCCGCAGCCGCAAAATCTGAATTCGAATTTGGATCAAAATGAAGACTCACTTCGCGCACTTTATGACAATTGCTCGGACGTGATTTACCGTTCCTTTCTCATCGGAGGAAAGGCGAAAGCGCTCATCATGTATATTGAAGGCTTGTCCGACCCTGAAGGGATCGAGCGGCATGTCATAGCCCCCCTCATAACGGAAGGAATCGATAATAACGACGGTATCGAGCGGCTTATTGAGCGCAAATTATCCGTATCGAAAGCGGATGGATTCACCACATTTGCACAATGCGTAGAGTATCTTTCGAATGGTTACCCGATCCTGTTGTGCGACAACGAGGTGATCGGTTTTGCTTTGGGGTTGGCCAAATGGGAAAAACGCGGAATTGAAGAACCTTCAGCCGAAGTAGGGATCAGAGGACCGCGAGAAGGCTTTACCGAAACGCTGCGGACCAATACTTCCCAAATACGGCGCATTATCAAGAGCCCTCTCCTCAAAATGGAATCGATGAAAATCGGATCGTATACCCAAACGAAAGTCGTTGTCGCTTATGTCGAAGAACTCGTGGACCCGACGCTGGTGGAAGAAGTCAAAAATCGTCTTAACCGCATTCAGATAGACGGAATTCTGGAAAGCGGTTATATCGAGGAGATGATTGAGGATCACCCTTATTCTCCTTTCCCGCAATTACTTGGTACGGAACGGCCCGACGTGGTCTGCGGTTGTTTGCTGGAAGGAAGAGTGGCGATTTTGACGGAGGGAACGCCCTTCGTATTGGTTGCCCCCATCACTTTTTTTTCATTGATTCAATCTCAGGAAGATTATTACCAGCGTTTTATGGTCTCCACAATTATTCGTTGGCTTCGTTACAGTTTTATCGCTATTTCACTTCTTCTTCCATCTTTGTATGTGGCAACTCTTACTTTTCATCAAGAGATGGTGCCCGGCTCCTTGTTAATCAGCATGGCGAGCTCTCGGGAATCCGTACCTTTTCCGGCTCTGATCGAAGCGCTGATCATGGAAATCTCCTTTGAAGCGCTGCGTGAAGCGGGCGTGCGGTTGCCCAAGCAGGTTGGCGCCGCCGTTAGCATCGTCGGTGCGCTCGTCATCGGTCAGGCGGCGGTTCAAGCCGGTCTTGTGTCCGCGCCGATGGTCATCGTGGTGGCCATTACCGGAATCGCCTCCTTCATGATCCCGCGCTATATTACCGGGATTGCCGTACGGATGCTCCGATTTCCGTTAATCATTCTTGCGGGAACGCTGGGGTTGGTCGGCGTTATGATGGGGATTATCGCGATCGTTCTGCATATGTGCAGCTTGCGTTCGTTCGGCGTTCCGTATCTCTCGGATGCAGCGACTCCTAAAATGGCGGAAATGAAAGACGTTCTGGTCAGGGCTCCGTGGTGGAAAATGGAGACTCGTCCGCGACTTACGGGGACGTATGACCAACGGCGGCAGTCCTCCGGTCTAAAACCGGGACCGGCACAAGGAGGGGAAGACTAATCGAGAACGTCCCGGCAAAGGAGATTGGAAACGATGAATGGCTCGATGAAACCGTTCATAAAAGCAGTTGTCTTCCTTCTGTTGTCAGGCTTGCTTGAAGGCTGCTGGGATCGGACGGAACTCAATGACTTGGCGATCATTACGGCGTTAGCTTTCGATCATGCGGAGAATCATCGGGTTCGAGTGACTGTGCAAGTCATCATTCCTCAAAGCCAAGCGGGCGGAGGAGCGATGGGAGGCGGAATTTCCGGAGGCGGAGCGGCCAAACGGACTACCGTTCGTACGGAGATCGGCATCGATGCTGCGGACGCTCTGTCCAAGCTCCAGCGGCTGTTTCCCCGGAAGCTGTTCTGGGGGCAATGCCAAATTTTTATATTCGGCGAATCGGTAGCCAAATCAGGTATCCGGGACCATCTCGACTTCTTGCTTCGTTTCCCTCAGACGAGAGAGCGGGCTTATATGTTTGTCAGCAAAGGAAAGGCGGCAGAAGCGCTTGAGTTGTTTCCGCCAATCGAGCGCTCTTCGGCAGAAGTTTTGCGGGAATTGGAAGGCTTGCATATCGGGATGCAAGTGACGATGCAGCAGTTGGGCGTCATGTTAAAAGGAGAGGCCCGTTCGGCTGTGCTTCCATTGGTATACATCCTTCCAAAGACTGAGTCGTCAGCGCCTTTTCAAACCATTCCGTATCTTTTAGGAGCCGCTATTTTCAAGGAAGACAAGATGGTCGGAGAAATTTCCGAAAAGACGACACGCGGCGTCATGTGGCTCCGAAATGAAATTGAAGAATATACGGTTGTCTTTAAAATGAAGGACGCGGAAGGGCAAGTATCGTTGAAACCCGTGAAAGCAAGCGTGAAGTTGATTCCGTCTATCCAAGGCGAAACATGGAAGATAACAGTGAAAGTAAAATCGGAAGGAGACATTATTCAGAACGGCACCAACCTGGATCCCATGAATCCCGAATTGCTGGCCTTGATGGAGAAGGCGTTCGAGAATGATGTGACGGAACGCATCCGGCTGGCTCTTCGTGAAGTCCAACATCATTGGAAAGCGGACATTCTTGATTTTGCGAAAGTGTTCCACCGGAAATACCCCGAACAATGGGAAAAAGTGAAAGATCGTTGGGAGCGTCGCTTCCCTGAAGTAGAAGTGACCACGGAAATCGAAACTCGTATACTCAGGCCCGGGACGATCAGTTTTCCGGGGGGAATGCCCAAAGAGGAGGTCAAGGAGAAATGATGTGGGGCTTTTTCTGCGGAGTTACGCTTGCCGCATTGCTGATCGTACGGCTGGAATGGGCAAAATTGAAGGCACTGCCGAAATGGGATCGCGCTGTATTCGTTTCCCTGCTGCTCGTCATTTTGATCCTATCCATGTTGGATCTGCCCCATACACGGGGTCCTACCACTTTTCTTCAGTTCATCTTCAAACCTCTCAGGGGGCTGGTTGAACCGTAGTTTCGGATGCTGCAGCGAAGGAATGAGGATTAATTCGAAGCGTGGTGAATGTTCTTGTTGGAGAAAGGGAAAATTTCAGCTTTTCAAATGGGACTTATGATGGTTCCGACTGTGTTGGCCTCCGGTTTTCTCGTGCTGCCGACCGTTACCGCTCAATATGCTCAAAACGATCTTTGGTTTACGAGCTTTCCGGCCGCTCTCATCGGCCTGATTGCCGTGTATACGGCGACTCGCCTGCATGAGCTTTATCCGAAGCAGACGATCGTCCAATACAGCGAACATATTCTTGGAAAAATACCGGGGAAGCTCGTTGGCATCATTTGCATCACCTACAACCTGCACGCTACTGGGGGCATCACCCGTCAGTATGCCGATTTCGTAGTGGGCAATTTTTTGTTCAAAACCCCTATTCTGATCATCATGTCGTCCATGCTCCTGCTTTGCGCTCTGGCTGTACGCGGGGGAGTAGAAATGCTGGCGAGGAGTACCGTCGTTTTTTTGCCGATGTTTATTGCGCCTGTATTTTTTATGCTGCTTCTTATTCCTGATCTGGATATCAAGAACATATTCCCCATCCTGAGCCATGGGATTGTCCCAGTCGTCAAAGGCTCTTTTTCGATGATGGGCTGGTGCAATGAACTGTTCATGATGTCCTTCTTCCTGCCCTGTCTGACCGATCCGGAGAAAGGGAGGAAGTGGGGCTTCATTTCATTAGGCGGCATCGTATTGTTTTTGACTTATGCCAACCTGATGTGCTTATTTTTGCTTGGACCGGATCTGGGTAATAAAATTTATCCGCTTTTGATGGCTTTCCGCTACATCAGCATCGGTTCATTCTGGGAAAATCTGGAATCCATCGTTCTGGCGATGTGGGTTGTCGGCCATTTCCTGCAGGTCGGCGTTTTTCTCTATGGCGCATCGATCTCATTCGCACAATTTTTTCGACTGTCGGATTACCGGCCCGTCGTCTTTCCGCTCGCGCTTCTTAGTCTGGTGATCGGCATTTGGGATTTGCCCAATTTTTCGGTTTTTGCCACTTTGGTGAAATTGGCGGTTCCGTTTCATATTTTATCGGTTTATATGTTTATTCCGTTGCTTTTGCTTTTAGTTGCCTCTTTACGCAAACGGAAAGCTTTTAATACAAACTAACAGCAAAATTGAAATTGCCGGAATTACAATCTATTTGAATTCGACAGATTTTTCAGATAAGATAGATGAGTTATACCCTAATTCCAACTTTTTTTTATGCGATGATAATGTGCGAATTAATGAATGCGATGAAGGTGGCAGAACATGGACTTGTTTGATTTTGCGGAAAATAATCGATCGGTAACTACCCCACTTGCAGAGCGTATGCGTCCCACGACATTGGATGAATATATTGGTCAGCAGCATATTGTGGGGAAGGGGAAATCTCTGCGGCGTTTGATAGAATCTGACCAGGTTCCGTCTATGATTTTGCAAGGTCCTCCTTCTTCCGGAAAAACCAGTTTGGCGACCATCATCAGCAAAATAACGAATGCCGAATTTATTAAACTTAATGCGGTCTCGCTTGGTATCGCCCAATTGCGTGAAACTTTTGAACAAGCTCAAGATTTAAGAAAGCTTTATGGAAAAAAGACGATTGCTTTTATCGATGAAATCCACGCCATGAAGAGGAACATTCAAGAAACACTGCTGCCATTTGTTGAGAATGGAGTCATTACACTGATTGGCTGCACAACGGAGAGCATCACACACGATATTATTCCGCCGCTCGTATCCAGGTGCCGGGTTTATCAATTGACCGCTCTAGCCCCGGAGGATGTAAAGGGAGTTATACGTTCGGCGTTAAGCGATTCGGAGAGAGGGCTTGGAAACAATCGGTTAACGATTACCGAAGAAGCGTTACATTATATTGCGGATGTATGCAATGGTGATATACGTACGGCGCTAAATGCGCTCGAAGTTGCTGCATACACGCTTCATGATACAACTGAGATCGATTTGAGCGCCATTCAGGAAGCGTTCCAATTTCGCTTAAACGGCATTAACACTAGCGATATGTATAATTTGACTTCAGCTTTCATCAAATCTATGAGGGGCTCCCAGACGGATGCCGCCCTGTATTGGTTAGCCCGGATGCTCGATAGCGGCGTAGACCCGATTTATATCGCGAGAAGAGTTGTAGTACATAGCTCCGAAGATGTGGGGATGGCAAATCCGCATTGTCTGCAGATGGCAATCGCCGCCCAACAAGCGGTGCAATTCGTAGGGATGCCGGAGGGGCGGTTGGCGCTCGCCCAAGCAGTGGTATATCTTTGTGAAAGCCCAAAATCCAACAGCGTCTATAAAGCTATTAACTCGGCTCTGGAGACGGTTCGGGGACAGAGACAGTATGAAGTGCCTAAGGATATTAAGCACGGCACTACAACCTACTTGTACCCTTTTGACAATCCGGGCAAGGATACGAACCAATACCTTCCCAAAGAATTGGAAGGCATTCGCTTTTACCAGCCTATGGATTCCGGGACGGAAAGTAAGATATTCGCCAAATATCAGAATCGCGATCGAAAGTGAAAAAGAGTTTTTCTGCACAATCCGGGCTGTTGAGAAACGTCCATTGGAGAGGCGCATCACTATTAAACGGGTAGAAAGCCTGCGAAAGTGCAGGCTTTTTTAGTATGAATGGTTCATTTTGGCGAAAAACCTGCGAAAGTACAGGAATTTTCGGCGAAAATGAATCCGAGCCCATGTTCACGGCAAAAAGCCTGCACAATTGCAGGAATATGTCGTGGCCAGCATATCCAGCGAGAAAAAGATGTATTTTTGCAGGTTTTCTTCGCGCAACCCGGCAGATGGTGCAACCCGGCTCTGGCGTGTGGACTCGCATTGAAACTTCACCTAAAGAAAGGACCTCATTCTCCGCTTGGCAGTGGAGTTTGAGGTCCTTTTTGCTCAATAAAAGGGCTGTCCCCGTACTATACGGACACTTTTGGGATAGCCCTGTATGATTTACCGGCTTTTTTATTTATACACCTTGTCGATGATGCCTCCGCCGAGGCAGATTTCGCCGTCGTAGAATACGACGGATTGTCCCGGCGTGACCGCTTTTTGCGGCTTGTCAAATGCGACTTCGCAGGTGCCGTCCTCCGCCATAGTCAGCGTCACGCCCTGATCGGGTTGGCGGTAGCGGAATTTGGCCGTGCAGGCGACGGGTCCGGAAGGCTTGTCCGGACTGATCCAATTGACGTCGGCGGCGGTAAGCCCTGTGGAGTAGAGGCCTTCGTACTGTTCACCCTGCACGACGAGCAGTACATTGTTCTGCAAGTCTTTGTCTACGACGAACCAGGGCTCTCCCGTCCCGGAGCCGCCGATGCCGAGGCCTTGCCGCTGGCCCAGCGTGTAGTACATCAAGCCGTCATGCCTGCCTTTGATTTCGCCTGTACGGATATCGCGCATATCCCCGGGCTGTGCCGGCAAGTACTGGCTGAGGAACGTCTTGAAATCTCTCTCGCCGATAAAGCAAATGCCGGTGCTGTCCTTTTTCTTTGCCGTAGCCAGGCCTGCAGTTTCGGCGATTTCCCGGACTTTCGGTTTCGGCAGGTGGCCGATCGGAAACATCGCTTTCGCCAGCTGCCGCTGGCCCAGCGCATTGAGGAAATAAGTCTGATCCTTATTCGCATCGTTGCCGCGGAGCAGCACGTATTCGCCGTCACGCTCTTCAACGCGCGCATAATGCCCTGTGGCGAGATAGTCGCCGCCCAGATCCTCGACCTTTTGCAGCAGCTCGCCGAATTTGATTTCCCTGTTGCACATGACGTCGGGGTTCGGCGTACGGCCTTTGCGGTACTCGTCCAAAAAGTAAGCGAAAACTTTATCGTAGTACTGCTTCTCAAAATTCACTGTATAAAAAGGGATGCCGAGCTGATCGCATACCCGTCTGACATCCTCAGCGTCTTCCTCTGCCGTGCAATGTCCGAATTCATCGGTATCGTCCCAATTTTTCATGAAAATGCCGATGACTTCATAGCCCTGCTCTTTAAGCAGAAGCGCGGCGACCGATGAATCGACGCCCCCGGACATGCCGAGAATAACCCGTGCTTTTTTACTCATCATTAATGACCTCTTTTCTGGCTGCCAGTCTTGAAATGGCGAAAAAACCTTGTGATGCTGTGCTTCCTTGCAGGTTTATCTCATCATTATACATCTACAAAGCTTATTTTTAAAATATTTCATGAGAATGCCATTGTTTTTCACCCATTATAGGAGGAATTATGGTAACATATATATGATACGCAGGTGTTTAGGAATGTTTTGGGCAAAAGTGGAAACGCTGTTTAGGAGTTATAGCCCTGTTTTGGACAAGATGGGGACAACTTTGATGGCATAAATGTTAAATGAGGTGTTATTTTTGAAAATATCGACAAAAGGCCGCTACGGCTTGACAATTATGATGGAGCTGGCCAATCGATTCGGCGAGGGCCCGACCTCGCTCAAAAGCATTGCGGAAAAACATCAGCTTTCCGAGCATTACTTGGAGCAGTTAGTCGCACCGCTGCGCAACGCGGGTTTGGTCAAGAGCATCCGCGGAGCTTACGGTGGATACATTCTCTCGAAATCTCCGGAGCAGGTGACTTCCGGCGAAGTTATCCGCGTTCTGGAAGGTCCGATCAGTCCGGTTGATTTTACGGAAGAAGACGACCCGGCCAAGCGCGACCTGTGGATCCGCATTCGCGACAGCATCGCGGAAGTACTGGATTCCACGACGCTTTCCAACCTGATTTCATTTCACGATGAAGGCAAGAACGACAACTATATGTTTTACATCTAAAGGTGCGATATGATTCCTATTTATCTCGATCACGCGGCTACGACGCCGCTGCATCCCGACGTATTGGAAGCGATGCTTCCTTTTTATACGGAGTTTTACGGAAATCCGTCGAGCATGCACAGCTTCGGAAGGGCGCCGAGAACGGCGCTGAACCGGTTTCGCGACTCGATGGCGGACGCCTTAGGCTGCCGGCCCGCGCAGCTTATTTTCACAGGCAGCGGGACTGAGAGCAGCAATATGGCCATTTTTGGTGTATTGAATGCACAGCGGGACGGCAAGAAGCATATGATTACGACGCAGACTGAGCATCATGCCGTTCTTCATCCGTTCGAACGCCTGGAGAGCCTCGGCTACGAGGTGACCTACCTTCCGGTAGATCCGACCGGTCTTATTCAGCTGGCCGATCTTGAAGCGGCCATTCGCCCGGATACGGCTTTGATCAGCATCATGTACGTCAACAACGAAATCGGCACCATCCAGCCAATTGAGCAGGCGGGACAGTTGGCGCGCGAGCGGCAAATCGTTTTTCACGTCGATGCCGTGCAGGCGCTGGGCAAAATACCGATTCATCTGGAATCGCTGCCGGTTGACCTGATGAGCTTTTCCGCTCATAAAATCAACGGCCCCAAAGGAGTAGGAGCGCTTTATATGGCTCCGAACACGATGCTTGCTCCTTTCATGCTCGGCGGAGCCCAGGAGCGCAAACGCCGCGCAGGCACGGAAAACATGGCCGGCATCGCCGGATTCGCCAAGGCGGTAGAAATTTGCCTGCCTAAGCTTCAAAAAAGTCAACTAATTGCCGCTGAGCTCCGTCAAATTATGGTAAGCAATCTGGAGCGCCACTTGGGCAGCGGCGGTTTCGTCATCAACGGTAACCCGGAACAGAGCATTCCTCATATTTTGAACATCAGTTTCCCCGGCATCAGCACCGAAACTTTGCTCATGAGCCTCGATTTGGACGGGGTTGCCGCCGCAAGCGGGTCGGCATGCACCTCGGGTTCGCTCGAAATTTCCCACGTCTTAAAAGCGATGCATCTTCCAGAAAATATCGTATCCTCCGCCGTTCGGTTTAGCTTTGGAATGGGGAATTCTAAAGAGCAAATCGAAATAGCCGCCCACAAAATTGCAACCATTGTGGATCGTTTGCGTACTAAATAGTACCGGGTGGTTCTAGGAGGAAACCAGCTTGCGCAAAGCGCGTGATCTTATCGGCCTTCCCGTTCTTACGGTAGACGCCGGTAAGCAGATTGGCCAGGTAAAAGATGTATGCATGGACCCGAATTGGAACATAATAGGCATCGTTCTGGAAACGAAGCAATGGTTCTCCGCCGCAAAGCTGATTTTGTGGAACGATATCATTGCCGTCGGAACGGATGCCGTTACCATACCGAACGAAAGCGTACTTGTCGAGCAAGCCGGCGACAAGGAGCTGATTGTTTTGAACGACGTAAGCTGCGGGATTAAAGGGCTTCCCGTAATTACAGTGGACGGCCGCCAATTAGGAATGGTAGAAGATGTTTATTTAGGCCAGGATTGGGGAACACAAATAGTAGGTTATGAATTATCCGAAGGTTTCATTTCCGATTTAAAGGGAGGGCGCAGGTGGCTTCCCGTACCGGAGTCGGCTGTCAAAGGGAAGGATGCGGTTATCGTCCCGGCACATGCCGCTGCGGAATTAGAAGAACTCTTCGTATCCAAAGAAGAATAGGGTGAGTAACATGATGCGTTGTCCAAATTGCAATTCCAAAGATATCGGAAAAATAGGTTCACATCAATTTTATTGCTGGGGATGCTTTATCGAGTTGAGCGTTAACGGCGATAAAATGTCCGTTTATCAAGTTGAAGAAGACGGAACGTTGAGCTCGCTTGACGATTTGTTTTTTGAGGAAGAGATTTCCGGGTCGCACGTACATGCCAATTAGTATTGCACAATGAACGATAAACGCCGTCCTAATCCGGTGCCTTGCATCCGGATTTGCGGCGTTTTTTTGCGTGGAGCGCATGTTCCCCCGGGTTATTTTGCACAGGTTGTACATATACTGTATATCGAATGTACTAGCCTGAAACAGGGGTGAACAGGATGGACCGCTTTTACAAAAACAAATGGTTTGCTTCGCTGGTTTATGTGCTGCTGGGTCTTGCTGTTATTTTCATGCTGGTGCAGATCAAACCGGTGCTGCTGAGTGTGGCGCAATTCATCAAAGGCGTTGCGGCCCCGTTTTTTATAGCCATGATCCTTTCCTATCTGCTGAATCCCGTCGTCAACATGCTGAACCAGCGCAAAGTGCCGCGCACGATTGCCGTGCTTCTTATTTACAGCGTATTCATTGCGTCGTTGACCGTAATTATTATGAATGTGACCCCGATGTTTATGAATCAGCTTGCCGAGCTCAACGAGCATTTGCCGCAGATGGCGATGAGAGCCCAGTCGCTTGTCGACGGTTTTAATCAAAACCGGCTGCTGCCGGACAGCGTCCGCATGGGCTTCAATCAATCGCTTACCAAAATAGAGGAAGGCATATCTTTGGCCATTTCCAATTATGTGAATCAGATCGGCAGCACGATCAATATGGTGTTCATGGTTTTTATCGTGCCTTTCGTCGCGTTCTACATTATGAAAGATTTTCAGCTGCTGGAAAAAACGGCGCTCGCCATCGTTCCCAAAGATCATCGAAGAGTAACGGTCAAGCTGCTTCTGGATATCGATACGGCGCTCGGCAACTATGTCAGGGGCCAGCTTCTCGTATGCCTGATTGTCGGGGTTCTGGCCTACCTCGGCTATTGGATCATCGGAATGCCCTATCCGCTTTTGCTGGCAAGCGTCGTCGCCGTTTTCAACATCATCCCTTACCTGGGCCCCTTTTTCGGGGCGGCGCCGGCCATTGTTATGGCTTCAACGGTTTCCTTGAAAATGATTCTGTTCGTCGCGCTGGTGAATCTTGCCGTGCAAATTTTGGAGGGCAACGTGATCTCTCCCCAGGTTGTCGGCAAGTCCCTGCACATGCATCCGTTATTTATTATTTTTGCGCTGCTTGTCGGCGGAGAAGTGGCGGGGGTCATGGGGCTGATTTTGGCGGTTCCGTTTTTCGCCGTTATGAAGGTGATCGTCCAGCATCTGTTTTTGCACTATGTTCACAGGCCGACGTTGTAAAAAGCGGACGCGCAAAACCCCTCTGAGCCATGACTTGCGGGATCATGGTCCAAAGGGGGTTTTGCACGAGGGTTGAGGTGAGGATATTGGGTGATTTGGCAATCATTCGTATTACTGTCGATCAGCCACGGAAAAAGTGGTCTTGCTCTTGCTTCTTTCGATAATGAAAATCATTATCAATGAACTCATTATATATTCATTGAGAATGATTGTCAACTGCGTTTTTCGATCTTTTTTGCATGCTTCTCTTTGTCGTCGCCCTGGTCGTCATCTTCTTCTTTTTGTTCTTTTTGCTCCTGGAATTGGACGACGGTTTGACCGGTGATATAATCGAACGGGTTGTACCGGCTGTCGGGGATTTGCTTCCTGATCAGCGTTCTTGCCATAATGTAGATGATAAGAATAAATACGGGACCGATTAAGGACAACAGGACGAGCGAAGAGAAATTCAACAAAGGCAGCCTCCTTACCTAATTAGGTGGTACTAACTTGATAATACGGTTCCCATTGCGGCCCGGTTTCAATCTGTTTGCGCTTCTCGGTTGTTGCCCAGAATTGCGGCCTGAATATTGACAGTGCGAATTCCTAAAGTTATAATTTGCCTATCTGTGACTATGACAAAACATTGATGGAACTAAAGTAAGCCATAGCCCGTCGTCAGAGAGAAGGTTTCGGATTATAACTGTTCGCAGCAGGTGTAATTAGGCTGAAAGAACCTTTCGATGCAAGAATGGCCGAACGCTCGTTCCGGAGTGCGGACGAACTCCGCCGGGTGAATCCGTTAACATTCATATAAGGAGATTGTGACACATTTCGGGCGGCAGCGTCCGGCACAATAACCAGGGTGGTACCGCGATGATTCGTCCCTGTTTTGCAGGGGCGTTTATTTTGTTTTGATATCAATTACACTGTGGAGGCGTAACACTTTATGAAAGCAAGCGAAATTCGTTCCAAATGGCTGCAGTTCTTTGCTAGCAAAGGCCACAAGATTGAACCGAGCTCTTCGCTCGTTCCGCACAACGACCCGTCTTTGCTGTGGATCAATGCCGGGATCGCCCCGCTCAAACCGTACCTGGACGGCCGCGAAATTCCGGAAAATCCGCGGATCACGAACGCCCAGAAGTGCATTCGTACGAACGACATCGAGAATGTCGGCAAAACCCGCCGCCATCACACGTTTTTTGAAATGCTCGGCAATTTCTCGATCGGCGATTATTTTAAAAAAGAAGTGATTCCGTGGGCCTGGGAGTTTTTGACGGACCCGCAATGGATCGGCTTTGACCCGAACCGCATTTCCGTTACCGTGCATGAGGACGACGAGGAAGCTTTTGAAATTTGGAACCGGCAAATCGGCATTCCCGAGGAGCGCATCTACAAGCTGAAGGAAGACAACTTCTGGGATATCGGGGAAGGCCCGTGCGGTCCGTGTACGGAAATTTTTTACGACCGCGGCGACGCGTACGGCGATTTGTCCGACCCGGAGTGCTGGCCCGGCGGTGAAAACGAGCGCTTCCTGGAAGTGTGGAACCTCGTGTTCACGCAGTTTAACCATAACAAGGACGGCAGCTATACACCGCTTCCCAACAAAAATATCGATACGGGGGCGGGTCTGGAGCGGTTTGCCTCGATTTTGCAAAATGTCGATTCCAACTTCGATACCGATCTGTTCCTGCCGATTATTGAGCAGACGTGCGGCCTGGCCGGCGTGCAGTATCATGCCAATGAAGAGCACGATGTCGCGCTGAAAGTGATTGCCGACCATATCCGGACGGTAGCGTTCTCGGTTGGCGACGGCGTGCTGCCTTCCAACGAAGGCCGGGGATATGTCATCCGCCGCTTGCTGCGCCGCGCGGTCCGTTACGGCAAAGTGCTCGGCATGGACAAGCCGTTCCTGCATTCGCTTGTGCCGACCGTAGGCGAGATTATGGGCGTCTACTATCCGGAAGTAGTGGACAAGCGCGAATTTATCGAAAAGGTGATCCGTACGGAAGAGGAGCGGTTTCACGAGACGCTCAGCGACGGGCTGGTCATCCTCGCGGAGATGGTTGAGAAAACCCGCCAAGCGGGCGGCGACCGGATCAGCGGGCCGGATGCTTTTAAATTGTACGATACGTATGGCTTCCCGTTTGACTTAACCGAAGATTTCGCCGCGGAAAAGGGCATGAGCGTCGATCGCGAAGGTTTTGACGCTTCGATGCAGGAGCAGCGGGAACGGGCCAGAGCGGCCCGTCAGGAAGAGGGCGGCATGAAGGTTCAGGGCGGACCGCTGGCCGATTTCACGGTTAAAAGCGAATTTGTTGGATATAATGAATTGGTAGTTGACGCTGCTGTCATCGCCATCGTTCACGAGAACCAATTCGTCGATATCGTCGGTGTCGGCGAGACGTGCCAAGTGGTGCTGGACCGCACGCCTTTCTATGCGGAAAGCGGGGGGCAAGTGAGCGATACCGGATACATTCGCAGCGAGAGCGTGCTTTTGAAAGTCGAAGACGTCAGCAAAGCGCCTCACGGCCAGCATGTTCATTCGGTAACGGTGGAATCCGGCGTGCTTCGCAAAGGCGAATCCGTCCGGGCTGAAGTGACCGGTGCGGAGCGGGCGGAAACGGTCAAAAACCATACGGCTACCCATTTGCTCCACAAAGCTTTGAAGGAAGTGCTCGGCGAGCATGTCAATCAGGCGGGCTCCCTGGTGGAACCGGGACGTCTGCGGTTTGACTTCTCGCATTTCGGAAGCATCAGCAGCGAGGAGCTGCAGGATGTCGAGCAGCGGGTCAACCGGCAAATCTGGAACAACATTGATGTCGAGATTTCGCTTAAAGCTATCGCCGAGGCGAAAGCGATGGGCGCTATGGCTCTGTTCGGCGAAAAATACGGCGACATCGTGCGCGTCGTGCGCGTCGGCGATTACAGCCTGGAGCTGTGCGGAGGCTGCCATGTGCAAAATACCGGGCAAATCGGGCTTTTCAAAATTGTCAGCGAATCCGGTATCGGATCTGGCGTTCGCCGGATCGAAGCCGTTACGGGACGCAGCGCCTACGAGTACCTGGACGGGCAGCTTCTGCTGTTGAAAGAAGTGGCAGGCTTGCTGAAAGCGAACATCCAGGACGTTCCCAAACGGCTGGAAAGTTTGCAGCAGCAGTTGAAAGAGCTGTCCCGCGAGAACGAATCGCTGCGCGGCAAGCTCGGACGCATCGAGGCGGGCTCGCTCACCGATCAGGTGAAGCAGGCTGCGGGCGTCAACGTGCTGGCAGCGCAAGTCAATGCCGCGGACATGGACTCCTTGCGCAACATCGTCGACGAGATGAAGACGAAGCTGGGCTCGGCGGTCATCGTGCTTGGCGCTGTCGCCGAAGACAAGGTCAACCTCGTTGCGGCCGTCACTCCGGATCTTGTCGCAAAAGGCTTCCATGCCGGCAAAATTATTAAGGAAGTGGCCGGGCAGGTAGGCGGAAGCGGCGGCGGGCGCCCGGATATGGCGCAGGCAGGCGGCAAAGACGCATCCAAGCTGCAGGCGGCGTTGTCGGGCGTGGAAGGACTGCTCTCCCAATTCGTTTAATAGCATGATAAAATAAATATTTTTTGGCCGGACAGGAATTTTTCGCTGGGCAGAGAATATATGACAATATACACTGAGCAAAAATATGTATTTTAAGCGGCAGCAAACGGAAAGTGGGGTGCTCCTGATGAGTTCCATGGATAAAACGATGAAGTTCAACGTGAAAGCGGAAGAAATCGAGACATCACCGAAAGAAGTGTTGTTAGCGGTCTACGATGCTCTTCAGGAAAAAGGGTATAATCCGATCAATCAGATTGTCGGTTACTTGCTTTCCGGAGATCCGGCGTACATTCCCCGGCACAATAACGCCCGAAGCTTGATCCGCAAGCGCGAGCGAGACGAGCTGATCGAGGAATTGGTACGTTCTTATCTGGGCCAGCATAAATAAAAGGAAAAGAGAACCTGCATGAGATGGATGGGCCTGGATTACGGGGACAAAACGATCGGAGTGGCGGTCAGCGACGAAATGGGCTGGACGGCCCAGGGGCTGGAAGTCATCCAGCGCCGCAAGCCGGAACAGGACATGGAGCGTCTGGAAGCGATTCTGCGCGAATATAACGTTACCGAGATTGTCGTCGGTTTGCCTAAAAATATGAACAATACGATTGGTCCGCGAGGCGAGATCGCGATTGCTTTTTCCCGGGATTTGCAGCAAAGATTGAATGTGCCTGTGCATCTGTGGGATGAGCGGCTTACGACCGTAGCCGCTACGCGAACGCTGCTCGAAGCCGATGTGAGCCGGAAAAAGAGAAAGGCGGTCATCGATAAGATGGCCGCGGCTCTTATTTTGCAAGGATATATGGATGCCAATACGAAGAGGTGAAATGAACATGTCCAAAGAAGAATTGCGTGAGGAAGAACCGGAAATCATTTATATCCCTGACGATGACGGCAACGAGGAAGAGTTCGAGGTCATCATGAAATTCGAAGTGGACGGTTCCGACAAGAAGTACATGATGGTCGTTCCGCTTGACGGCGGGGAAGAGGAGACAGACGAAGTATACGCTTTCCGTTACGAGGAAGACGACGACGGAGAAGATCTGAAGCTGTTCACCATCGAGGACGAAGAGGAATGGAACATTGTGGAAGAAACGTTCAACACCTTGATGGCCGAGTTTGAAGAGGAAGAAGAGTCATGAGCGTAACGCAAACGGATGTGTTGCGGAATGCTTATGGGGATGATATCATTTTGTTTGACGAGCAAAACGAATCGACGGTTTATCGTCTTCTGACGGAATTCGTTCACGGCGATGTGATATATGCCGTTCTGCAATCCGGCGAACTGAAGAAGGAAGATGAAGTCGCCATCTTTAGGGTGGTTCAGGGAGCGGATCAGCAATATGAGCTGGAAACGATCGAAGACGACGATGAATGGGAAACGGTATCGGAGCTCTACGACGAAATGATGTTTCCGGTGAAGGATGACTTGTAAGAGCGTACACCCGAGCGGAGTGCATCCGCTCTTTTTTGTTTTGTCAAACAGGGCATAATGTAGGGAGAGCTGCAGGAGGATGGTCGTGAACCAGATGCTGGATGAACAAGGTGAATTTAGTAAGCCGCAGCGCAGCAAGGTTAAGGCTGTGCTGCTGATCGGCGGATTGGTTTTGCTGCTTATCGCCGGGGGAGCCGGGGGGATCGGCTTGTATATCTCGAATGCGCTGCAGCCCGTGGCTCCGGCTGATCAGGATGTTAAAATAACGATCCCGCAAGGCGCCGGTTCTTCGCAAATCGCAAGCTTGCTGGAAGCGGACGGGCTGATCAGGAACGGTTCGATATTTACTTATTATTTGAAATGGAAGAAGCAGGGGGCGCGTTTTCAAGCGGGAGAGTACAGCATGAAGCCCGGCATAACGCTGGATCAAATCATTGACAAGCTGAACAAAGGCGAAACGGTAAAGGAAGACGTCATCCGTATTACGATTCCCGAAGGATATACCGTCCAGCAAATCGCCGCGAAGCTGACTGAGCAGACGTCATGGAGCGCCGACGCTTTCCTCAAGTTGACCGATACTCCGTCCCAGTTTCAGGCGAGCTCGATCGCGTCTCTTCCGGACAACAAAAATTTGCGGCACCCTCTGGAAGGATATTTGTTTCCCGAGACTTATGAATTTAAGCAGGGGACAACCGAGCAGGAGTTTGTAGAGCGGACGCTGGAGGAACTTGATAAAAAGCTGGCGGCGCTGCCGCCGGACTGGAAGGATAAGCTGAAGGAGCGGAATTTGACGATCCATCAACTGCTGACGGTCGCTTCGCTGGTCGAGCGGGAGGTTGTTGTCGATGAGGAGCGGCCGCTTGTGGCCGGCGTCATTTACAACCGCTTGAGCAAAAACATGCCGCTGCAGATCGACGCGACGGTGCAGTATTTATTCGATAAGCCTAAAGAACGGCTGCTGGAAAAAGATTTGCAAATTCAAAGCCCTTATAATACGTACTTGAATCCGGGGTTGCCGCCGGGGCCTATCGCCAGCCCGAGCCTGGCTTCGATCAAGGCTGCCCTGTATCCGCAGGAAACCAAGTATTTGTATTATGTAACGAAGAAAGACGGCACGAAAGGCCATTTGTTTGCAGAAACGTTTGAAGAACATAAAAAGAACATTGCGGCAAGCAAAAAAGCCGCCAATTGACCAGGATCGCCATGATCGGACAGATGTTCGGAAAGAAGGGTATACATGAAGAAACCGGAGTTATTGGTTAGCTGCGGCTCCGTCGATGAGTTGAAAAGATTGGTCGAAGCGGGCGCGGACGCCGTCCTCGTCGGGGAAGAACGCTACGGCCTGCGCCTCCCGGGTGAAGTGAAGCTGGAGGAATTGGGCCAGGCGGTACAATGGGCGCACGATCGCGGGGCGAAAGTTTACGCCGCGGTCAACAACATTTTTGACAACGACAGCCTGGAACAGCTGCACGGCTATATCGAGCAGCTGCAGCGGATGGGAGTCGATGCGATCGTATTCGGCGATCCGGCTGTGCTGATGGCGGTACGGAATTTGCCGAAGCCGGTGAAGCTGCATTGGAATGCGGAGATGACATCGACGAACTATGCCACCGCCAATTATTGGGCGAATCAGGGAGCTTCGCGCGTTGTTTTGGCCAGGGAGCTGAACATGGAGCAGGTGCTTGATTTTAAACGTCATGCGCTTTTGGAAGTGGAAGTGCATGTGCACGGCATTACGAACATTTATCACTCCAAGCGCGAGCTGGTGAAAAATTATATGGAGCATCAGGGGAAAGCGGATGCGTCCCGTGAGGACCGTTCATCGGGCCGCGGCTTGTTTCTTATCGAGCATGAGCGGCGCGATCAGCGCTATCCGATCTACGAAGACCGGAACGGCACTCATATTATGAGCTCTGAAGATGTTTGCATGCTGGAAAACTTGCCGGAGCTGATGGATGGCGGCGTGGACTGCCTGAAAATCGAAGGCTTGCTCAAATCGCCGGAGTACAACGAAGCTGTTGTACGAAGCTACCGCGCGGTAATTGACAGCTACGCAGCCGATCCGGAACGCTATGAGTTCAAGGAAGAGTGGCTGGACAGCATTCGGAGCTTGCAAGATCCCGAGCGCGAACTGTCGTATGGCTTTTTTTATAAAGAACAGGTTTATTGAGAAAGGAAGGTGGCATCATGACTACGGCGGCTGTAGCAGCTAGAGCCAGAGGCAAGCGCGTAAGGCTGGACAAACCGGAGCTGCTGGCTCCGGCCGGAAGCCTGGAAAAGCTGAAATTTGCGATCCATTACGGAGCGGATGCTGTATATATCGGCGGGCAAAAATACGGACTGCGCTCCAATGCGGACAACTTTACTTTGGAAGAAATGCGCGAGGGCGTGCAATTTGCTAAGGCTTATGGAGCAAAAGTGTTCGTTGCGACGAATATTTATGCGCATAATGAAGATATTGACGGGCTGGAGCCGTATTTGCGCGGCTTGCAGGAAGTCGGAATTTCCGCGATCATTGCCGCGGACCCGATTATTATGCAAACGGCCAGGAAAGTGGCGCCTAAGCTCGAAGTGCACCTCAGCACCCAGCAGTCGACGATGAACTGGCAGGCCGTCAAGTTTTGGAAAGATCAGGGCATCGAACGTGTCGTATTGGCGCGGGAAGCCAGCATGGAAGAGATCGATGAAATCAAGCGGCATGTAGATGTGGAAATCGAAGCGTTCATCCATGGCGCGATGTGCAGCTCCTACTCGGGCAGATGTGTGCTGTCGAACCATTTCACCGACCGCGACTCCAACCGCGGAGGCTGCTCGCAATCGTGCCGCTGGAAATACGATTTGTTCGCCAAGGACCAGCCTTTGGCAGGGCCTTTGGCAACCGATTTGCCGCTTTTCGGAGCGGAGGACGACGCTTTTACGATGGGCTCCAAAGATTTGAGCATGATCGAACACATTCCGGAGATGATCGAATCGGGAGTGGACAGCTTTAAAATCGAAGGGCGCATGAAAAGCATCCATTACGTCGCGACGGTTGTAGGCGCGTACCGGCAGGCGATTGACGCCTATTTTGACGATCCGGACGGCTATGAACTGAAGCAGGTTTGGCTTGACGAAATTCATAAAGCGGCCAACCGTCCGCTGAATACAGGATTTTTCTACGAGTCCCCGGGACCTGAGGACCATATTTATGAGCCTGAAGATAAAGCCGTAGGATTTGACTTTGTAGGTTTGGTCATGGACTACGACGCAGAGACGGGCACGGCGGTCATCCAGCAGCGAAATCATTTCAAAATAGGACAGGAGATCGAGTTTTTTGGGCCCGAGGGCACTCATTTCAAGCAAAAAGTCGAAGCGATCACCGGCGAAGAAGGCCAGCTTCTGGACGCGGCCAGACATCCTTTGCAAATTGTAAAAATCAAAACGGCCCAACCCGTGAAAAAATGGGACATGATGAGAAAAAAAACAGGTAAATAACTTGATGGAAGCTTCCTCCGGCTGTATGGTTCAGGGGGATGCTTCTTTTTTTTCAGCTTCGAAAAACTTCCATGGAAGGTTATCTCATTTTTTGCTCGTTAATTAGAGGATATTGTTAAAAAGTGTCGAAAATTTAGTGTTATAATAAGCGTGAAACCCTTTTCAAACAGATTTTGAATTCCTAATCAAATCATGCTAATCAGAATCTAATGGTGGTGACCTGTGTGAAGAATGGACCTAATCAGTTTACGTCAGCTTTAGTCAAGTTCGGAAAGTCGTGTTGGAAAGCCATTCGTCAAGTAAAATGGGGACGATTGGGCCAACTATTGAAGCGTACGGGGGTGAGCGGATGGAGAATGATGCGGGAGCTTCATTTTGAAAATCCGGTGAAATCCGTAGGAATGAAGCTTTTCCTGATGTTTTTTGCAAGTATTTTGTTCTTTGTCCTGATCGTCGGGATTATTTCTTACTCCGTTTCCAAAAATGTTATTAAAGGCAAGGTTTCCGAATCCAACGTTGAGACGCTTACACAGGCCGGACAAAAGCTCGACTTCCTGTTCCAGACTTTCGATGATGCGTCGCTGCAAATTATGCTGAACAAGGATATTCAGGATATTCTCGATAAGCAGGCGAAGGTCGACCCGAGCACTTATGATTATTTAGACCTAACCCGCCAACTGTCGGAGAAATTAAACGTCATTATTTTTTCCAACAAATCGATTAAGACGCTTCACCTTTATAAGCCTGATGGCTCCCTGATTACGATAACCGGAGCGGGCGGCAGTACGCTGGTCGGCAATGTGAAGGATCAGGACTGGTTCGCAAAAGTTAATGAAGCCAACGGTAAAGTGGTCTGGCTGGACAGCAAAGTCAACGGATATTCGACGAACTCCCCGGGCACGTTTGCCATCGGACGGGTGCTGCGCAATACGTTGACGAACAACTCGTCTGCGATTCTGCTTTTGGAAATCAGCACCGATCTGTTGTATAAAGAAGTCAACGAAATCTCTCTCGGCGATGACAGTAAGATCGCTATTACAAACTCCTCGAACAAAGTGATCGCTTCGATCGCTAAGGAGACGGTGGAGAAAGATTCGGACATTCAGCTGACGAAAGAACAGATGGATAAAGATGCCGACTCGTTTACGACCAAAGACGACCATCTGGTTTCTTTTTACCGTTCGACGGTGTCCGGTTGGTATTTGCTCGGCGATACGCCGGTAAGCTCGCTGGTGAAGGAAGCAGGAGTCATTTTCAAATATACGATCTATGTGGCCATCGGTGCGGCTATCGCCGCCGTGCTAATCGGATTGTTCGTCGCAAGAATGATCGGACGGCCGCTCATTAATCTCCGCAACCTAATGCGGCAAGGAGCGCGAGGCAATCTTACGGTACGCGCCAATTATCAAACGAAAGACGAGATCGGCCAGTTGGGCGAAAGCTTTGATGTGATGATGCAGCAGATTACATCGCTCGTTCAGCAGACCAGCGCTTCGGCTCAGCAGGTGGCTGAAACCGCTACGGAGCTTTCGAATTCTTCGAAAGTAACGGCTACGGCCGCACGTGAAATTGCAGTAGCGACGGACGAAATTTCGGGCGGAGCGGCAGGGCTTGCCACCGAATCGGAAAAAGGGAACGAGCTTACGCAGCACATCGGCGTGCAAATGAAGCAGGTCATCGAGGCGAACCTGGAGATGGGAACGGCAGCCGCGGACGTGCAAAGCTCGAGTGAGCAGGGTACCAAGTACATGGACGAGCTTATCGGCAAGACGAACTTAACGGAAGAAATGATACGCTCCATGGTCGATAAGGTCGACAGACTTAAAGACAGCACCCGGTCGATTCGTAAAATTCTCGAAGTGCTGAACAATTTAACCAAGCAGACGAATATTCTTTCGCTTAATGCAACGATCGAAGCCGCCAGAGCCGGAGCCGCAGGAAAAGGATTCATGGTCGTGGCCGACGAAATCCGCAAGCTGGCGGATCAATCCAGACAATCGATCGATATCGTTGGTCAAACGACGGAAACGATTCAAAAAGAGATCGATGAAACGGTAAAAGCGCTCAACAACGCCAGACCGATTTTCCAGGAGCAAATTTTGGCGGTTAAAGAAGCGGATACGATTTTCAAGCAAGTAACGAGCCATATGGGCGGTTTTATTACGCAGCTTAGCGCTGTGAGCGATTCAATCAGCACGCTGGAGCAGTCGCAGGTCGTGCTGTCGGATGCGATGACCAACGTAAGCGCAGTTGCGGAGGAATCGCTGGCAACATCCGAGGAGGTTGCATCGTTAAGCTCCGAGCAGCTCGGCATCAGCGAAGGGCTGGTGAAGCTGTCCGACAAGCTGGACCAGCTCTCCAAAACATTGAACGAGTCGCTTTCCAAGTTTGAAGTTGAGTAAATATACATAAAAAAGCTATCCCCTTGCGGTATGACGAGGGGGTAGCTTTTTTGTTGAAAGAGCGGCGCAGCGGGCTGTTGTAGGCTAGGCGGCTTTCACCGTGCGCAGCCGGCCGGTGAGGTGACGGCGCGAGCAAATTGTCGTACGGCGAGTTGCGCTCAGGCCAAAGACCTGCAAAAGTGCAGGCTTTTGCGTAGGAACCAGCCCGTTTTGAGGAAAAGCCTGCGATAGTGCAGGAATTTTCGTCCATGAGGAGGCTGAGCTTGAATTTCGGCAGAAAATCCTGCAGATTTGCAGGAATTTAGCAAAGTAAGAGCATCAGGGAGAAAAAAGATGCACTTTTGCAGGTTTTCTGCGCGTGCTGCTGGCCAGTGAGACGTCAGTGAGAGCAAATTGTCGTACGGCGAGTTGCGTTCTGGCCATAAACCAGTGAAAAAGTGCAGGCTTTCTGCGCGCGCTATCGGCCAATGACGCGTCGACTAGCTTTCAGCAGCGGTTTGACAGAAGCTGCTGCTCCCCTCTGAGCGTCTAGTTTTGTGAGGATGACGCCCCGGTGTAATTTGCTTGGCGCAGTTTGCCGGATACGGCTGTTGAACATACTGAGAGCAGAAGCTATTCGTGCGACGAAAGGGATTGCGGCTATGAAACGGAATCAGCTGTCAGCGGCGGAAAAACGCCGAATATTTTTGTCTCTCCTTATTATCATTTGTGCGCTCTCCATTATTGGCGGGAAGCTTTTCTGGATACAGGTTGCCGCATCGGAAAGCTATTCGTCCCGGAGCATCAACCTCGTCGAAAACTCGGTTTTGCAAAGGCAGCGCGCTTTAGTTTTGGATAGCGGCCGCGGGCAAATTTATGATCGGCATATGCGGCCGTTTACAGGACAAACGGTCAGGGCGTTGGTCGTGTTTCCGATCCATAGCCAATACTGGGGCACTGAGGGGCAGCTTGCCCAGATCGCCCGTATATTAGGGACGAGCCCGAAGGATTGGCTCGCCTTCGTGAGCGGGTTGAAGGAGCCGCAGGTTTGGCGAGGCCAAGGCCAAGCTGATATAGTTCCGCTCGCATTGACGCCGGAGGAGGAAGCGGAGATTACGGCTTTGCAGCTCCCGTACCTGAAAGTCGTAAACATGGAAAGCCGATATCCGGCGGAAATGACGGCCAGGCAGCTGATCGGATTTATCGGGCAAAATCCGGATCTCGTCTCTAGCGTATACGGTGCCGAGCTGGCGAGCGGCAGGATGGGGCTGACGAGCAAAATCGGCGGAGCCGGCCTGGAAAAAAGCTTTGATCGGTGGCTGCGCGGGATCGGCGAAACGTCGATCTCGTATTTCACCGATGCGGGCAAAAGGCCTCTGTCAGGCCTCGATGCCAGAATGATTGCGCCGGATAATCCGTATTACCCGCTCAAACTTGTAACTACGCTGGATATGAGCGTGCAGCAAAAAATCGAAGCGCTGATGGACAAGATGCAAATTCGCGAAGGGGCCGCAGTCGTTCAGGATGCCGGCCAAGGCGATGTCGTTGCGATGGCGAGCCGCCCGAACTTTGATCCTGCCCGGGTCGACCCGGGCAGTTCGAACTGGAGCAACCACGCGCTCAAGGCGACGGTGCCGGGCTCGATTTTCAAGACGGTGGTTGCTGCGGCAGCGCTGGATGAAGGCGTCGTAGACCTTCACGAAACTTTCGATTGCGAGGGGGCATTGGGCAAATACGGCTTCACTTGCTGGAGAAAAGAGGGGCACGGCGCTTTAACGTTGGAGGAAGGTTATGCCCAGTCCTGCAACATCGTTTTCGCCAAAGTGATGCAGCGCTTGACTGCGGCGCAAGTGGAGACCTATGCGCGCAAGCTTGGGCTGCTGGCAGACGTCGGCTGGACAGGAAAAGCCGGTACGAAGGAGGACATAAGGCAATTCGATCAGGAGGAAGCCGGTCATCTTTTTGATACGCAGACACCCCGCAGCGATGAGGGCGTGCTGATGCAGACGGCTATCGGTCAAAGGGACGTACGTATATCGCCGCTGCAAGCCTCCAACATGGTAGTTGCCTTGCTCCACGGGGGCAAAGCTTTATCGCCAAGAGTGGTGCAGGAAATCCGTTACCGGACGGGCCGCGCCATGGAACAATTTCCTGTGCATGCGCTGCGTCCTGCCGATGGCAGCGTATCCGCGAAGACAAGCCGCAGGCTGCTGGACTGGATGCGGGATGTCGTCACGGACGGAACAGGACAAGGGCTGCAGGGGGCGGAATGGAACCTTGCAGGCAAGTCAGGGACCGCGCAAGTCATACATGACAAACAGGAAAAAATCAATCAATGGTTTATCGGCTACGGTCCTGTCGAAGCTCCGCGGTATGCGGTCTCGGTAGTTATCGAGAATGCGGATGTGCGGGAAAGCAGCAAAGCGATTCCGCTTTTTAAGGGGATTATGAACATATTGGCCGAAGTTTCAAAGGGCGGGTAATGAAATCATAAAGCATGTTCCTTTTCCGGGCTGGCTTCTCACTTCGATGGTTCCTCCCAAGTTTTTGACGATGCGGAAGGAGACCATCATGCCAAGGCCGGTGCCTTTGTGTTTGGTCGAATAAAACGGGGTTCCAAGCTGCTCGATTTGCTCGGCCGTCATACCGATTCCGCTATCCCTGATTTCCAAAATAATTTTGGAGCCGCGCTTATAGCCGCTAATTTGCAGCGTTCCGCCGTTTGGCATTGCTTCGATTCCGTTTTTGGTCAAATTAACGAGACATTGAATCATTTTTTCATAGTTGGCTATGATCCAAAGAGGCGATTCCATATCAAAGGAAATTTGCACCCCTCTCAGCGAGGCATAAGGATTGATCAAATTCCCCAGCTTTTGCGTGAGTGTGGAAGCGTCGAGCCTCTCCGTTTTTTCCGCCTGGGGTTTGGCAAACGAGAGGTAATCGCTAATAATGCTTTGCGCGCGGTCGATCTCTTCGATAACCATCGAAGTATATATCCGCTTTTTTTCTTCGGTAACTTGGGATTGGCTGAGAATTTGCATGAAGCCGCGCGCCACGGTCATCGGATTGCGGATTTCATGTGCTACGGAGGCGGCGAGCTCGCTAAGTACATGAAGTTTCTCGGAGCGTTGAAGCTCGCTTCGCATGGACATATTTTCGCGGATTCTTTCAATAAGATAAGTCAGCATCAACATCGTGACCATATGAATGAGACAGAATAAGCCGCCATACATCCAAAAGCGCAAATCGATCTTTTCATCCATCTGAATCCGGTAAACGAGGTTTATGCAAAAAGCGGCCAAAGCGCTGACGAATGCAAGCAAACTGGGGAACATCACCTTGGTCGTGCGCTGTTTCCAATTGCTGAGCGAGATAAAGGCAAGTATGAAAGGGACCAGAAGTGCGATGAGGGAAACGATCAAAACCAGTTCCGGCCCTCCGATGTAATATCGATAGGCGATGATCACTGCGGATACGATCAAGCCGGCGCCGATGCCGCTGTACAAGAATGCGGCGAGCACGGGAATAACGCGAAGGTCGTATTCGCTGCCGTTGTAGGCGAAGAGCGGATGAGACATGCAAAACACCGCGGCAAGAGAGCAGATGATAGCGATGCTCAACTGGCTGCAGCGGCGGCTTTTAATGGGCCTGGACCGGTCAAGCCATAATATGTAATAGATCAAGATGGGTACCGTTAGAACCAGTACATTAAGCAGCAAGTCATCCATGACTTTCAATTGTTTTCGCCCACTTATCGGAATTTGGTTATATTTGTATTATTTCGACAGGAAAATAGAAATTCCTACCTGTTTGAGTCTGAGATTTTGATGATTTTTGACAATATCTTCTGCAATCCGGGACGGTTCATTGCGATACGGAGGCAGATCCATTACAATTTGAAATGGGTTTGAATACGAAGGTCGGGAGAATCGGGATTATGTCTATACAATTGCTGCCCCCCGGTACGATCGTTTGGGATCGTTCGGATGAAACGGGCTTTCACGATATACTGTACTCGTTTGCTCTGGAGGAGTTGATGTGCAGGGCGATTGGCCAGGGGGCCGCGCCTGTGATCCATATTTGGCGCCATCCGCGGGCTTTTGTGATGGGGCTTCGCGACAGCCGGCTTCCTTTGGCCGCCGATGCGCAGCGATGGCTGCAGGGCCAAGGCTATAGCACGGCGGTCCGCAATTCCGGCGGGGCGGCCGTTCCGCTTGATCTGGGCGTGGTCAATGTGTCGCTGCTGATTCCCAAAGCGGCGGGCGATATGGAGCACCGCAAAGATTTTGAAACGATGGTGGCCTTGATCCGGCAAGCGATGAGCGGTTTAACCGGACAGATCGATCAGGGAGAAGTTGTCGGCTCCTTTTGCCCGGGCGAATTCGATCTGAGTGTCGGCGGGCGCAAATTTTGCGGAATTGCCCAGCGCCGCCAGCAGCGGGCTATCTCGGTGCAAGCTTTTGTCATCGTGGAAGGAAACGGCGAGAGCAAGGCCCGCATGGCGCGCGAGTTTTATGACAAAGCGGCGGGAACGGCTTTGCAGGGGGATTATCCGGCAGTCGCACCGGGGAGCATGGCAAGCCTTGCGGAATGTTTGAACGCTCCGCTGACCTCCGGCCAATTTACGGAGACGCTCATAGCGGAACTCGGCAAAACGGGAATCCGGCCGGCCGCCGCAGAACAAATCGTCGGAGCGCCGACCGGAGAGCAAATTGCGGATATGATCGAATTGCTGAAATCGCGGTATGCGATAAAAAGCGGATAAACAGCGGATAAGTGGTGGCTATCCCAAAAAGTAATGCAGCGCATCAGGCAGCTCCAACTGCCAAAACCCCCATAAATGCTTGCCGGGCTTCTCTACATAATGGAGCGCGGTTTTTTTTCGCTCGAGCACCTCTCTGGTCAGCCGGTTTTCCAGAACGAAATCGAACGTACCGCGCTCTGTCGTCACTTCGGTTTCGTCCAGACCGATCAGCATGTACAACTCCAGCCAGGATAAATCCTCTTCCCTGGAAAGACGCTCCCTGGTTAAGCCGAAAAATGCGCCGGACAAGGATATAACGCGGCAAAAAAGGCTAGGATAATCTAAGGCAAGGTGCAGAGAAACCGTTCCTCCCAGCGAGTCGCCGGCAACGATGCGTTCGGTGCGGTCTTGGCGGGCCGGATAGAGCCCTTCGATGTAAGGAATCAGTTCCTCAGCAAAAAAACGGGTGTAAGCGGAATGACGCTCGCCTTCAGGGGCGTATTCGCTTGTGCGAACGGCTGTATCGACGTCCACTCCGACAACGATGGCCGGCTCCATTCCGTCATCCAGAATGCAGCGGTTCAGAGTCGTCGCGATGCGGCCGAAATTAAAAAATTGTTCGCCGTCCTGGCAATAAATGACCGGATAGGACAGCAGGTCGTTATAGCCGGGCGGCAGGAAAATGCGGAGGGAGCGCCGTTCGCCCAAATAAGCGGATGTAATTTCGTCTTTGACAATCGTTCTTTTGTAGTAGCGGGAGTCTTCCATTGTATCATGCGCCCCTTTTTTAAAATGATGTCAGCCGTTACCGGCGTGTTATTGAGTGCCAGCAATGTGTGGCGGTTTTTTGCAAAAATTGGGTATTTTTTGGAGAGGTGTATTATAGCAGTTATTAATAAATTGTTAACTGTATTATATATTTTGATGAACTGTACTATTCAATTAGGTTAAAAAATGTCGTATTCCTTAAGGAAACTGGTGTACAATTCACAAAAACAGGTTTATAATAATACTATAACAGAAACGAAGCTAGCAGGCATTAAAATCATATATGAGGTGAAATGGTATGAGTAAGCCACTTGTCAGCCAAGCGAATTATGAAGTGACCACAGAGAAAGTTCAGCCTTTGCAGGTCCTTGCTCCGGACGGTACTGTTGTCAATCCTGACAAAATGCCGAATTTGAGCGACGATCAATTGAAAGAATTAATGAGAAGAATGGTATTCACCCGCGTATGGGATGAAAGAGCCGTTAATCTGGGCCGTCAAGGCCGTCTTGGTTTCTACGCGCCGGTATCTGGACAGGAAGCGTCCATGATCGGCAGCGAGTTTGCTTTGAACAAGGACGATTTCATTTGCCCGGGCTACCGCGATATGCCGCAAATCGTATGGCACGGACTGCCGATGTATCAAGCTTTCTTGTATTCCCGCGGTCACCAGCATGGCGGTCAGATTCCGCAGGATGTGCACGTGCTTATGCCGCAAATCATTATCGGCGCGCAAATTTTGCATGCTACCGGCGTTGCGATGGCGTTCAAAAAGCGCAATCAGCCTCGCGTAGCGATTACTTACACAGGCGACGGGGGCAGCTCCGAAGGCGATTTCTATGAAGGAATGAACTTTGCGGGAGCATTCAAGCTGCCTGTCATTTACTTCGTGCAAAATAACGGGTATGCGATCACGACTCCGTACGCCAAGCAAACAGGCGCGCTTTCCGTAGCGCACAAAGCGCTTGCCGCGGGAATCAAGGGCGTTCAAGTGGACGGCATGGACGTTCTGGCTGTCGTTCAAGCAGTGACTGAGGCTGCCGAGAGAGGCCGTCGGGGCGAAGGCGCAACTTTGATCGAAGCATTAACGTACCGTTTCCGTCCGCATTCGATGGCGGATGATACGACCAAATACCGCACCAAAGATGAAGAAAGCGAATGGGAGCCTAAAGATCCTCTTGCGCGCATGCGCCTGTTCCTGACACAAAAAGGACTGTGGAGCGAAGAGGAAGAGAACCGCGTGAAGGAAGAAGCGAAGGCTACTGTCGCCGAGCATATCAAAAAAGCCGAGGAAACCGAAAAAATGACGATTCCTGGCTTGATCGATTCGATGTTTGAAACTACACCGCAGCATCTGGAAGAGCAAAAGCAAGCGTACAAATAAATGGTTTCGCGGCTGTCGGCCGCGAGAACGAAAGCAATGCTAACGAGGCCAGTTTTTTGGCGAAAAACTCTTAGGAGGCACGGACTGTCATGGCACAAATGACGATGATTCAAGCGATAAAAGACGCGATGCGCGTTGAATTGGAAAGAGATCCCAACGTAGTTTTGTTCGGGGAAGACGTTGGTCATGTCGGCGGCGTATTTCGCGCGACGGAAGGTTTACAAAAAGAGTTCGGCGAAGAGCGCGTATTCGATACGCCTCTGGCTGAATCCGCGATCGGCGGACTTGCCGTAGGTCTTGGCATCCAGGGCTTCCGCCCGATTGCCGAAATTCAATTTGTCGGCTTCATTTATGAAGCGCTCGACCAAATTTGCGTACAGGCTGCCCGTATGCGCTACCGCTCCGGCGGCCGTTACAACGCTCCGATCGTGTTCCGCACGCCTTTTGGCGGCGGGGTTAAAGCGGCTGAGCTGCATACCGACCCGCTGGAAGGGCTGCTGGTGCAAACTCCGGGGATCAAAGTCATTGTCCCTTCCAACCCTTACGATGCGAAAGGGCTGCTCATTTCCGCGATTCGCGATAATGACCCTGTTTTCTTCATGGAACATTTGAATTTATACCGTTCTTTCCGTGCAGAAGTGCCGGAAGGCGAATATACCGTGGAAATCGGCAAAGCGAATGTCGTTCGCGAAGGCTCCGATGTCACGATCATTACTTACGGCGCTATGGTGCACACTTCCCTCAAAGCGGCCGAGGAAATCGAAAAAACGAAGGGCGTCAAAGTCGAAGTCATCGACCTGCGCACACTGCTGCCGCTTGATATCGACACGATCGTCGCTTCCATCAAGAAAACGAACAGAGCGATTATCGTACAGGAAGCGCAAAAAACTTCCGGCGTAGCGGCGGAAGTGATCGCGCAAATCAACGAGAAGGCGATCCTCCATCTGGAAGCTCCCGTGCTTCGCGTGGCGCCGCCGGATACGATTTATCCTTTTGCGCAAATCGAAGACGCTTGGCTGCCTAATCCTGCGAGCGTCATTGCCGGAATCAATCAAGTCCTCGAATTTTAATTATACAGTCGAAAGTAATGGGAGGTAGTGTACGTGGCACTTTTTGAATACAAGTTCCCTGAGCTTGGCGAGGGTATACATGAAGGCGAGATCGTCAAGCTGCTCGTAAAAGCGGGCGACGCCGTAACGGATGAAACGATTTTGATGGAAGTTCAAAACGATAAAGCGGTCGTGGAAGTACCTTGTCCTGTCGACGGAAAAGTCGTCGACGTGAAAGTGAAAGACGGCCAAATCTGCACGGTCGGCGAGCTCGTGATGACGATCGAGGTCGCGGGCGAACTGCCTGCGGCATCGATCCACGGCCACGACGCGCCTGCGGCCGCGGCGCCTGCTCCTGCTGCCCCTGCGGCGGCAGCACCGGCCCCTGCAGCAGCACCAGCGGCTGCTGCTGCAGCTCCGGCAGCGCCTGCTGCAAGCAGCGCCGGCCGCGAAGTGCTTGCGACGCCTAGCGTGCGCAAGCTGGCAAGAGAGCAGGGCGTCAACCTCGCAGAGGTGACGCCGACAGGCAAGCACGGCCGCGTTACGCGCGAGGACGTGCTCGGTTTCACAGCCGGAGGCGGCGCAGCCGCGGCTCCGGCAGCAGTGCCGGCCGCTGCGGAGGCGGCTGGCGCGGCGGCGCCTGCGGCAGCAGCGCAGGCGGCCGTGAGCGGCGATCGCGTCGAAGAACGGATTCCGTTCAAAGGAATCCGCAAAGTGATCGCGAACGCGATGGTCAAGTCCGTGTATACGGCTCCGCACGTGACGCTGATGGACGAGATCGACGTGTCGGCCCTCGTCGCTCTGCGCGAGCGGACGAAGCCTCTCGCCGAGAAAAAAGGCGTGAAGCTGACTTACCTGCCGTTCATCGTCAAAGCGTTGGTAGCAGCTTGCCGCCAATTCCCGGTCATGAATGCGATGATCGACGAAGAGAAGCAAGAGATCGTGTACAAAAAGTACTACAACATCGGCATCGCGACCGATACGGACAACGGCCTGCTCGTTCCGGTCATTCATGACGCAGACCGCAAAAACGTATGGTCGATCGCATCCGCCATCAAAGATCTTGCCGTTCGCGGACGCGAAGGCAAACTGGCTCCTAACGAAATGAAGGGCGGAACGATTTCCATTACGAACATCGGCTCCGTAGGCGGCATGTTCTTTACGCCGGTCATCAACTTCCCTGAAGTTGCGATTTTGGGTGCAGGCCGCATCACGGAAAAACCTGTCGTGAAAAACGGACAAATCGTAGCAGCTCAAGTTATGGCGCTTTCCCTAAGCTTTGACCACCGTATCGTGGACGGAGCGACGGCGCAAAGCTTCCTGAACTATATCAAGCAGCTTCTGGCCGACCCAGAGCTTCTTGTCCTGGAGGTGTAACATATGGTAGTAGGAGACGCTTCTTTAGATATTGACGTATTGGTTATCGGTGCGGGTCCGGGCGGCTATGTGGCCGCCATCCGCGCCGCGCAGCTCGGCAAAAGCGTATTGATCGTAGATAAATCGGAATGGGGCGGCGTATGTCTGAACCGCGGCTGTATCCCTTCCAAAGCTTTGATCTCCGCTGCGCATCAATACGAGCATGCCCTTCATGCCGACAGCATGGGCATTTCGGTTGAAAATGTGAAAGTGGATTTCGCCAAGGTGCAGGAATGGAAAAACGGCATCGTCAAAAAGCAAACAGGCGGCGTCAGCGCATTGCTCAAAGGCAATAAAATCCAGATGTTCCAGGGCGAAGTCATGTTCATCAACGAGCATGAAGCGCGCGTATTCAATGAGCAGGAAGCTCCGCGCTACCGCTTCCAGCACTGCATCATCGCGACGGGCTCCCGTCCGATCGAGTTGAAAGCATTCCCGTTCGGCGGCAGAATCATCTCCTCGACAGAGGCGCTTAACCTGCCGGAAATTCCGAAAAGCATGATCGTCATCGGCGGCGGCTATATCGGCATCGAGCTGGGCCAAACGTACGCGAAGTTCGGTACAAAAGTAACTGTTCTGGAAGGCTCTGACAGCGTGCTGCCGGGCTTTGAAAAAGAAATGTCCAAACTGGTTGCCCGCAACCTGGACAAAGTAGGCGTTGAGGTGCATACTGAAGCGTTGGCGCAAAGCTGCACCAAAACGGACAACGACGTGACGGTTACGTTCACTGTCAAAGGCGAGGAAAAGCAAGTTACGGCCGATTACGTGCTTGTAACGGTTGGCCGCCGTCCGAACACGGACGGCGAGCTCGGCTTGGATCTGATCAACCTGAAGCTGACAGAACGCGGTTTGGTCGAGATCGACAATCAATGCCGCACGAGCATTCCGCATATTTTCGCGATCGGCGATATCGTTCCGGGTCCGGCTTTGGCGCACAAAGCTTCCTACGAAGCAAAAGTGGCGGCTGAAGTGATTGCCGGTCATCCGAGCGTAATCGACTATAAGGCGATCCCGGCGGTCGTATTCTCCGATCCGGAAATTGCCAGCGTCGGTTTGAACGAAACCGAAGCGAAAGCGCAAGGCTACAATGTAGCGATCGGCAAGTTCCCTTACGCAGCCAACGGCCGCGCGAACTCGCTGAACGCAGGCCAAGGTTTCGTGAAACTGGTCGGCGACAAAGATACGGGCATCCTGCTGGGCGGGCAAGTTGTCGGTCCGGAAGCATCCAACCTGATCGGCGAGCTTGGCTTGGCGATTGAAATGGGAGCCACCCTGGAAGACATCGCATTGACCATCCATGCGCATCCGACATTGACGGAAATGGTGATGGATGCAGCGGAAGGCGCTTTGGGCCATCCGATCCATCAGCTCAAATAATAAATTAGAAAAAGTCCCGAAAGATTGGCCGTGGAGCCGATCCTTCGGGACTTTTTTAGCGTTTGAGTTCGATGCAGCGCGGCAACGCATGGAACGGTATTCCGGTTGGCGAACCGGCTTCCCCACCCACGCTGCTGCTCACTTTCGAAACGGGGCGAGGCTGTCGCACAAGTAGTTTGCGGCTGCTTCGGTAAATTAATCCAGAGTAGAATAAACCCATCAACCTAGCAATCACTAGCTACCTGTATAAACCCACCAATCCAGCAATCACTAGCAACGTCCAAAAAACCTGCAAAAGTACATCTTTTTGTGTGTTGATAGGCTTGTTTCAGGAAATTCCTGCAAATCTGCAGTTTTTTTGGCTATTAAGCAGGGTTCAGCCAATCAAGAGCGGAAATTCCTGCACAATCGCAGGCTTTTCGCCAAAACAAGCATATTCAGCCGAAAAAGCCTGCACTTTTGCAGGCTTTGCGAGCTGCCAAGCCGTTTCCCGAACGGCCGAGCAGGTTTTGCGAGCTGCCAAGCCGTTTCCCGAACGGCCGAGCAGGTTTTGCGAGCCGCAAAGCCGTTCCACGAACGGCCGAGCAGGTTTTGCGAGCCGCAAAGCCGTTCCACGAACGGCCGAGCAAGTTTTGCGTGGCGCCAAGCCGTTCCACGAACGGCCGAGCAGGGTATGCGAGCCGCTAAGCCGTTTCCCGAACGGTCGTGCAGGCTATGCGTACCGCTAAACCATCCCACGGCCACGCCGGTTGTTCGGCCTTACTCTTTTAGTGTCGGATTTTTAACGCCCCGCGACAGCTTGTCGATTGTTTTTTCAACGCGGGTGCGGCGCGTTTCTTTGCGTTTGGCGTCGGTGATCCAGCGGACGTATTCTTTGCGGTTCGTGTACGACAGCGTTTCGTAGAACGCGAAGGCTTCGGGGCTGGCGGCAAATGCCACAGCCAGATCGTCCGGCACGACGACGGTTTTGTCGGCGCTTGCCGCGGCTTTGTCGGCGTCCGCCGAGCGGTCTGTTGTGTGCTGGCTTCTCGTCGCTTTTACCTGGCTTGCGTGCCGAAAACGCATGGCTGACCAAGTGTCGTCCAGGGAGATGAGGGAGACGCCTTCGTACTGTAGGTCGTAAACCGGCTGCCACCCGGAATCCCGGTTAATGTCGGTTTTTATTTTTCCCGTACCTTTCGGGTAGCACATCCACAGCAAACCGTCCGGGGCGACGGCCTGGATCGCGATGGGCGCCAGGCTTTGCACTTCAGCGGCGCTATGGAGAAATACTTGCACAAAATCGTAAGCGTGGTCGGTTTCTTTTTGCTCGGATGCCTGAACATCCTCAGGCAGAGGGCCGAGCGATGCGATATAACCTTCAGGCGCATTCAAAATCAAAGCCCGCTTGCAGCTTGCCAAGCGGAGTTTTTTGACCAATTCGTTGCTCATGTGAGGGCTCACTCTTTTCTTTAGTTAGCAATCTTACCCACTATTCTAGAAGCAAGGAAGCCGCTTTGTCAAAATGCCGGCGCGAAATATGGCGAAAAGCGGTCAACCGTGTCTTTTTTGAAAATCGGTCATAAAATCGGCGAGCGCTCTGCACGCTTCCTCGGGTACTGCGTTATAAGCGGATGCGCGCAAACCGCCAACGCTGCGGTGTCCTGCCAGGCCTTCGAAGCCGTTCAGCTCGGACTCCCGGACGAACTTGCGTTCCAGCGCTTCGTCTTTCATTCGCCAAGTGATATTCATATGGGACCGGTCGGCCGGATCGATGATGCCTTTGTAAAATCCGCCGCTGGCGTCAATTACGCTGTAGAGCAGGCCGGCTTTGGCCGCGTTTTGCTTTTCGAGCTGTTCCAGGCCTCCCTGCCGGAAAAACCATTTTAACACAAGGTTCATCATGTAGATGGCATGCACCGGCGGCGTATTGTAAAGCGACCTGTCTTTGGCAAAAGTTCCGTAGCGGAGAATCGCCGGAATCCGCTTCGACGCCTGCTCCAGCAAATCTTCGCGGATGATGACGGCCGTTACGCCGGCAGGCCCGAGATTTTTTTGCGCGCCCGCGTAGATCAGGGAAAAACGCTGAAAATCCAGCTTCCGGCTGAGAATGTCGCTGGTCATATCGCCGATCAGCGGGACCGCCCCGACCGACGGTATTTCAGCATAGCGCGATCCTTCGATGGTGTTGTTCGTCGTGATATGGACGTAAGCCGACGAAGGGGCCAAGTCGCTTGCCGCCAGCTTTGGAATGTGGCGCCATTCCTGCTCGCGCGAGCTTGCCGCAACATGGACCGGGCCTACTTGGGCGGCTTCTTTGCAAGCTTTTTCCGCAAAGCTGCCGGTGAGCGCGTAGCTGGCCGTTGTTCCCTCTTGCAGGAAGTTAAGCGGAATTAATGCAAACTGGGTGCTTGCGCCGCCGCCCATAAAGAGCGTGTGATACTTGCCGTCGTCGAGCCCCAAAGCTTGCAGCAGGAGCTGCTGCGTTTCGTCGTTCAACTGCTCCACTTCTTTGCTGCGGTGCGACATTTCCAGTAGTGAAATTCCTTTGCCTTGGTAGTCGACGAATTGTTCTTTCGCTTGTTCCAGCACTTCGAGCGGCAGCGCAGCCGGACCCGGGTTAAAATTGTACAATCTTTCAGCCATCTCATGATTCCTCCCGTATATCGAATAAAAAACAAAAAGCGCCCTCATCCGATTGGGACGAGGAGCGCTTGCTCGCGGTGCCACCCAAATTGAGGAACTTCGTTCCTCCTCTTGGTTCCGCGGTAACGGGCGGGTCCGGTTAACTTAGAATCGACGCAGCGTCTATCTTGGCGAAAACGCCTCCGAGTTGGATTCTCATCACAGGCATGATCCGGTTATGAATGTTGTTAAGAAGTATATCCCAAGTAGGGGCATATGGCAATACCGGGAAATTATTTTTTTGAAAAGCGCTGCCGGTAGGTGCGCGGGGTAATGCCTTCGTATCTCGAAAAGCAGGATGTGAAATAAGCGGCATGGTTGAATCCGACTTCTTCCGCAATGTAGGCGACGGGTAGATCGGTTTGCAGCAAAAGCAGCTTTGCCTGTTCAACGCGGTAATGCAATAAATAGTCCATGGGCGAGCAGCCGAACTCCTTTTGCATGCAGCGGGCGATATAGACCGGATGAAAATTAATCGCTTCGCCAAGCTCCTGAGCGGTAATTCCTTCGCGGTAATGGAGCCGCAAATAAGTGGCGGCCTGATGGGCAACCGCCGCTGCCGGTTTGGCGGTCGTTGAATCCAGGGAGGCGCTGAGCTGCTCCATTATTTCCTGGAAAATAATTTGCTGCTTCCAGCGCACCCAGCTTTGGTGGGAGTTCTTTTCCAACCCGATCAACTGATTCAAACTTTCGTACATTTTGGAGGGCTGGAGCAGCTTCGTGAACTGTGGAACTTGAATTTGAAAAGTTTGCAGCATGAAATTGTTTTCTGCGTGGCCGGTTGAAGAACTTTGGCTGTTCTCCTCGACTGCTTGCCACGAGCCCGTAGTTTGGAAGTGTAGCCAGTACGTTCCGGTTGGGCTGCGGTTGCCTTCAGTCGGATAATGATGAAGGTCGGGCCGGAGAATGAGGGCGTAGTCTTCCGCAACCTCGTAATGGCGGTCTTCCTCGCCGACATAAAGGCAGCCCTTGTCCACTACAAGCAGGTCAAATTCGCCGAGCTTGTAGCGTTCGGGATGTTTTCTGCCTATTTGAGCTACGCTGTAGCCGCCCGAAATGTAATGCGGAAGCGGCGGAGCGGTAAATTGCAGGATGGACACAAGGCAGACCTCCCAGGAAATACAGCTGATCCGAAAAGTTGGAATCTTGATAGTATAGGTTGAAAAACTGATACTTGATGCCTAGTATACCATCTATAATGTGAATAAACGAGCTGTAATTAAACACGCGTTTAAAGCGTTTACATTGAAGTGGCAGTCGGGCAGCTCCGGTACATACGGCAATCGATACTTTTCGTTTTTGGATGAAAATTATGTAAAGAAAAGAGGCCGGTTCATGATGAAATACCGTAAATTGGGAAGAAGCGGACTGAAAGTTAGCGAAATCAGTCTGGGAAGCTGGCTGACCTACGGGAATTCCGTCGCCGAGGAAACGGTAGCGAAGCTGACTCGCAGGGCGTTCGAGCTGGGCGTTAACTTTTTGGATACGGCGAATGTGTATGCGCAGGGCGAAGCGGAAATATTGCTCGGAAAAGCTTTGAAAGCTTATTCGCGCGATTCTTATGTGCTTGCGACGAAAGCTTTTTGGCCGATGGGAGCGGGCCCGAACGACAGGGGACTCTCGCGCAAACACGTTTTCGAGCAAATTCATGCCAGTCTGCGGCGTTTGCAGACCGATTATGTTGATATTTTTTACTGCCACCGCTACGATCCGGAGACGCCTGTCGATGAAACGCTGCGCACGATTGATGATATGGTCCGCCAGGGCAAAGTGCTGTACGTCGGCGTAAGCGAATGGACGGCGGCGCAAATTCAGGAGGGTTTGCGGACCGCCGACAAATACTTGCTTGACCGGGTCGTCGTGAACCAGCCGCAGTACAACATGTTTCACCGCGGCATTGAAGCCGAGGTGCTGCCGGTCAGCGAGAAGAACGGCATCTCGCAGGTCGTATTTTCGCCTTTGGCGCAAGGTGTACTAACAGGCAAATACCGTAAAGGCGGGAAGCTTCCCGAAGGAAGCCGGGCGAGCGATCCGACAGCGAATTCGTCGATCGGCAAATTTCTGAGCGAAAGCCACCTGGACAAGGTGGAGCAACTGGCAGGCGTCGCGGACGAACTCGGCCTATCGATGTCGACGCTGGCGCTGGCTTGGGTGCTTCGACAACCGGGCGTCGCCAGCGCGCTCGTAGGCGCGACGCGGGTCGAGCAGCTGGAAGACAACGTGAAAGCGTCCGGCGTCACGCTCCCGGCCGAAATTATCCGAAAAATAGATGAAATTCTCGCTTGATTTTGGATGAATAGCTCCTTGTGAGCAAAGCGGTGGTTCACGGAAGCCGCCGTCTTGCTCACGAGGAGTTTTTTTCGTTGTACAAAGCTGGAAATCGTTATAAAATGAACTCGTTACAGCTGTCAGCGGTTTTTTTATCAATTTGGGTTACCGATAACACAAGGCTGAAAGGAGCATGTTTGTGAACCTGAAAAATAGGAGATTGTGGTACAGGCAGCCTGCGAACGAATGGACGGAGGCGCTTCCGATTGGAAACGGACGGCTGGGCGCGATGGTATTCGGCGGGACGCACGAGGAGCTGTTCCAGCTGAATGAAGACACGCTGTGGTCCGGATATCCGCAGGACAAGCTCAATTATAAGGCGCTCGGCCATTTGGAAGAAGCCAGGGAAGCTCTGCGGGCCGGCGCATATGCGAGTGCGCAGGATATCGTCGAGACGCATATGCTCGGCCAGGACAGTGAAGCGTATCAGCCGCTTGGAGATCTGCGGATCCGCACGGGCAGCGGGGGGGCAATCAGCGGCTACGAACGCGAGCTGGATCTGGAGACGGCGATTGCGCGGGTCAGCTACGAGCAGGACGGCGTGCGGTTCACGCGGGAAGCGTTTATTTCCGCTGCGGATCAGGTGCTGGTCGTCAGAGTGCAGGCCGATCCACCCGGACGGTTGAATGTGACGGCATCCATAGACAGTCCGCATCCGTTCTCCACCACTGCGGAAGCCGGCGCGCTGCAGGTGAAAGGAGCCGCTCCTTCCCGGATCTGGCCTGAAATTACATACGACGGCAAGGGCATGCTGTTCGAAATCGGCTTGCAAGCTGTGGCGGAAGGCGGTTCGCAAGCTGTGAACGAGCGATCCGAGCATACGTTGACGGACGCAGATGCCGTCACTTATTTATTGACTGCGGCAACGAGCTTTAACGGTTACGACCGGGATCCTGTCCAGGCAGGCAAAGACGCTGCGGCCATTTGCCATAGCATTTTGGCGGCTGCCGGCGCGTATTCGTACGAGGAGTTGAAACAGCGGCATATCGCCGATTATAGCGGGTTGTTTCATCGGGTGGAGTTGGACCTGGGAAGTTCCGGTGCGGCGGAGCTGCCGACGGACGAACGGCTTAAACTGGTGCAAGCGGGAGCCGACGATCCCGGCCTTGAAGCGCTTTTGTTCCAGTATGGGCGTTACTTGCTGATCGCCAGTTCCAGGGCGGGAACGCAGCCGGCTAATTTGCAGGGCATATGGAACAAGGACATCCGCCCGCCGTGGCGCAGCAACTACACGGTTAACATTAATACGCAGATGAACTACTGGCCTGCCGAAATAACGAATTTAAGCGAATGCCATGAGCCGCTTTTCCGGTTTGTACAGGAATTAAGCGAGAGCGGCCAGAAGACGGCCGACGTTCAATTCGGCTGCCGGGGGTGGACGGCTTGTCACAATATCGATCTTTGGCGGCACACTTCGCCGGTATCCGGTTCGGCAAGCTGGGCGTTCTGGCCGATGAGCGGCGCATGGCTGAGCAGGCACCTTTGGGAGCATTATTTGTTTACCGGGGATTTGTCGTTTTTGGAGCGGGAAGCGTACCGGCCTATGAAGGAAGCGGCATTGTTCTGCCTTGATTGGCTGATCGAGGATGGGAGCGGATACCTCGTCACTTCGCCGTCGACTACGCCCGAGAATATGTTTCTCGCGGAGGATGGAACCAAATGCAGCGTCAGCGTTGCGACTACGATGGATATGGCGATAATGCGCGAGCTGTTTGCGCAGGTCGTGCAGGCCGCCGAACTATTGGGCGTGGATGCGGATTTCCGTGCGCAATTGGAGAGCGCCGCTTCCCGCCTGCTGCCTTACAAGATCGGTCCTGCCGGCGAGTTGCAGGAATGGTCGGCCGATTTTGCCGAAGAATCTCCCGGGCACCGGCACATTTCGCATTTATACGGATTTTATCCGGGGAGCAAAATCGATCTGCTGGACACGCCCGCGCTGGCTCAGGCGGTCCGCCGCTCTCTCGAGCGCAGACTGCTTAACGGGGGCGGGCATACGGGCTGGAGCTGCGCCTGGATCATCAACGTCTGGGCGCGCCTGGGCGATGCGGAGCAGGCTCACCGCTACGTGAAGACGATGCTGGCGAAATCGACGTACCCGAATTTGTTCGACGCGCATCCGCCATTTCAAATCGACGGCAATTTCGGAGGCACCGCAGGCATAGCGGAAATGCTGCTGCAAAGCCATAACGGCGAAATCCGGCTGCTGCCGGCGCTTCCGTGCGGATGGGCAACCGGTTCGGTCAAAGGCTTACGCGCCAGAGGCGGCTATGAAATCGACATCGCCTGGAAGGACGGCCGCCTGACCCAAAGTGTGATCAAAGCGGACCGCGATGCGATTTGCAAGCTTCGATCTCCCGAGAAGCTGCGAATTAGCAAGCTGAACGGTGCGGAAGATATCGGGGAGCGGACGGAGCAACCCGGAATCACGACATTTCAGGCACGCAAAGGCGAAGTATACGTCATTCAGGCATAAGCTGCGAAAAGAAACTCAGCCCAGCAAGTGCAGCATCAGCGCTTTTTGAACGTGACGTCTGTTGTCCGCCTGCTGGAAAATGATCGATTTCTCCGATTCGATAAGCGCCTCCTCAATCTCATAACCGGGATGAATCGGCATGTCGTGCATGATGTAGGGCGAGTTGGAACCGAGATTGCTGCGGTTGATTTGATAGGGCAGCATTACTGCAATGCGGCGCTGTTTTTCCTCTTGATAGCCGGGGTGATGGAAAAACTCCATATCGATCCAGGTATCCGCGTAAACAAAATCGGATTGTGAGACGGCTTCCTTGAGATCGTCCATATGAAAAATAAACCCGCTGGCACGCGCTTCCTGCATAAGCTGTTCGTCCCAGGAAGCTTCATTGATGATCGGCGTCACCAGGATCAGCCGTACGCCCAGCTTCATACACCCGGCAATTAACGAGTTGGCGACGTTATTATGGATGCCGGCATAGGTTAGAGTAGCGCCCTCAAAAGATCCGATAGTCTCATAAATCGTCATCAAATCGGCCAACGCTTGGCAAGGGTGATATTTGTCGCAGCATCCGTTAATTACAGGGACGGCTGAAGCCTCGGCAAGCTGCAGCAGGTCTTCGTGCTTCTTGAGCCGAGCCATAATCAGGTCGCAATTGCGCGATACATATTTTGCTTCATACCGAATGGGAGAAAGGCTGAAATTGCTTTTCTCCCATTCCATTTGAATCGGATTTCCACCCAACTGTTGAATCCCTGCATGAAATGAGAGATAAGTTCGGGTTGAAGTTTTTTGAAACAACATAAGAAGTCCTTTGTTGGCGCAGGCGGATGCGTATTTATCAGGGTGAGCTTTCAGATCCAGCCCGGCTTCGACGATAGCGCGGATTTCTGACGCTGATAATTCTTTTAGAGACAATATATGATTCATGAGTTCTCCTACATATAAATTGAATATTTATTCATAATTATGAATATAAATTCATGATAATAAGTAGGGGAACAACTGTCAATCGCAATATTGCTAAAAAAAGGAGCACCTGGCTGCCGTCAGCCTGTGTGCTCCTTTTTATGACCGCTTATTTTACGGTTTTGTTATAGGCGGCGATTTTTTCAGTGATGCTCTTGGCTGCGCCGTCGAGCGCTTCTTTCGGCGATTTTTTGCTGTTCAGCGCTTCTTCAATCGCGCCTTCGACGATTTGGCGGGCTTCCGGGAATACGCCCATGACGGCGCCTTGCGTCGCTTTGTTCAATTTGGTGCTGTGAAGCTGATTGATCGCAGTTTGGAACTGCGGATATTTGGCGAGGTTGTCTTTCACGAGCTGCTCGTCATACGCTTTTTTCGTGATTGGGAAGTAGCCTGTATTGACGTGCCAATAGGCTTGCGTTTGCGGCGTTGCCAGGAACTTGATGAATTCCCAGGCCGCTTTTTGCTCGGCTTCCGATTTGTTGTTCAAGATGTACAGGCTCGCTCCACCTACGATGACACCGCCGTCTTTGGCATCGGCAGACTTTGGCGAAAAGCCGGTTCCGACCTGGAATTTGCCTTCGGCGCTGCTGACGATTCCGCGAAACGAAGCGGTGGTGTCGAGTGTCATTGCGATTTGACCGGCAGCGAACGCTTTTTTCGTGTCATCGGTTTTGCGGCCGAGGTTGGAAGTCGTTTTGTTGTCGACCATTTGCTTCCACCAGGTCAATGTGTTTACGCCTGCGTCGCTGTTTACGAGCGATTCGGTAGCCGGGGCGGTCCGGCCGTTGCCGTTGTTCACGTATTCTGCGCCCTGGTTCGCAAAAACATGAACTGGAAAAAGCGCATGCCCTTCAGGCGGTTGTGAGTCAGCGCAGCGAGCAGCAGCGCCAGCGCAATGCCGGTTGGAACCGTGAGCAGCGTAAAGGCGCCGGTCACTTTTAGACTTGTATAAAACCGTTCCGACGTGAAAATATCGACGAAATTGTCCAATCCCACGAAACCTGCGACTCGGCCGCGCGGATCTGTTTCATGGAAGCTGAGATAGACCGATTGCAAAAGAGGGTAGAACAGAAATATCGCAAACAACAGGATCGAGGGAGACAGGAAGAAATAACCGAGAAGGTTGCCTTGCCATTTAAAAGCGGATCGTGTTCCGGCCTTGCGGCGAACGCGAACAGCCGGCGGTGAGAGAACTACATCTCTATCAATCGTATTCATTAGCATCCTCCTAGAATAGGTCGGCAATTCGTTAATTGACCGTTTTTAGTGTATAAGCCCTATATTTGACCAGTGTTAAAAAAATATTAAAAATTGTGTATTTTCCCATTATTAGGTATCTTTTGCCGTCGTACATTGCGTTTATTAATTCTTAACTGTGCACAGGAAGGCAAACTCTACTATAATTGGAGAAAAGCAGTTTACTATCATTTGTCAGGAGTGTTGGATGATGAGCGGACACAAGCCTTTAATCATCGGCCACAGGGGCGCTGCCGGAGAAGCGCCGGAGAATACGTTGGCTTCCTTTGCGCTTGCGCTGCAGCAGGGGGCACAGGGCATTGAGCTGGATGTGCATCTTTCCAAAGACGGGGAAATCGTCGTTTGTCACGATCCAACGCTGAACCGCACGACTAACGGCAGCGGGCTTATCTGCGAGCAGACGGCCGGGGAGATCAAGCGCCTGGATGCGGGATCATGGTTTGGCGAAGCTTACAACAAGGAGCGGGTGCCGCTGCTTCGGGAAGTGTTCGAGCTGATTCCGCCGGGCTATCTGATCAACGTGGAAGTGAAGCTTGCTTATGAAGGACGGATGGAGCAGGCGCTGCTGGCTTTTTTGCATAAAAGCGGCAGACTGGACGACGTCGTTATTTCTTCGTTCGATCATAAATGCGTCAAACGTCTGAAGCAGGCGGAGCCGGAAGCGCGGATCGGACTGCTGTACGTAGGCAATTTGATCGACCACGCCGCTTATGCGCAGCTGCTCGGTGTGGAAGTGTACTCGCTGCACCCCCACTTTGAAGGGATCGGCAAGGCGGATGTGCACGGCGCGGAGGCGGCGGAGCTTCAAGTGTATCCGTACACGGTTAACCGGGTGGAGGATTACCGCAGGCTGATCGGAGCCGGAGTGTCGGGGATCATCACGGATTATCCGGCCCGGTTGGCGGGGCTGCTCAGGGAACAGCGGTGACAGCCGCAAGCCCAACCGAAACATTTTGCATGAACAAAAAAGCGCTGATCCACGGATTGAGATGTGGAAGCTCAGGGCTTTTTTTGCTTTGCAGGAAAAAATCGCTTTTTGTCGAATTATTGGAAATACCAGTATAAAGGAGAGAGAGGAAGATGAACAAAAAGCTGATTGCCGCTTGTATGGCGGGCGTACTGATCTTTGGAATCGGAATTGGCGTGCAGGCCGCATCCGATATCCGGCTGTTCATTCACGGAAAGCAAGTTAATGCCGACGTTCAAATTATTGACGGCTCCAGTTACGTGCCTTTGCGGGTAGTTTCCGAAGCGTTGGGCGCGAATGTGAATTGGGACGAGGAGTCCAGAACGATCAATATTAAAAAAACGAGGTCGTTTGAAGTGAACAGCGTCGTATGGTCAGGCTCTTTGTTGATGCAAATATCGAAAGTCACATTGGACACGTCCTACCGCAACAACAAAACCCCGACACCGATTAATGCGGTTATTTTCGATGTTACGATTACGAATAATGCGTACACCAAATTAAAGTGGTACCCGAAAAAAGGGCAGATCCGGTTGAACCTCGACGAAATCGCGGAAATAAGCAATCCTAACGATTATTCGGACGATTTTGACGGCACCTATACGACCCAACAGGTCAGAAAAGGAAAAATTGTCGTTCCGGTGAAAACGAATCTGGATGACGTCAAGACGATCGATTTTCTGATCGACGGCTCGACTGATGGAGAAACTTTCAATAGAGTGGAGTCCGCGCCGATTGAATTGAGATAGTGTATGGGGGTGACCGCCGCCATATAGGCCGACGGCCGCTTGCGAGAAATCGCGGGCGGCTTTTTGCTTGCTGACACGCTTGCAGCGAAACATTCCTGCAAAAATCAGGCTGCCGGCAGGCCATACGCCGGTGTCGGTCGCAGCCCCTGCCTGGCTGTGCGAAGAAAACCTGCAAAAGTACATCTTTTTGCTCGATGGTTGCGCTGGCCGCGACAAATTCCTGCAAATGTGCAGGCTTTTCGTCGCGAACGTGGGCTGAGGTCCGTTTTCGTGAAAAATTCCTGCACAATCGCAGGCATTTTGCCAAAACGAACCGTTTTCCCGGAAAAAGCCTGCACTTTCGCAGGTTTTTGCCTGCCAAGCCGCGTTTGTCTCCCCGCAGATCCCCAACCCGTGCAGGAGAAGCATAGGTTGGCGAAGAGCGCCTAACGTTCCCTCTGGTTCCTCTACTCAGTCACTTTATCAACAATCTGATTTTCGCAAGCATTCGGCTTGCCAAGCCGCTTAACGGACGACCACGGCCGCATCGCGCACAGTTCTCAGCGCACGGTATTGCGCTGCATGACGGCGATCGGTCGAGCACATGTCGTCTTGGACGGCAAAAGCCCTCCATGATTGCAGGGAATATTCTGCAAAATCGCCAAGGGCCGAAAAGATGCACAACCAATCGCAAGCTCTTTTGCGAACCTGAACCAAACTCCCGTCCGACACGCTAGTCGATTCCACGGGCTGCAATCAAGGTACTACGCAAAGTTAGTACTACTCGCGGCGCCGGAAATACATACAATAGAATTAAGACCAGGTATTAAGATGTGCCTTTAGGAGGTTGCCATCATGCTCAAACAACTGTTTTATATCGCTTTAAAACTGCTGCTTCCTATACTGAACCCGCTCGTTCGCGCTTGCTTCCGGCTTCGCGTCAGCGGCATGGAGCGCCTGGATTTTTCCGTTCGCACGGTGCTGATTCCGAATCACGTTTCTTTGCTCGATGCGGTGCTGCTGGCGTTCATTTTGCCGAAAGAAGTAGCGTTTGTCGTCAATACGAAAATTGCCAGACGTTTTTCCTTGATTCTGATGTTTCGCGAACATATTCCGGTAGATCCGCTCAATCCGTACTCGGTCCGAAAAATGCTCAAAACCGTACAGAGCGGAACCCCGCTCGTCGTATTTCCCGAGGGAAGGGTCACGACGACAGGGGCGATGATGAAAGTGTACGGAGGCATAGGCTATATCGCTCTAAAATCGCAAGCCCGGATGGTGCCGGTAGCGATTAACGGCTTGGAATTTTCGAAGCTTTCTTATTTGAAAGGCAAGCTCAGGCAGCGCTGGTTTCCTGCGGTCAGCATGCAGATCGGCGAGCCGTTTCAAGTCAAGCCGGAAGAGGGCGTTCCGATGCGCGTGCAAAAGGAACGAGCGGCCGAACTGATCCGCAGCCGTATGCAGAACCACTTGTTCGCAAGCCGGATGAAGCCGCAGCTCAACCTGTTCAATGAACTGCTTGCGGCCGCCGGGGTTCACGGCAAGTCTTTCAAGGTTTGCGAGGATCTCGTAAGCGGCACCGATTTCAGCTACAAAAAGCTGCTCGTCAGCTCCTACACGATGGCTGCCCGCCTGAAGCGGGAACTGGCCGGCCAGCAGCGCGCCGCCGTACTGCTGCCCAACTCCGCGGCGCACGTCATCACTTTGTTCGCGATGTTCCGGCTCGGGCTGACGCCGGCCATCCTGAACTACTCCGCAGGCAAGCAGACGATGCTCGATGCATGCGAAACGGCTGCCGTGCGGACGATACTTACGTCCAGAGCTTTTGCGGAAAAAGCGGGCCTGGCCGATTTCATCGAAGCCGCGCAGGGCCGATTTGCCCTGGTTTATTTGGAAGATGTGAGAGCGGGGATTACATGGGGCGACAAGCTTGCCGGGCTCAAAGATTACCTGCTCCAAGCGAAAGGGCCGGTCGGCGAAGACCGGAACGAAATCGTCCTTTTCACCTCGGGGAGCGAAAGCAAGCCCAAAGGCGTCGTGCTCGCACATCGGAACGTGTATGCGAACATTTTGCAAGCGCGGACGGTCATCGCGTTCAATTCGACCGACAGCGTGCTCGGCGCTATGCCGATGTTCCATTCCTTCGGGCTGACGGCCGGCACGATGCTGCCGATTTTGTCCGGCATGAAAGTGGTGCTGTACCCGAATCCGCTGCACTACAAAGTCATTCCCGAGCTCGTATACGACAGGAACATTACGATTTTGTTCGGCACTTCCACGTTTTTGGCGGCTTATGCCCGGACCGCGCATCCGTACGATTTTGCCCATTCGCTTAAATATGTCGTGGCCGGCGCGGAAAAGCTGAAAGAAGAAGTGCGTCAAATTTGGATGGATAAGTTCGGCATCCGCATTTTGGAAGGGTACGGGACGACGGAGACAGCGCCGGTCGTTTCGCTGAATACGCCGATGCACATGAAAAAGGGTACCGTCGGGCGCCTGCTCCCGGGTATGGAATACCGATTGGAGGCTGTGGAAGGAATTGAGCAAGGGGGCAACCTGTTAGTGAAAGGGCCGAACGTGATGAAAGGCTATCTGATTCATGAAAAAGGTTTTGTGCCGAGCCCGGAATGGTACAGCTGCGGGGATGTCGTGCACATCGACGAGCAGGGCTACATCACGATTCAGGCGAGGCTGCAGTCTTTTGCCAAAATCGGCGGTGAAAAGGTATCGCTTCCCATGGTAGAGGAGCTGGTTTCGGCAGCAATGCCGCAGGCTCTCTGCGCCGCCGTCAGCGTCCCGGATACGCGTAAGGGCGAGCGGATTGTCGTCTACCATAACGATCCCGGCGCTCAAATCCAGCAAGTAAAAGAATTTATGAAACAGCAGGGGCAGTCGCCCATTTATATGCCTTCGGAGTTGAGGTTTGTCGACAAACTGCCTCTGCTGGGAAGCGGCAAAGTCGATTATGTGACATTGAAGAAAATGGCTTTTTAAAACGGAACCTACGAACAGGAGCGAAACCGGCATGAACATCAAACGGATCAAACCGCTGCAAACTTTGTACCTGACGCAATTTCTTTCCGCTTTTGCCGATAACATGATTCTTTTCATTACGCTGGCTATTATTCAGCAAAATGCGTATCCCGACTTTTACATCGGTGTCGTGCAGGCTTCTTTTCTTCTGGCTTTTGTCATTTTGTCCCCGTTTGTCGGAGCTTTCGCCGATAAAAATCCGAAGGCCCACGTGCTGCTGGTCGGCAATGCGATCAAAGCGGCCGGGATCGTCGCCCTGTTCGCGCATCTCGATCCGGCGGTGTGCTACGGCATTGTCGGTATCGGTGCGGCCATATATTCGCCGGCAAAGTACGGCATCCTGCCGACGCTGACGCATTCCGAAACGGAGCTGCTGCGCGCTAACGCCAAAATCGAAGGCTACACCATCCTAGCGATTTTGATGGGTTCCGTTTGCGGAGGGATCGCAGCGAAAATGTCGCTGACAGGCTCGATTGCCGTCTGCCTTTCCTTGTATCTCCTTTCGCTGGGCATGACGCTTCTGATTCCAAGAATTGCCGGCAATCCGCACATTCAATATATGCGGGAAGCGAGGGCGTTCGCGTCCGATCTGCTTGTTTTGGTGAAGGACCGCACGACCCGGTTTTCGCTGGTGGGCACAGGCTCCTTTTGGATGGCGTCGTCCGTCGTTCGTTTGGCTATTATCGATTGGGTGCCGGCGCATTTGGGCATTCAATCGGTTGACCGAATATCGATGCTCGTCGCGGTAACCGGCATCGGCATCATGATCGGCGCCTTAATGACGCCCAAGCTGATTCCGGCCCGAAAATATTACAACTCCTACGTATTCGGCATTTTGATGATCTGTGCGATCCTGCTGTTTACGGTCATTTCCAACCTGTACCTGACGATCGGGCTGCTGCTTCTCGTCGGCTTCAGCGGCGGTGTGTTTATCGTTCCGATGAACTCGGTGCTGCAGGATAAAGGGCAGGGCATGGTAGGAGCCGGCAAAACGATCGCTGTGCAAAATTTTGTGGAAAATGGGCTCATGCTGACAGGGGTGGGGGCCTACACCCAAATTTCCAAGGCCGGCATTTCTACAGACTTGTCCATCGCCGGAATTGCCGCAATTTTGGCGGCTTTCGTAGCCTACCTGATGGTTCAGCGCCGACAGTTGAAAACGGCTTACACCGGACAGATGGAATAATCCCTAGTGCTTCTCTCCCAGTTTTTTCTTTACAGTCCCGATTCGTTTTTGTAGAATAAACCGTAGGTCAATTAAAGGTGTTATGTTTTCTCACATGCATCTGGCGCATTGGCGATTCGGAAGGGGAGATGGGATTTTGGGGGAGAAGTTTCAATTATTTTCGGGCGGTGCGGAGTTTCGTTTGTCCGGGCTGCGGAATCTCAGGCTTCGTTTTAAATTAATGCTTATGAACGGCTTTGCGATCGGCTTTTTGCTCATTGTTGGTTCCACGGGCTACTACTTCATGGATAAAATGTCGGAAAACTCGTCCCGCATGTATGAGGAAAGCTTGCTCTCCGTACAATGGATCAACCAGTTGAAATCGAGCTTTAACGAAACCGAATCGGAAATTTTGGAAATGATGCTGACCGTCGATATGAAGTACAAAAGCAAACTGCAGGCTCAGCTTGACGCATCGATAAAAGCCAATGACGAATTGGCTGCGAAATTGTCCGAAGTTCCTTTGAATGAAGCGGAGTCGGCCGGTTTTAAAAAGTTTGAGCAGTTGAACGCCAAATACCGGGAGCTGCTTGCCGCAACGATCGAACATGCGACGAAAAATAATCAGGTTGCATACCAGGTGTACAACAACCAGCTTTCCCCGCAAAGCGGGCAAACTTTGGCCGCGCTGAATGAGTTGGCGGCATTGAAGGAAGAAGCGGCCAAACAGTTCCGGAACAGCAATGCGAAAGATTCCGCCCGCGCGCATGCGATCATTGTCGTTACGATTATTTTGGCGATTCTCGTGCTGACCGGAAATGCTCTGTTGTTGAACGTATTGCTGACGAAGCCGATCGGCAGTTTGCAGGCTCAGCTGGAGAAAGCGGCTGCCGGCGATTTGTCGGTTAAAGGCGACTATCCGTACAAGGATGAGATCGGGCGTCTGACGGGCGCTTTTAATGCGATGACGGAAAACTTGCGAATCCTCGTCGCCCAAGTGGCAGATAACGCGATCACGCTGTCCGCCAGTTCGGAGGAGCTGCTTGCCGGTTCCGGACAGAGCGCGGAGGCGGCCAGACAAGTTGCGGTATCCAGCTTGCGGCTTTCGCAAGATTTTGAGAAGCAGTTTGCCGGCGTCATCCAGGCGAATGAGGCTGTGAGGCAAATGACGATGAGCACCAAAAGGATCGATCATTCGGTGCAGGAAGTCGCCGTTCTGGCGCAAGAAGCTACGGCTGCAGCGCAAAACGGCAAGCGGTCCGTCGTATCGATAGCCGGACAAATGCATGAAATTGCCGACTCCGTTCGGGAAGTGAACGCCGTCATTGAGGCGCTGGGCCGGAACGCCGATGAAATCGGCAACATCGTCAGCGCCATTAACGAAATCGCCGCGCAGACGAATCTGCTTTCGCTCAATGCGGCGATCGAAGCTGCCCGCGCCGGGGAAGCGGGTCGCGGCTTTGCGGTTGTCGCGGGGGAGGTCCGCAAGCTTGCGGACCAGTCTTCGGCCTCCGCGAGGCACATCACGACCCTGGTCGCGACGATTCAGACTCAGATCCGTCGCGCAGTCGTGTCGATGTCGGCCGGGGCGAACAAAGCGGAGCAGGGACTGGCCGTCTCCGATCAGGCTCAAGAGTCTTTCACCGACATCGCCGCATCGGTTGAAAAAGTAAGCGTCAAGGTGGAAGACGTGAACCAGGCCATCCGGGAGCTTGCCGATTCGAACGGGCGGATCGAAGAAGTGATGAATGTCGTGAGCAGCGTATCCGAAACGGGAATCGGCGTTAGCCAGGAAGCGTCGGCGGCCAGTCAGCAGCAGCAAGCTACGACGCAAGAGATCGCAAACTCCGCGAAATCGCTGGCAGGCCTCGCCGAAGAACTGCAAATTTCTTTGCAAAAATTTGTCGTTTGAGATAAGTAGTCATTGATTATTTTGTTACAATATGGTATTTTAATGTTCAAGAGAATACCGAATGTGTGCGGAAGAACCGCCCATGTTGTCGCTTATGAAGCTATAACGACAACGTGGGCGTTTTTGCGTTAAATTGGATGATTTTGGAGGAAAATGGTAGACGTTCACAGAAATGCTGTGTCATACTTTATGGCAGGAAGTCACATTTTGAATGGCCGCCAGGCAGCACATATTTATAAAAGGGGAGATTCGTTTATGAAAAAAATAATTTCTTTCGCAGTACTGATGTCGGTTAGCAGCGCCGGCTGTGAAGCCAGCGAAATTACCGGCGCGGCGGAAGCGGCTGTGCAGTCGCCCGCAGTCGTTGCGTTAAGCGACGTTAGCGGGCACTGGGCGGAAAAGCAAATTGCAGCCGCCGTCAAAAAAGGCTACGTAGACGGCTACGAGGACGCCGCTTTTAGGCCGGAGCTTAACATAAGCCGGGCCGAGTTTTTGAAAATGGCCGTAACCGCGTTAAAGCTTGACGCTGCCAAACCGGAAAATGGAGATAGCTGGTATACGCCTTACATCAACTCAGCCGTAAAAGCCGGAATCCACCGATGGAGCGATTTTACGACAGGCGACTGGAACACCCCGATAACCCGCCTGGAAATGGCGAGACTCGCCGTGCGCGCCACCACCAAAGACTTGCAGCATGCAGCCGTACACATGGATGATAAATCTTTCATGTACAACGCCACGAAAACGGGACTGATCCAGGGACTCGCCGGCGGGGAACTGGGAACGGATAAAGCAACGACAAGAGCGCAAAGCGTAACAATCATCGAGAGGATACTGACCGTGAACGCGGGCGGAAATCTGGAAGTGGACAAGTATGCTGTGAACAATGCCGAGCTGGCACTGAAAAAGACTAACATTTTCACGGTTATGCCTGAAATTTTTGGAGGGGAACAGTTTATTCCTTGGAATCCTGAAAACTTATCTGTAGAGACAGGGGACGGTCTGTATAAGGGCACGATGGATCAGATTATCGCCATCGATTTAGAAGATCCGAATGATCCGAATTTAGGCTTGTTGGGGGATATTAGCCAACTTAGGTGGCATAATGGCAGGTCGGCTAAAACCAGCCGATTTGTAAAGGATGGATATATGAATAGCTACGCTCTTTATTTTAAAGGGCATGTTGATTTTAATAAGGATACATCTATTTATAAGAACACAAGCAACGAGCCGTCATTTACCTTATACGGATTTGGTAATGGCGAACCTACAGACGGTATAAATGGAATTCTGAGTAGCACAGCACTATTGTTTAAGGAATCTATTGGTGATATACCTGCGCTTATTATTTCCAAAAATGCCCGTCCGATTGATGATTTAATCTTATCTATTAGCGCCCCAGCTATACCACCAGCACCAAACTTTAATAGAGAATTTTTCCATAGCTTGATTCCTAAAAAATAATAGATAGGAATGTTGATTAAGGGAAGGGGGATAAAAGCAGATCAAATTAAAATATATAAGTATTTTGATGTTGTTTTTGTTAGCAATTCAAATATTCCCAATACAATATATCGACTGGCCCATTGCAAATGCAGTATCGAGCAGTACACCTGATGAGACAAGGAATATGACTTATGCAGTTAATTCTCAGCTTGGCGATAAAGCTGTGTATAGTGATTCAAAAACAGCGAATACGAATCCTTTTTCTATAACTGCTCCTACAGGGAAAATCATTAAAGAGTTATCATTCTATCGAGAGGGACAAAAAGTTAAGACCATTGATGAGGCAGCCGGTTTGTCTACATGGAACACTCAAGGGGTTAACTTTTTAGGTACACCTGTAGCTGTAGAATCGATTGGAAATGACTCAGCACAGGGATATTTTGCTTGGTATCGATATGCCCCTAACAGTCCGGGAAGAACATTAGATTGGTATCAGGATGGGGCTACTGGCTGTGCAGATAACTCGGGCCGTGATTATACGGAAAACGTAAATGGATATCTTATGCCAAAAAGTCCGAATTGTGAAGGGGCTGGATTGTCTCTAAAAGCTAATCGAAAAAAAACCTATAAAATCGAAAATAGTTCAACCGAAATTCCTTCAATAATTGTTAATGTTTCCGACATCACGGCTACGGCGACCATTTTAAAAGAAACTATAGTTAAAGGGCCAGAATCTGTTCCAGATGGCACAACAGATTTTGCTTCGACTCGTTATGTTGAAACGAAAGGTATAACATCGGATTATTATGAAGTTTTTTACAAACAAGATTTGAATTACGAATCTGATTATGTAAAACAGCTAGCTTTACCCGGAGCAAAGGTAATGGTTTACTATGCCGCATTCACAGTCAATTTAAAATCAAACACCTATAAATATCCCGATCATATTGAAATTTCTTATGAGAATGCAACAGGCCCTCCGAACTTGGGAAATATTCATATGACTTTGCCCTCCTGTGTTGAAGCGGGTAAAGCGACAGTGTTTACTTTCACTTTTTCCAACTCGGGTGGAACGAACGTAACTTCTTCCTTCAACGTAAAAGTACTGATTGACGGATCGACGTTCAAAACGTTTAGTTATTCAGGGTTAGCAGCGTCATCGAGTAAAACTGAAACTTTTACCAAAACATTCGGAGGAACGTCGAGCTATTCGGTAGCTGTCATCATCGATGCTGTAAGCGGAGAGAGCGATACGGCGGATAACAGCAAATCATATTCGGTTACACCCGTTGCTTCTTGCAGTGGAGGCGGCGAAGGGGGAGGCCCTGAGGTCGTAACGGCCAACTTTACCATCGAAAAATCCACGATCCCTTTCGGTCAATCCAATACCTTTTATCCAACTGTTTCCGTAACAGGCGGTCAAGATTGCACGCTCCAGACCGTTACATGGACCGTCACGCAAGGAAGTTCAACTTGGTCTGTCACAAATACACAAGCCAGCAACCAAGGCTTTAATGGCCCGCCTTATCCCGGAGGGATCGGAGTAGGAACCGTCTCGGTTATACTCAAGGTTGTAACGTCATGCGGCACCATCCAAACAATCGGACCGAAGACGTTTACGATTACTACGCCGGCTTCATGCACCCCTTCCAATCAACCGCCGGTATTCAAAGCGGGCTTTGTTAACCACGGGAACAGCGGGGCAGTGAATGCGGTCACAAAAGCGTTTCCCGGCGATTGGCTGGACTTGCAAATCATTTACGATAATCAGTCGGACCCTCCGTATCCGCGGGATGTGGACGGCGATGCCTTTTATTTTACATGGGATTGGGCCAGCGCAGCGGCAAAAGATGCATGGCTAAAAAAATATGTGGACCTATACGGCAGCCCGTACACGCACGATGATCGCTATTCTTTTGGCTTCAGCATGATATTGACGGGAGCTGATATCGGTATACATACCATTGATGTCTATGCGACGGACTATTGCGGCAACACGTCAAAAGTAACGGCTAATGTGGATGTGACGTACCCGAATCCGATACCTGTAATCTCTATTCCGCGCAAAGTCGTAGAGGGCAGAACATTTACTCCGCTCATTAGCGGAGTCTCCAGCTACAGCCCAAAAGGAAATTCAATCGTCAGCTTCGATTGGCACGGCACGTACTCGACTTATTATGCAAGCCCCGGCGATTATACGATTCAATTGGATGTTTGCGATAGTGCCGGATTTTGCTCTTTGGCACCTGCTGTCAAAATTCTCCCCGTGCAGCCCGATTTGCCGCCCATCGTTCAGATCGTGAACCCGGGCACAGGAATGCGCGGAAACCAAATGGTATTTCAGGATACCAGTTACAGCCCGGACGATGATCCGATCGCAGTCCATACGAATAAGATCACCTGTGATACGAACAATGACGGTTCCTATGCAGATGAAACGTCTATAATGGTTTCCAAGGACGCAAGCGGATATATTTTTTATACGCCAACGCGGGTGGGCAAGTGCAAGATGGATATATTTATTCAGGAAGGTTTGGGGTATAAAAAATCCGCTTCGAAGACAGTCTACTTCGAAGTTGACAATGATTCACCGAATGCCACGTTTACGATGGCAGGGGCGTACAATCCTCCGGCACTAAGCTTGCCGACGCCGATCTCTATAGACGCGCTGCTCGGGTATTCGCGAACTTCGTTAGATGGCGATATGACGACCGGTTCCAACTGGTATAAAACAAGCAGCGGAACGCTAAAGAACGCGGCTGTCTACGATGTACCGATTTTGACTAATAACAATGTCCCGTATAACGGAATTGATTTGAGCCAGCCCTACACGGTTGCAAGTTCTGCAAAATTAGAATGGGAATGCTCCAATTTTTGTGCGGATAAAGCATCAAATTACAACGATCCATCCGGCTTGCGCTCAGACAACCACAGCGGAGCGATCCCGTTTTATTCTGTTTCCGGCGCCTATTACGTCAAAAACGTCGATGGTGTTCAGCAATGGGCGGTTTTATCGACGGATACCGATCATTGGAACTTCGGCGATGTTCGCAACCATATTACGCCAAGCAAAATTACAGCCGTGAGTCCTGACTTGTCCAAGTTCGCTTATGTCATAACAGATCAACCGACATATGCACCAACTATCATGGAATCCTGGTTGTATATCCGAAATGGTTCCGATGGCAGTCACCTGCAAAAAGCTCAGTTGACTTACAGGGAAACCATTGCCGGAACGTACAAGAATCTGATTGTCACATCGGGAGGCAGAGCATACGATTGGGACGGAAATCTCGTTTGGTCGGTCCCTGCCAACGCTTGCATAGTTACAGCCGGCAATCATGGAGCTTATGCCATAACAAAAGACGGGCAGCTATATTGTGCCGTGGCTACCGGGGGAACCGTTCAATTAACCCAAATCAATCTAAACAATGGCACTTTAACCAAAACTATGACTGTGGGCTCGTTCGCACACGGAAGCAATGATGCCGGCGATTATTGGGACGTTGGCACGTACATACAAGCTCTGAACATCGTTAATGAGGGCGAATTGGTACTGCAAGTGCATACGGTTTGGCAGTCAAGGGCGTCGGGTGGAGGAGCGCACACCTATTACGATGATCGTGAGTTTTACTATAGCGGCTCGCTAACGTCTACTGCCGGGAAAGAACCTTATTTCACGTCCGGACAGCTGTATGACCCGGCGGCCAACAATCAAAATGGCGAGTTCACCTATGCGTTTAAGTTTTCGGGTGCAACGAAGGCGAACGAGACGGCCGGATTTTCCTTCCGGATGAAAGACCGTTTGAATTTTTATCGGGTTGAAAATGACACGAATACCACCTCGCTCGTCGCTTATGTAAACGGCGTTCGGACGGTCATCAAATCGAAGGCGTTTCCGATCCCGGCGTATACCTTTGCTAACGGCAAAATCAAAGTTTCTGCCGACCATATTAAAGTTTATGTGAACGGGGCATTGATCATCGATGTATACGACCGGGCAATTGCCGAGAACGGCATGTACGGGATTTATGCGACTAAGGCGGGTACGGAGTTTAAAAACGTTACCGTTCTGGACGGACCGGGTACGAAATATTTGGGCAACGTCGTCGTCGTCGGCAATCCGATACAGTACTCGGTAAATTACAACGATCCGGAAGGCGATCCGGCGCGGCCGGAAACGGTGAAATGGACATTTACGAATGAGCAGCCATACAAATATCTTGATGCAGGGGACGGCTACTCGGATGCGCCTCCGGCCAACTCATACGATAATCAGGTCATCGGTTCGCCAAACGCTTCGCTTTATCGCGTCGGGTATTTTAAGGTCGATTATCAAATTGCGGACGACCCGTCGCCGCGGCCTTACACTTATGCGGACGGAACGTTCAGCTCCTACAGCAAATTGTCGGAGCCGTACACACAGTACGTCAAGGCGGTTCGTCTGCCGGTTGCCCTTTTTACGGTGTATGAAAACGCGGACCATACGCTGGGATATACGGATCAAAGCTACGATCCGGACCACTGGCTCAGCACGACAAACGTTCAAGCCGGCTATGAAAATAGCCGCGGTATTTTCGGCCGATTGTGGAAGTATACGGCGCCTGACGGCACTGCGGCCTACGGATTCCCGAGCCGGCCGAATCAAAACGGCACTTACGTCATCAGCGAAGCCGTCATGCAGGAGGATGGGCTTTGGAGCGATTGGTACGATCAAAGCATCAATGTAAGCGTGCCGGTTGCGAACAATCCGCCGGCAGCGGTCCTGACGTTCCCGGACGGAACGCAAGCAAGCCCAAGCTACGTGAACACGCTGACCCCTACGATTACGTGGAATCAGACGGATCCCGATGCGGGCACTGTTTTTGCAGCGTACGAGGTCATCGTCAAGGACGAGGGCGGCAATGTCGCCGCCGCTTCCGGAGTTCAACCGCAAGGGACAACAGCATCAACCGCTCAGTGGACGCTAACGCAAAGCTTGCAGCTCGGTCAAAAATATCAAGCCGCCGTCAGGGTCAATGACGGTCTTGTCTGGTCCGGTTGGTCGAATATCGGCTGGATGGTTACCAATCGTCCGCCGGTGGCGGCGATGACCGTTCCGGATGGAACGCAAGCCAATCCAACGATTGTTAACAGCTTGCGGCCGACGCTGCAGTGGCGGCAGACTGACCCTGATCCGGGGACAACGTTTACGTACTTTCAAATTCAGGTGACGAATGAAGCTAATGACGAGATGATCCTCGATTCCGGCCAGCACTGGCAGGGGACCGTTTCCAATACGGGGACGTGGGCGGTGCCTGCGGATTTGCCGGCCGGCCAAAAGCTGCGTGTTCGCGTTCGTGTTTTTGACGGATATGTCTGGTCCCCGTACTCCGAACAGACCTGGATGTACATCAATCGGCCTCCTGCCGCTGATTTTGACTGGTCGCCGAAGCCCGTATGGGAAGGGGATTGGGTTCATTTTACGAATCTGTCGTCGGATGCCGACGGCGATCCGTTAACTTACGAATGGAAGATTTCGACTCCAAGTGGAGACGTTGCCGTGTTCAGGACACAGCACGCAGCTTATCTTTTTGGCATACCGGGTCCTTACACAGTATCGTTGACGGTTTCCGACGGATATGCGTCGGCTCACGCGGAAAAAATCGTCGCGGCGTCACCGTTAACGATTCAATCGGATGTGACTTATACGGATCGATGGCTCGCCTACCATGAAAGCAAAGGGCACCGAACGACCGAGCATCCGAAGGACTTTTATTCGGGCGAAATATTCGTTGTCTCGACCCGAAGCTCCCCGGCTCCGGTTGCCGAAGCTTTGGCCTGGATTGATACGACAGGGCAGGACGGCCATTCTTTGTATGTATCCGCCAAATTAGCGCCCGATCCGGCCGACCCTGCTTCATTTAGAGGGCAGCTGTTCGATGAAAGATTTCTTTCTCTTACCGCGGGGCTGCCTGAAGGGCTGCAGACGATTCATTTTCAAATCCGTTACATGAACGGAGTCGTGCGAACGGAGGATATTGCCGTCCGTATCATCGGCAGCGCAAACAAAACCGTTGGCGTTCATCGGGTTCAATGAATGAGGTGTTGACAATTGCATATGGTACGTAGTATTATATGTAAATTGATATAAATGAAGTATATAAACACTTCGTACCAAAACCTCATTTACCCCTTTAAAATGTTTAGCGAGATGAAAGCAATTCCCTTCCATGTTTCTTTCTCCTTACGCGCAAGATGCTCATTTACAGGTAAACCCGAGGCAGGCGTTACGGTGTTTCGGCAGGCGTTTGTTAGACAATTCTCACTGGCGCGGTCATCGGAGCCGCAAGGATGGAAGAGAGGCAGGGCTTTCGTTGTTTTGATTCAGACACGCTTCTTATGCAAATTCATGAATATCAACTTTATAAAGAGGCCGTTTCTTTGTCCGGCAGGATGAAGAAGCGGCTTTTATTTGCTATACGGAAGTATGTTTTTGATGCCGGAAATTTCCAAAAAACATTGGGCAAAGAGAACGGTTTCATGTAGAATAATGTCAAAAAGCATAAGGGATTAGGAAGGGGAGTTTTGCAGGTTGAACAGTTTGTTGGCACGCATGGTTTTGTTTTTCTCGGGTCTTATTTTGATTGCGGGAACGGTTCTAGGATTTACGCTGTACCGCTCTTCCGGCAAGTTGGTGGAAAATTCCATGGGACTTCAGGCAAAGGCCGTTGCGGAACGCGCGGCCAAACTGATCGATGCGGAAGCGTATGCGGGCCTGAGTCTCAAGTCCGGAGCGGAAACGGAATATTATAAAAAGCTGCGTGCGGAGCTTAATGCATTGCGGGAAACGAACGGCTTCAAATATGTATACACGCTCGGAAAAACGGAAAAAGACGGGAAAGCCTCCTACGTTTATATGGTGGACGGGGCTCCGGCCGATGCGAAGGACGGGGATTTTTCGCCTTTGGGGAGCGAAGAGGGGCATGGCTATCCGGGGATGATCAAGGCGTTCGAGGAAGGACAGGTCATGATCGGCGATTTGTCCAGGGATGAGTTCGGAGCGACGATTACCGCCTATGTGCCGTTTAAAGGGAAGGACGGCAAGCTGCTTGGCGTCGTCGGGGCCGATTTGGATGCGACGGAAGTTTACGCATTGATGGATGCTTCCAGGAAGACGATGATCGGCGTCGCGGCGGGCGTTTTTGCCGTCAGCATGCTGGTCGTGTTCGGGCTGGCCCGCTACTTGACGCGGCCGTTAATCAGGCTGACTGCGCAGGTGGCCAAAGTCGGCGAAGGCGATATGACGGTCGAAATCCCAGTGAACTGCAAGGATGAGATCGGAGGGCTGGCGGCGGCTTTCGGGCTTTTGGTATCCGACACGAGGACGGTGATCCGGGGGATTCGCGGCAGCTCGGACAAGCTGCTCGGCGCATCGGTAGGCGTGGCGGATCACGCGCGCCATGCGACATCGGCGAGCCATGCGATCGCGGCGAACATCCGGGAGGCGTCGCAAGGCGCGCAGACGCAGGTGCGGCACGCGGCGGAAATGACCAAGGCGATGGAGGAAATGACATCCGGGATGCAGCGCATCGCCGAATCGGCCTCCATCGTCGCGGAAGTGTCGAAGCAGACGACCCGGGATGAGCACCGCGGCAACGCCTCCATCGTCACGGCGGTCAGCCGGATGGAGGCGATCGTGACGACGTCGGCGCACATGGCCGCCGCAACGAAGCATTTGGAAGGACGATCCGGCGAAATCGGCGAGATCGTCTCGATGATGGCGGAGATTGCGTCGCAGACCAATCTCCTGGCGCTGAACGCGGCGATCGAAGCGGCGCGCGCGGGCGAGAACGGCCGCGGCTTCGCTGTCGTGGCCGAGGAGGTGAGGAAGCTTGCGAATCAGTCGCAAGCTTCCTCACAGCGGATCGCCGAGCTGATCGAGGCGATCCTGGAGCAGACGGCCTCGCTGTCTGCCAGCATGGCGGCGAGCTCGGCGGAAGTGCAGGCCGGCCTCGGCATCGTCCGGGACGCCGGCGGCGCGTTCGGCGACATTGTCGCCGGGCTGGAGCGGATGACCGCGCAGCTCCAGGACGTCTCCGCCGCGTCGGAGGAAGTATCGGCCGGCTCCGAAGAAGCGGCCGCGTCCGTCGACGAGCTGGAGCGCATTTCGCGGCACGCGGCACAGCATTTCCGGGAAATCGCGGACTCTTCCGGCTCGCAGCTGGTATCCATGAACGAGGTAAGCCAATCCGCGGATTCGCTTAAAGCGATGTCGGCGGAGCTCAGACAGCTGATCGATCGTTTTAAAGTTTAACGTCTACAGGGACAGGGGGGAGCGGCAAGTATGGGCATTCATCGGTTTGAATTGGCGGCCCGTTGGTCGGGAGGTTTGCATGGCGCCGGAGAGCTTGCTTCGGGCAAGCTGGACACCGCAATTTCCGTACCGGCGGAGCTTGCCGGTCCGGGCGTCGGAAGCAATCCGGAGGAGCTGCTGCTCGGAGCGGCCGCGGCCTGCTATCTCATTTCGCTGGCGGCGCTCGTGCAGCGGCAAGGAATTGAACGGCTTGAGCTTGTATCGGAGCTGTTTGTAGCCGCAAACCCGGCGATGAAGGTCGACAAAATCGTCCACAAACCGGTTATCGCCGTCCCTGCAGGTTTTATGCCGGAGCAGGCGGATAAGCTCCGCAAAGCGGCCGTTCGCGCGGAGCGAACCTGTATGATCAGCAAGGCGCTCAAAGGAAACGTCGACATCGTCGTCGAACCGGAGCTGCATTTCATGTGACCGGTCATATGACTTCATTCACTAGACGCTGGCCCCCCTCATTGGATAGACTGGGATGGAAAGGGGTGCTTTTTCATTTATGTCACAGTCTGCATCAACCCAGGCGCCAAGCATGCGTACTTTTTTTGCCAACCGTTTCGTCCAGGCGATTTTGCTGTCGGGCCTGTTTCTCCAGATCGGCATTTGGGTCCGCAATTTTGCCGTACTGCTTTACGTTACGGATCAAACGGGAAATGATCCTTATGCGGTTTCATTAATCTCCGTCGCCGAATATGCACCGATCTTTTTGTTCTCATTCATCGGCGGAACGTTTGCCGACCGTTGGCGGCCCAAGCTGACGATGGTATGGTGCGATATACTTAGCGCGGTTTCGGTGTTCGTCGTTATGTTCACGCTCGCTTACGGTTCCTGGAAAGCGATTTTCTTTGCAACGCTCGTATCTTCGATTTTGTCGCAATTTTCCCAGCCGTCCGGTATGAAGTTGTTCAAGCTCCATGTGCCGGAATCGCAAATCCAACTGGGCATGTCCATGTACCAATCGATGTTCGCGATATTTATGATACTCGGTCCGATCCTGGGCACCTTCGTCTACTTCCATTTCGGCATTGAAGTCGGCGTCGGCATTATGGGCGTCTGCTTTCTGATCTCCGCCCTCGTTCTTACTTTTCTGCCGCCGGACCGCCAAACCGAATCTTCCGAAAAGCAGGAGCCTACGCATATTTTCAATGAGATGGCGCAAGGCTTCAGGTACGTGTTCAAGCGCAAAATACTGCTGATGCTTGGCGGATGCTTCGCCGTCGCAGGACTGGGACTCGGACTGATCAGTCCGCTCGGTCTTTACATCGTGACGGAAAATCTGTCCCTGCCCAAAGAGAATCTGCAATGGTTTATTGCGACTAACGGCGTCGCGATGATTATGGGCGGCGCTTTGACGATGGGGTTCAGCAAAAAAATGACGCCCCAGGCAATGCTTGTCGCAGGCATGGTCGTCAGCGTCGTTACGATCTCGGTTATGGGCAATACCCATCTGTTATGGCTTGCGCTTGCCGCCCAGTTCTGCTCGGGCTTCGTCATGCCGGCCATTCAAATCGGCATCAGTACGATGATTCTCGGCTACACGGATGAAGCTTTTGTTGGCAGGGTAAATGGCATCCTGAACCCGCTCTTTATGGGAGCGATGGTCATTACGATGAGCTTGGCGGGTTATTTGAAGGCACTGTTTCCGCTTAATTCGATCTATCTGGCTTCCGCAGCTTTATTTGTTATCGGTGTCATCGTGATGCTGCCTTCGTTGAAATACAGGCCTCAATCGCAGAGCGAGGGAAGTCCGGAAGCGCAGACGGCATCTTAAAAATCGAAAAAACCTCGGTCTCGACGGCATCGGCCGTGGAAGATCGAGGTTTTTGTTTTTACAGAAAAGGCGCTCCCGCTTCCTGGTAAGCGTCCATCATCTCGCGGGATACGGCAGAGTCGCTCAAAATGCCGGTCGTCTCGCGGACATCGCCGATGACGAACAAGGAGCTGCGGCTGAATTTGGAATGATCGGCCACAAGATACGTTTCCATGGACCTGCGCATCATGCAGCGGTTCGTTTCCGCTTCCAGCTCGTTGTAAATCATCATGCCGCGGGACAAGGAAACCCCGTCTACGCCCAGAAACGTTTTGCGGATGCTGAGATTGTCCAGCGTCGCATTAGCCAGCGGGCCGGAGAGCTCGAACGTCTGCGTCCGGATAACGCCGCCTGTAACGATGAGCTGCAGACTGGGCGTGCCGATCAACTCGTATGCGATATTGACCGCATTGGTGATGACGGTCAAGTTTTTGAATTGGTTGAGCTTTTTGGCGATAAACGTCGTCGTCGTGCCGCCGGTCAGCCCGATAATGTCGCCGTCCTCGATCAAGCGGACCGCTTTCTCGGCGATTTCTTTTTTCTCCTCGGTATACAGGTCCATTTTTTTAAAAAACGGCACTTCTACCTTCAAGCTTTCCAGTACGGCGCCGCCGAAAGTGCGGATGCACCGTTTCTCCTGTTCGAGAATTTCGAGGTCCCGCCTGGCGGTAGCTTCGGAAACGGCGAACTGCTGCACAATGTCGGTCAGCGCGATGGAGCCTTTATCTTTAATGATCTGCATAATCGCATCCCGGCGAATGTCGGTCTTTCCCATGGGCCCTCCTAAAGAGTAACAGCTTTCCTTAATAGCGGTAACGCTTACTTGTATCTTATCATGCCGATTGATAAAACGTCCATCATCGGATAAGCTGTAGATAGATTGGGAAAGGGGTGTCGGGCATTGAAGTATTCCCTTTGCATCGGAGCGTATCCGGGTAAAGATGCAGTGTATCATTTGGAAAAGGTTAAGGAGCACGGGTTTGATGGTTTGGAGCTGTACCAGTGGTGGGGGCTTGGCGATTTGCAGCGGTTTGCTGCGGAGCAGGAGCGGATCGGCGTGGGCATCATCAGCACCTGCACTAAGGTGTTCAATCTGGTTGATCCGGCTTACAGAGAAGCTTATGTAAGCGCTCTTCGCGAGACGATCGAGGCGTGCCGCAGGCTGAACATCCCGGCGATTATTACCCAGACCGGCAGCGAAAGAGCCGGCGTCCCCAGGGAGCTGCAGCGGGAAGCGATGATCGAGACGCTGAAGCAGTGCGCGCCGCTGCTTGAGGACGCGGGCATCGTGCTGGAAATAGAGCCGCTCAACGGGCTGGTCGATCACGCGGGCCATTATTTGCAGCGCTCCGACGAAGCGGCGGCAGTGATTGACGCCGTAGGCAGCGAGCGGGTCAAGCTGGTGTTCGACGTGTATCACCAACAGATAACGGAGGGCAACGTGATTCGCAATGCGACAGCCTATCGGGAGCGCATTAGCCATTATCATATCGCGGACAATCCGGGACGCAAGCAGCCGGGAACCGGCGAGCTCAATTACGTGAATATTTTGAAAGCGATTCAAGATACAGGGTTCGACGGTTTTGTAGGACTGGAGTGCGGCTACACGATCGATACGGATCAAGCCGTCGAGCAGTTCAAAAACGATATTCTCGCCAGGCTGTAACGGGAGACCGCCCCGGATTGCACGGAATCATGCAATCCGGGGCGGTTTGTTTCACGCTTTTAACGCTTCCTGCGTCAAGTCGAGCCATTCGAGCTCCTGCGGAGTTAATACCAGCTGCGCGCCGGCGCTGCACGACAGCATTTCGGCTTCGCTGCGGGGACCGATCAGCGCGCACGCCGGGAACGGCTGGTTCAGCACGTAAGCGAGCGCGATTTGAATCGTGGTAACGCCTTTCTCGGCAGCCAGCTGCTCGGCGCGGTGAAGCCGTTCCCAGTTGGCATCGCTGTAAAATACGCGCACGAGATCGGCATTGTCCCGGATGTCGGGCGTGAACCTGCCGCTGAAAAAGCCCCGCGCTTGCGCAGACCAGGAGAGCAGCGGAAACTGATTCGCCGCATGCCACTGCAAGGTGTGCTCGTCGGCCGACACGCAGCCTGCCCAGAACGGCTCGTTCGCCTTGGCGAGGCTGAGGTTGGGGCTGCTGAAGCTGAAGCCGATCAGACCGTGCTGTGCGGCATATTCGTTGGCTTCCTGAATGCGCTGGTGCGTCCAGTTGGAACCGCCGAATGCGCGGATCGTTCCGGCTTCCACCTGTTCGTTCAGCGCTTCGATAATCGCGCCGACCGGAGTCGCGGGATCGTCGCGGTGCAGAGCGTACAAATCGACGTAAGGGGTGCGCAGCCGCTCCAAGCTCGTCAGCAAATCGCTGCGAATCGCCTCGCGGTTCACGCGCGGGCCGTTCTGGTCATGATGCGCGCCTTTTGTAAAAATATTGATCTGTTCGCGGTTGTTCATCGCGTCCAGCCAAATGCCGAGGGCTTGCTCGCTTTCCCCTCCGCAGTAGATAAAGGCCGTATCGATCGTATTTCCGCCGATCGCCAAATAATGCTCCAAAATTTGACTCACTTCGTCGCCATTGTCCAGCCTGAAAAAATCCGAGCCCATGATGAGCTGGGAGACGGGCTTGTTCAGCCCGTTGATTTGGATATGTTTCATTGCGTTTCCCAACCTTTCCGATTATGAGTGAGAGAGAACGATTCGGCTTCGCTCCCTGGCTGATTGCAGACAAGCATCGATCACTTTCATATTCAGGACCGCATCGGAAGGAGCAAAGCGCTGAGGCTTTTTGCCCCATACCGCATAGGCCATATCGTCGGCTTGGAGCGCGTATTGGTTCAGGAACGGGGCTTTCTCTTCGCGGCGGCCGTCGGCATTCCATACGATGAAATGCCCGCTCTCCTCCGTAGGCGTAATAAAGGCGGACGGAACCTCGATGCGGCCTGTCGTTCCCAGCACTTCCACGGTGTTGCGGAAATTCGCCCACATGCCGCAATCGAACGTCAGCGCGACGCCGCCGCTGAACTCGACGAGCCCGGACATGACCATGTCGACGTCGTCATGCTGCGGCGAGAAAAAGGCGTGAGCTGTAACCGCTTCCGGCTCTCGTCCGAGAATGAGTCTTGCCGCGCTGATCGGATAGCAGCCAACATCGTACAGCGAGCCGCCGCCCATTTGCTTGTCAAAGCGGACGTTCCCTGTGGCTCCGGGGTTGTTGAACGTGAAAGTGCCGTGAATGCCCCGGACCTCGCCGATTTCACCGGATGCGATAATTTCGCGGATCCGTTCGTAGCGCGGATGGTGCCGGTACATGAACGCTTCGGCGAAATGTATGCCGGCTTTGGCGCAGGCGGCGATCATTTCTTCCGTTTCAGCGGCCGTAAGCGAGGCAGGCTTCTCGCAAAGCACATGCTTGCCGGCTTCGGCGGCACGAATGGTCCATTCTTTATGCAAATGATTCGGCAGCGGTATGTACACGGCGTCGATATCGGGATCGGCGATGAGCTCTTCGTAACTGCCGTAAGCTTTCGGGATGTTTAAAGACTCGGCGTTTTTTTGCGATTTGTCCAAATCGCGGCTTGCGATCGCGGCTACTTCGCCCGTTTCCGACTGGCGGATGCCCGGAATGCAAGCCCGGATGGCGATGTTGGCGCAGCCCAAAATGCCCCAGCGTAGTTTTGACATGAAAAACAACACTCCATTCTTTTTTAATAGCGTTATATTGTCATTATAAAAGCAGTTGATTAAAATGAATATAATAATATATTGCATTAGATATCGTAATATTGTCATCAGGAGGATGTATGTCCAGACATGTGATGCTGCCAACGCTGCAAAACTCGCCATACTTTATTTTTCCCGAATCCGTCGGATGGTACAGAAATGTGCCGAATCATATCGTGGATCGTGCTGAAGGCGCGTGGGCCAGCTACAGCCTGCACTTCGTGACCGCCGGCAAAGGATACGTAGTACTGGACGGTACGGCGCATACGCTGCAAAGGGGCGACGCCTTTTTGTTTTATCCGCTGCAGAAGCAGAACTATTACAGCAGCAAGGAAGACCCGTGGGACGTGCGCTGGGTGCATTTTTACGGGGATCATTTGAAGGAGTTTTTGCTGGAGAAAGGTTTTTTTCGCAATCTTTGGACGTTGAAGCGGTGGAGCGAGCTGGAGGAGGCGATGGATGAACTGCTGCTGGAAGCGGAGGCGAACAGCATTTTGCGGACGACGAAGCTGACTTCGCTCACGTATACGATTCTCGCCGAATTTATGAGCTATGCCGCGCCGCTTACGGGAGCGAATAGAGGAACGGAGTCGATTGACCGGATTTTGGCGCTGCTGTCCGAGATGCAGCAAAAAGCGTGCGAGCCGTTTGTGCTGGAGGAATGGTCGGAGCGTGCGGGAGTCAGTCCGCACTATTTTTGCAAGCTGTTCCGCAAGGCGACTTCGATGACGCCGCTTTCGTTCATTACGCTCTGCCGCATGCAGTACGCGAAGCAGCGGCTGATCGAGCAGGAGCATTGCAGCGTCAAGGATATCGCCAGAGAAGCGGGGTATCCCAGCGCCAGTTATTTTAACCAGCGCTTTCACGAGCATGAGGGGATGACGCCCAGCGAATTTCGAAGTTTGTATCCGAAACGGCTATGAGCGGAGGCGAGACCGGATCGGCCGGCCGTCCCAAAGCAGTTCCGTCGCCGCTTGGCGGCTCTTGACTTCCGGCTCTTCGAGCAGCAGGAAAAAGTTTTTGGTCGGGAGCTCGCCGAGCCCATGCTTGGCGGACAGCTTGTCCAGGTAAGGCCGCATATTGTCAAGCTGGCCGGACATGTTGCCGCCCTGCTGGGAGAAGGCATAGAGAACGCTGGCGACAGGCGCCCGCTTGACGCGGAACTGCTCTACGGCGCGCAGGAAAAAGTCCCAGTCCCAGTAATGAAACATTTCGGTGTCAAAAGGGCCCAGGGCGTCGAGCAACTGCGGGCGGAACAGGCAGCCTGACGAGAAAAAGGTGGAAAACCTGCGCATCGCCGGCACATCGAACTCGTAGGCGAATACGAACCGGCTGGTCGGCCGGCGGATTCCGTCTTCGATTACATAGTCGAAAATCTCGACATCTGTGTATACAAGATCGCAATCCGCGATTTCTTGCAGCATTCGCTCTACGTGAACGGGCAGCAGCAGGTCGTCGTCATCGCAAAGCATGATGTAATCGCCGCGCGCTTCCTGCAGCCCGCGGTTACGGGCATGAACGTGCTTGAGATTGCGGGGCATGTTGACAACTTCAATGTGCAGCTCCGGGTACAAGCTTTGAATGAAATCGACCGGCTCCCCGCAGTCGTTGACAACGATGATTTGCAGGTTCGAATAAGTTTGCGCAGATAACGATTCGATCAGTTCAGCCAGCTCCAGGGGCCGATTGTAAGTTGGTATTATGACGGAAACTAACGGTTCTGCGGACGGCAAAAGCGGAGCACCTCCTGTTAGGGCTTTGGTTGTGAAGCGGTTCAGTTTCATTATAGTCAACGCTTTTGCAATATGCCAGCGAAACCGTGGATAGACAGAGGTTCCATAAGGATCGGCAAGCAGCCTGGCCCAAACGGCCGCAGGCTGTTTGGCATGGATAAGCTGCAGCTTCCTGTTTAGTACTACTAAAAGTTAGTACTTCCGGCAAACCGGACCGGCAGGGTACCCTTGTCTTGAGAACTTCAGAGCAGGGGGGATCTAACCGTGAAACAGACGCCGAAGCGCGGAGTATGGCTGAACCGGGAAATTCCGTTTAGAGTGAACTGGATGCTGCATGCTGTCATCGTTGTATTTGTCTCAGTATGGACATGGCTGGCCACGGAGCCTTCCAGCAGGTTTGACTGGTTTTTGGAAAATTTGTTGGTCTGGGCTGCACTGCTGCTGCTCGCAGGTACTTACCGTCGGTTCGTTTTTTCCAATTTGTCCTATGTGTTGATCGCCTTGTTTTTGTTTCTTCATGTGTGGGGCGCCCATTATGCTTATAATGAAACGCTGGCCGGCGCATGGATGAAAGAGTGGTTTCATACGGAACGCAACCACTACGACCGGTTGGTTCATTTTAGCTATGGGCTGCTGCTGGCTTATCCGATTCGGGAAGCGTTGAAAGCGCGGACAGGACTCGGCAAAGAATGGCTGTATACGCTGACTTGTACGATCGTGCTGGCCAGCGGGGCATTTTATGAGTTGATCGAGATGTGGGTGGCGAACATCGTCGCGCCGGAAATCGGGACCTTGTTCCTGGGAACCCAAGGCGACCCGTGGGACGCTCAGCACGATATGGAACTGGCCTTGTACGGCTCGATCGCAGCGATGCTCATTACGGCAATGTGCGGACGAATCGGGCGGAAAATGCAGGGCGGATACGTTAAGAAACGGCTCAGGCCGTAAAGAAGCATTTTGTGCGCAATATCGGTTATAATGAGTGACAGGTTTGTATGATTGGGACAAAATGGAACAAAGGCTGGGAGGCTGCTTTATGGCAGAATCGAATGAAAACGTGTATAAATGGTACGCGGGCTCCTATACGGATGCCGGCAGCAGGGTCGGAATTACGTTGTGTTCGTTTGATGCCGGTACCGGCGAGCTTGGCATTTTGGAGACTTATGACGATTTGCCGAACGCTTCTTTTTTGGCGGTCGATTATCGCCGGTCGAGGCTGTATGCGGTCAGCGAAACGGAAACGTACAACGGCATGTACGGAGGAGCTGCCGCCGCTTACAAGATCGACGTCGGGACCGGCAGGCTGACGAAGCTGAACGAGCAGCCGACGCATGGCGCGGCGCCGTGCTACGTCAGCGTGGACCGGACGAGCCGGAACGTGTACGTCGCCAACTATTTGGGAGGCAGCGTTACCGTGTTCCCGGTTGCGGAAGACGGCAGCCTGATGGCCCACAGCCAGCTGCACAAGCACGCGGGCGAGCTCGGGCCGAACGCCGAGCGTCAGGAAGCGCCGCACGCCCACTCGATCGTAGTGGACTCGGATAACCGCTACGCGATCTCGGCCGACCTGGGCCTCGACAGGCTCGTGATCTCGGCCGTCGACGCGGCAGGGCACAAGCTGGAGCCGCACGGCGAAGCGGCATTGACGCCCGGCGCCGGGCCGCGGCACCTCGTTTTCAGCGCAGACAGCCGTTTCGCGTATGCGGTAAATGAGCTGGATTGCACCGTGACGACGCTGCAATACGATGCGGCAGCGGGCACGCTGACCCCGCTGCAGAGCGTTTCGACATTGCCGGCCGGTTTCTCCGGCAAGAACATATGCGCGGACATCCATCTGTCACCGGATGGCCGCTTTCTTTATGCGTCCAACCGCGGGCATGACAGCATCGCGGTGTTCGCGGTGGACGAGCGGCAGGGCGCGCTGTCGCTCGTCCAGGTGCAGGCGACGCTGGGGCGGACGCCGCGCAATTTTGCTTTGACGCCGCAGGGGGATTACCTGCTCGCGGCGAACCAGGACTCGGACCGCATCACGGTGTTCCGCGTCGATGCGGCAACAGGCCGGCTGACCGATACCGGTCAGTCGCTCGGCATTTCGCGCCCGGTATGCATCAAGTTTTTGTAGCGAGCGGATGCGACTCAAACTGTAAAGAACCGTTCAAGTCTTAAACGTGCTCCTCAGAGGCTTTTCTGCATGTAACGAACCGAGACGCCCCTATATTGTGGTAAACCGACTGAAACCGTGGTAATCCGTGGTAACCCGTGGTAACCCGTGGTAGGGAAAAACCTGCGAAAGCGCAGGTTTTTCCTCTGAAAGTGGCTTATTTGGGCGAAAAGCCTGCAAAAGTACAGGGATTTTCGCTGAAAGTTGAGCCTGAACCCCTATCCCCGCTGAAAAACCTGCACAATTGCAGGAATTGTTCGTGGCCAGCGATCAAGGACGCAAATTCATGTATGTTTGCAGGTTTTCTTCGCGCAGCCAGGCAGATTGTGGTTATCGCCTATGACGCGGGGGTTTTTGGACAGCCTGGAAAGTGCAGTTTTTTGCTCGTCGATACACTGGCAGCGAGACATTCCTACAAAAATGCAGGTTTTTCATCGTATACATAGGCTCAGACTAGCATAACCGTCATTTAAAACGCCCAAATGTTATTTTTTTGTAAAAATATCTGTTGCATTTACAACTAATCAGGCGTATGCTGAATTAGTGGCAAGTGCAACTAATCGGTGAAAGGAGGGAACGTATGATTGACGCCAAAAATTCGATACCGCGATGGGTATCGCTGTTGTACCGCTACGGCCAAATGTATATAGGCGATCGCCTGAAAGATTACGACATCGGCAGAGGGCAGCATATTTTTCTCAACGCGCTCTACAAGGAAGACGGCCTGACGCAGGAAGAGATTTCCGATTACTTGAAGATCGACAAAGGTACGACGGCGAAAGCGCTCAAAAAGCTGGAAGAGCAGGGATACATCACCCGGAGCGTCAGCGAAAAGGATAAAAGGTGCAATCATGTCCACCTGACCGAGAAGGCGCTCGGCATTAAGGAAGACGTGCGAAACGTCTTGACGGATTGGAGGGAGAGGTTGACTTTCGGCCTGACGGAAGAAGAGAAGCAGCTCGCTCTTACGATTTTGGAAAAAATGGGGAACAATGCGGCGCGGTTTGCCGCGGAATGTTCGGATTCCCCCGAAAAATCAACATCAAGCTAGCAGGGCAGGTGTTCGCAATGAATATTCGGCTTACCGGGGCTTCGATTATTGACCGGCATTTTCATGCTTTGACTCACCGGAATTACCGTTACTTGTGGCTCGGACAATGCGTTTCGCTGATCGGCACCTGGATGCAAAATATCGGACAGTCGTGGCTCGTGCTGACCTTGACCGGCTCCCCTCTGCTGCTCGGGTTTGTGGGCGCTTTTCAATTCACTCCGATTCTTTTGTTTTCCTTGTTCGCGGGCGTTGTCATCGACAAGTTCCCGAAGAAAAACATTTTGATCGTGACGCAGACGATCTCGATGCTGCTTGCTTTTACGCTGGCGATCCTCGTATTTACCGATACCGTGCGGTACAGCTACATCCTGGTGCTTGCGCTGCTGCTGGGTCTGAACAACACGTTCGATATGCCGACGCGGCAGGCGTTCAACATCGAAATTGTCGGTAAGGAAGATTTGATGAACGCAATCGCCCTGAATTCCACTACGTTTAATATGGCCAGAATCGTCGGCCCTTCGATCGGCGCGGTCATGATGGCTTTCTTCGGGGCGGGCTGGTGTTTTTTGCTCAACGGGCTCAGCTTTCTTGCCGTTTTGTACGGTTTGCTGCAAATTAAGGCGACCCCTTATGTGCGCGAAAAGAAATCAAGCGAAAACGTGCTTAAAGAAATTAAAGACGGTCTCCGCTACATCGCGAAGGACCCGCTGCTGTCGCAGACGCTTCTGCTCGTTACCGTAATCGGAACGCTTGCTTTTAACTTCAATGTGCTCATTCCCGTATTTACGAAAGATGTGCTGCACCTCGGGGAGACGACGTACGGAACTTTGATGTCCTGTCTCGGAGCAGGCTCTTTCATCGGGGCGCTTACGATGTCGCTGCGCAGCAAAAAAGGGCCGCGTCTTACGCTCAGCATTATTTGCAGCATGGTTGTAGCGGGCTGTCTCGTGCTGAACGGGCTCAGCAAATCCGTCGTGTTGTGCGGGATCGCGCTGGCGATGACGGGATTTTTCAATATTTTGTTTTCGACCAACAGCAATTCCGCGCTGCAAATGCATGCCAAAGATGAGTTCAGGGCGCGGGTGATGAGCGTCTATGCCCTCGTATTCGCCGGATCGACGCCTATCGGCAATTTGATCGCAGGGTATGTGGCGGACCGATTCGGCGCGGGCGGCGCGTTTCTTTGCTGCGGCATTTTGAGCGCGGTGCTGAGCTTGGTAATTATTTTGAAATACCGCGGAAAAAGCGGCGTCCAGCCGCTGATTGAGGAAGCGAAGCACGCCTAGAAGAAGCTGCAAGCAAGCCTGCTGGCGTTTTCAGACTGAACGGGCAAGAGAAGCGGTCAATAAGTTTTTTGCGACCGATCCATTTTTTGGGTTGTCAAATTTGTCCGAATCCTCTACAATAGGCTGTAGATTCATGTCGGAAACGGAGGAAAGACCATGTTTGATTTTTTGAAGAAAATGTTTCAACCATCGAAGCAGGAACCTGCGGCGGCGGATGATTACAGAACGATGGAAATCGACGTTGTCATTAAATGTTTCGTTTCGGACAAGGAGAAGCCTTTTCGCGTCATCTTTAAGGTGGAAAAGCAGGGCTCGTTTTTTACGAAGGACATCTTCGTGAAACATGCGGATGCGAACACGCAATTTGAGCTGGTGAACAATTTTTCCACACTTGGCATGAATCCCGAGGAACTGCGCAAATACGGGGCGACCGACCATGCGGAGTACGGCTTTGCGACGATCGAAGAAGCGAGGAAAGTCAAGGATACGACCGTGGAATACGTCAGGTTCCTTTTGCGCGAGCACAAGCACGAAACAATGGCGAAAATCTCATAAAATAGATAGCAAAAAGGAGTCGGCGCTAGTTCGCCGGCTCCTTCGCTTTTTTACAAATTGAGGGGCTCCGCATTTCTTTGCAATATTTCTTTTAAACGGTGCTGCCGCAGCTTCGTAATGGGAGCGTACTTGGAATCCGCGCCTTTCATTTCGAAAAATACTTTGCCTTCCTGAACGACGGCGATTTTTTTAATATTCACGTAACAGTCCGTGTTCGCTTTGAAAAATGCGGTGTTCCCGATCAGCGCGCTGAGCTGCTCGGTGGACATGCGTTTTTTTATGTTATAGTTTTTGCCGTGAAAGCTGACGAGACCGTGTTCTCCGACGCGGAAAAACATAATATCTTTTTCCAGAACAAAATCTTCATAACTGTTTCTTGAACTGAGCGCTACATTCATGTGTATTCCCCCTCATTTTAATGTGAACGACTCAAATGTTAACGCTTTCATTTTAGCACATTTTTCAGTAATGTAAAAGGGCTTTTCACCTAATATAAAAGCCCTCCGGGAGGAAGGCTTTGTCGTTTTACGAAACTGCTTATGCCGAAAATCGCTTCAGCACATTCCGTGCGATCCAGACGCCTGCTGCGCCTGCTTGGGCCAATCCCCGCGTAATTCCTGCGCCGTCCCCTCCGCAAAATAAACCTTGAATCTCGGTCTCGAATTCCTCGCTTAATCGCGGACGCGCCGAGTAAAATTTCGCCTCGACGCCATAGAACAGCGTATGCTCCGCGGCGATGCCGGGCGTGACCTTTTCCAGCGCATGAATCATTTCGATCAGGCTTTTCATGGTGTTGTAGGGCAGCACCAGCCCCAGGTCGCCGGGGACGGCCTCCTTGAGAGTCGGCTCGAGGAAGCCTTCGCGGATGCGCTCGACGGTCGATCTGCGGCCGCGCAGGATGTCGCCGAACTTTTGCACGATGACGCCGCCGCCGGACAAATCGTTGGCGCGCTTGCAAATTTCCCGGGCGTACTCGTTCGGCTTATCGAACGGCTCGGTAAATTTGTGCGAGACGAGCAGCGCGAAGTTCGTATTGCCCGACCCGAGCGCAGGATCTTTGAACGAGTGACCGTTGGCGGCCATGACGCCGCTGTGATTTTCGACGACGACGTGACCGGACGGGTTGCTGCAAAACGTGCGGACGCGCGTACCGACGGACGTGTTGAAAATAAATTTGCCCTCGTACAAATGCTCGTTGATTTCGCGCATGACGACATCGGAAGTTTCGACGCGCACGCCGACGTCGACCTGATTGTTGTGCATGCTCAGGCGGCGCTGCTTGAACACCTGCGTCAGCCAGGCGGAACCGTCTCTGCCCGGGGCGAGCATGACGTGGCTGCCGTGTATTTCCGTACCGTCTTTCAGGCGAATGCCCCGGACTTCGTGCTTGCTGCCGCTTTTGACCGTAATGATGTCTTCCACTTCGGTTTTGAACTGCATGTCGATGCGCGGTTTCAAATATTCATAAATGGACTGCAGGATGAGCAAATTTTGCTCGGTGCCGAGATGCCGGACCTGTGCGCGCAGCAGTTTGAGCCCTGCGGCATAGGAGCGCTGCTCGATGTTCCTGACGGCCTCAGTCGTCGGATCCGTAATGCCCGGCGCCGCACCGTGCTGCAAATTGATCCCGTCGACGTAATGGATGAGCTCCAGCACCTGGGACGGAGCCAAATAATCGGTCATCCACCCGCCGAATTCGGTGGTGATGTTGAATTTGCCGTCGCTGTAAGCGCCGGCGCCGCCGAATCCCGCTGTAATGGAGCAGGCCGGCAGGCAGCCGGAGAAATCTTTTTTCCCCGCCGGGGGCGGGCACAGCTTGATTTTATTTTCCAAAATCGGGCAGCTGCGGCGGTAAATATCGTGGCCTTTGTCCACGAGCAGCACTCTTGCCCCGGGCTTGCGAAGGGTCATCTCGTAGCAGGCAAAAATTCCGGCCGGGCCTGCGCCGACCGCAATGAAATCATATTCGCTCATGTTCAGTCTCCTTTGTGCGTTATGCCCCGCTGGGCTAATTGAACACAAAAAATCCCAGCCACCCGGGTATGCGAAAGCAGTACCCGATCGTAGCTAGGAAGTTATGGCTCCCTCTAGAGACCCTCAAGCCGATTCTTAAGGATATACGAACGTTATTTGAAGTGATGACTGTTATTTCGTTTCATAAATATCATAATACGTATGATTGAAATGTGTCAATAAAAGAATGTTCGTAAATTAGCGGAAAAATGCACGAAAGAAACCACTCTGTCATCGCCCCCCCCCCCAGCGGGAGCCTATGAACAGAGTGGTTGGCATGCCGCTACAGTTTGACCCAAGCAACCAGGCCATCCGGCTGGTCGGGGTTGATGCCTTGCCGCTCGGCGCTGCTCAAGGCAACGATTTGCGGGATGAAAATGAAAGGAATGCCCTGCGCCGCAATGTCGAGCTCGCTCTCGGAAACGACGGCCAGATCGACGTGCTCGGCCGGGATCGCTTCGGCGCGGTCGGCGAAGGCGATGATCCGCGCGCCTCTGGCTTTAATATCGCGCATCAGGTTGCGCTGATGCTCCGTGCCTTCGCCGGACAGCGCCGCGATGACGAGCGTATCTGCGCCGATCGTCACCATCGGGCCGTGGCGCACGTCCAGCAGATGGAAGGAGCGAGCCTGCACGTTGGCGATTTCCGTCAGGGCGATTGCGCCTTCGGAAGCAAGCCCTTGCAGTTCGCCGTCGGCGAGCACGACGGCATTCGTCCAGGCGAAGCCGGCCGCTTGGCGTATTCCGCTTTCTACGCGGGCCATATAAGCTTCGCCCTGCTCGATCGCCTTCCCGATGTCGGCGATCAGCTTCTCGTCGCCGCCTATGAAGGCCGCCAGCAGCAGGTTCGCAGCGTACAGGTTCGTCACGGTTCTCGTCTGGCAGACGCTGTTATCGAACGCCCAAGGCAGCTCAAGCGACAGGTCGGCTATTTTCGACAACGGAGAATCCGTTACGCAGGACAGCGCGATAACGGGAATGCGTTGGCCGGTTTGAATCAAGCGGACGGCTTCCACCACCTCTGTGGTGGAGCCGGAGCGTGATGGCGCGACCAGCAGCGTGCTCGCGATAAGCGGGCGGTAGCGATCCAGGTTCAGCAGCAGGTCGCCTCCGGCAAGTGCGCTGGCCGGCAAGCCTGCGCGCAGCCGCACGGAGAAAGCGGCGGACTCGCTCAGGCAGTAGCTGGAGCCGCAGCCGACGAAGGTGACCGATGCGGCGGACCCGGCGCGGGCGAACGCTGTGATTTGTTCTCTTTTGGACAGCAAGTAGTCGTAGGTTTGCCGCAAGGCGGAGTACTGCGCAACAATTTCGTTATAAGTCAAGCTCATAAATGATGACCTCCCGAATATGAAGATGTATCGTAAACATAGTTTAAAGCATAGATATGATTTTTTCAATCAAAAAATGATTTTTATGATCAATATATGGAATTTGAAAATCTATAATTAGTGATTATTGTCGAATATCGATTAATTTTGATCAAAAAAAGATTGAAAAAATCATTTAATGGGATTATCATAATCACAAAGATGAAATAAAAAATCAAATGAAACAGCATATGCGCGGCCGGATGTCCGGATGGCGGGTGCGTGCTCGGCCATGTGGTCGACCGACCGCCGCCATGCATCGGAACACCGTGCGCCGCTGGCTGCCGGTTTCATTAGTAGTGAACAAAGCGATACAAGATTGCCTGACTTTTGCCGGAGACCGCAGCTTACGAAGACGGGACTCCGTACTGTTCGGCGGGAGCCGCCTGATGCGGATTTGCTCCAAACGAAGCTTTTTAGGAGGAAGATGCTTGTGAAGTATGCGGCAGGGGTTGACGTTGGCGGTACGAATATCGTCTGCGGCTTGCTGGACGAGAGGGGCCGGATACTGATCAAACGCAAATTTGCGACAGCTCCCGAGAAAGGCCCGGCTTCCATTCTGGAAACAATTGCCGGACAAATTGAAGACATGCGAGAGGAAGCCGAAATTGCCGCAGACGAGTTGGTTGCCGCCGGGCTGGGCATCCCTGGCTTGGTCGACCCGGAAGCGGGAGTGAGCCGCAGAGCGGTCAATTTGCGCTGGGAGCAGGTTTCCGTTGCCGCGGAGATGCAGCGCTTGTTAAGAAGGCCTGTTTTTATCGACAATGACGTGCGCATGTACGCTTATGGCGAAGCGGTTGCCGGCGCAGGGCGCGGCTATCGTTACGTGTACGGCATTACGATCGGCACGGGGTTGGCCGCCGCGCTCGTGCAGTGCGGCGAGCCGTATAGCGGCTACCGCTTTATGGCCGGAGAGATCGGGCATGTCAAAGCGGAGGGCGGACATGCGATGTGCAATTGCGGCAGGATCGGCTGTCTGGAGACGATCGTATCGGCAACGGGCATCGCCCGTCAAGCCAGAGAACGGCTGGCCAAAGGGGAGCAGAGCATCCTGTTGGCCCGGTTCCCGGACCTTGCCGCGATTCGGGCTGTCGACGTTTCGCGCGCCGGCGCCGAAGGAGACGCCCTTTCGCTGGACGTTCTCGCGCATACCGGAAAAACGCTCGGCCGCGCCCTTTCGTCGGTCGTGCCGCTTTTGTCACCGGATGCGATCGTGATCGGCGGCGGGGGTGCTTTGGCGGCCGGCCTGCTCATAGAGCCGATGAAGCGCGAACTGGACGGCGCATTGCTTCATGACTACCGCGGCCAGTATGCCGTCAAAACCGCCGAATTGAACGACGATGCGGGCCTTGTCGGCAGCGCGCTCCGGGCGCTGCACCGCGGCGGTTGGCCGAAGTCAACGATGATTACAAACCATTAGGGAGGAACTTATATGCCGCTTATTTCATCCACAGAAATGCTGCAAACCGCCAGAAAGAACAAATACGCCGTCGGTGCTTTCAACGTCCACACGCTGGAAATGCTGCAAGCCGTCGTTGAGGCGGCGGCGGAGACGCATTCCCCGCTAATTATTCAGTCTACGGTCGGCACGGTTAAACATCTGGGCCCGGACTACATTGCTGCGGCCGCGACGGTCGCCGCGAACCGCACGGGAGTGCCGATTGCGCTGCACCTCGATCATTGCACCGATTTTGCACTCATCGTTCAGTGCATCCGCGCGGGCTATACATCGGTCATGATCGATGCTTCGATGCACCCGTTCGAAGAAAACGTGAGCCGCACGCGCAGCGTGATGGAAGTGGCGTCGGCAGCGGGCGTGAACGTCGAGGCCGAGCTGGGCAAAGTCGGCGGCGTCGAGGACGATATCGTCGTCGACGAGCGCGACGCGCTGCTGGCCGATCCGGAGGAGTGCAGCCTGTTTATCGAGCGGACCGGCGTCGACACGCTGGCTCCGGCTATCGGAACCGCGCACGGCATTTACAAGGGCGAGCCGAACATCGATTTTGCACGGATCGAGCAAATCGCGTCGCGCGTCGCAGCTCCGCTCGTGCTGCACGGCGGTTCGGGCATTCCGGCCGAGCAGGTGAAGCGGGCGGTGTCGCTCGGCATGGCGAAAATGAACGTGGCGACCGAACTGCGCATCGCTTTTTCGAATGCGATCAAAGACGTATTTGCCGCGCATCCGGACGAGAACGACCCGCGCAAATATATGGTTCCGGCCAAAGAAGCGGTCAAACGTCTGGCGATTGAAAAAATGTATCTGTGCGGCTGCATCGGCAAAGCCGGCGATCTGCGATGATTACGACGGTCACGCTGAACGCGGCCATTGACAAGACATATTATGTCACGCAATTCGGCTTGGGGGTCGTGCAGCGCGTCGCCCGGCAAATCGCCGAGCCCGGCGGCAAGGGCAACAACGTCGCCAAAGTAGCCCGGCTCCTTGGCGGCGACGTAACGGCATCCGGCTTCATCGCGGGAAGCAGCGGCTCTTTCATCGCGGAGCGGCTTGAGGAGCGCGGCATCGCGACAGCGTTCGTCCGCGTGCCGGGCGAATCGCGCGTATGCCTGAACATCATCGACGAGTCCAGCGGCACATCGACGGAACTGCTGGAGCAAGGCCCCGCCGTAAGCGAAGCGCACATCGGGGAGATGAAGCAAACGATTCGCAGGCTCGCCCTGCAATCGGGCGTCGTCGTGCTGTCCGGCAGCCTGCCGCCGGGCGCACCGGCCGATCTGTATGCCGACCTCATCGGCATCATTCGGGCTGCGGGCGCACGCGCTTTCCTGGACACCAGCGGCGCGGCGCTCGGCAGCGGCCTGCGAGCGCGGCCGCATTTTGTAAAGCCCAACGAGCAGGAGCTGGCGCAATGGCTCGGGGTTGACGCCAGCGCCATCGGCGAGACCGACGGGGCGGAGGCCGCCGCCAAGCTTGCGGACGAAGGCATCGCCCAAGTGTGCGTGACGATGGGCGGCCGCGGTGCGATAGCTGTCATCGACGGCCGCGGCTATCGGGTTATCCCGCCGGTCATCCCGGCGGCGGTCAATACGGTCGGCAGCGGCGATTCGTTCGTGGCCGGGATGGCTTTTGCCGAGGAGCGCGGCGCGTCCGCCGAGGAAAAGCTGCGCATTGCCGCAGCGGCCGCTGCAGCCAATGCGATGTCGGAAAAAGCGGGTCACATCGACTACGCGCTATTTCAATCGTATATGGAGCAGGTACGGGTCACGGCCCTGTAAAGGATCGCCGTCATGCACCGCCACACCGCGCGGCTAGGATGCTCCTTTTTGCCGGGAGAGGGGGAATGGTTATGAAACTTGGTGTTGTCGGATATGGGACAAGAATACGCTCTATGATCGACGAGATTATGCAAATTGCTCCCGATACGCAAATTGCGAGCGTTTGCGACCCGCAGTCGGAGCGGGTTCGTGGGCAGTTTGAAGGGACGGGGCGGCCTGTTCCTGCTTTGTTCGACGCCGTGGAACAAATGCTTGCTGAGTCGGATTCGCTGGACGGCGTTATGATCGGGACGCGCTGCTCGCTGCATACGCCCATGGCATTGCAGGTGCTGCCGACGAATCTCCCTATATTTCTGGAAAAGCCGGTCGCTACCAGCGATCATGATCTGGCTCTGCTGCAAGCGGCCGGCGGCAAGCGCGGCAGTACGGTCGTCGTCAGCTTTCCGCTGCGGCTCTCGCCGCTCGTCAAGCTTGCGAAGGAGATCGTCCAGTCCGGCAAAATCGGGCGCGTCGAACACGCGCAGCTGGTCAACAATGTGCCCTACGGCAGCGTTTATTACCAAAATTGGTACCGGGACGAAGAAGAAACGGGCGGATTGTTTCTCCAAAAAGCGACGCATGATTTCGATTATTTGAATGCGATTCTGGACATTGCTCCGACGGAAATTTGCGCGATGACCTCGAAGCAAATTTTTAAAGGCGACAAGCCGGCCGGACTGATTTGCCCCGACTGCGCGGATCATGCGACATGCCCGGAGAGCGCTGTGCGGAAGCGCAGGGAAGGGCAGGAGCCCGAGGGCGAGCAGTGCTGTTTCGCAGTCGATACCGGCAATGAAGACTCCGGCTCCGCACTGATCCGCTATGAAACGGGCATGCATGCCGCGTATTCGCAAAATTTTTTCGCCCGCGGCGCAGCCGCTGCCCGAGGTGCCAGGCTGCTCGGCTACAAGGGTACGCTGGAGTTCGACTTTTATACGAACGCGGTCAAAGTTTTCATGCATCACACGGCGCGGGTGGAGACGTACGATCTGAGCACGGGGAATTTGAATCATAGCGGCGGAGATACCGCGCTGGCCGCGAATTTCGTCGATGTGATCGCCGGGCGGGCGAAATCCGAGGCGCCGCTCGAAGCGGGCATCGTCAGCGCAGCGATGTGCCTCAGGGCGCGCGAGTCGGCGGCGACGTCCTCTTTTCAGAAGATAACCATTCCTCCGCGCCCGCTTGCAATCTAGTCTTTTATCCTCCAAAATTAGGAATACCACGGAAGACGGATGCGGATTCCTCAAAAGGAGAGAATTATGGAACATTCAAAAAGCGAGCTGCGGAGAATGAGGGCGCTGGAGCTGATCAAGCTGCACGGCAAAATCACGGTACAGGAAATCGTCGAGGCCATCGGCTGCTCGGAAGCTACGGCCAGACGCGATCTCGATATGCTGGAAAAATCGGGCCAAATCATTCGCACCATCGGCGGCGCAATTTATGAGGGAGCGCTGATGCAGACCTCGTCGGAGCTTCCTTTTGCCGACAAGCGTTTTTTTCAGCGCCAAAGCAAGGAGCGCATCGCCAAAGTGGCGGCCGAGCTTGTCGAAGAGGGCGATGTCGTCTGCCTGACGGGGGGGACGACGACGTTTTTTATCGCCAGAGCGCTGAAACAGCATCGCAACATTACGATTGTGACCAATGCGGTCAATATCGCGGCGGAGCTGGCGGATGCCGAAGGCGTGCAGGTCGTCGTCATCGGCGGCGTCATGCGCGCCAAAAGCTACGAGCTGATCGGTCCTCTGGCCGAAAGTGTGATCGACAAAATCAACGTCACCAAAATGTTTCTCGGCGTCGACGGCGTTTCGCTGGAGCACGGGTTTACGATGCATTCGGAGCTGGAAGCGCGCATCGCGCAGCTGCTGATCGAGCGTTCCGGGCAAGTGTATGCAGTTTTTGACCACAGCAAGCTGCAAAAAGCGGCGCTGTTCACGATTATCCCGCTGAGCCGGGCAACGGGAGTGATTACGAACAAGCAGCCGGAGAGCTGGTTCGAGCAGGCTTGCCGGGAGCGGCAAGTCGCCGTGCATCTCGCAGCGGACGATGCCGCGCTGCTTTTGTAGGGCTCTGGCCTGGCCGCAGCGCTTGCGGACATGCGAAAAGCGCCTCCGCGGTTCCGGAGGCGTTTTTTTTGCGGGCGGGGCACGCGGCGCTCCGGCTCCAGTGGGCGGCCTCGCCGCCAGAGCTGCGGAGCCGGGAGCGTGCGGCATCCGCCAGCGCCAGCGCTAGCGCGGCGCGGCGAAAACTCTGCGGCGCTTATGCCGCCGCAAATCGTAAGCGGCTCGGACAAGTAATCGGATGCCAAGCCAACAGATGCTGCGCCGATTTGAACGGCTGGTTTCGTGCTCCTGCCGCCTATTATAGTTGGTGCACGGTTCTTTAAGCGACTTGGCATCAGCAGTCGGCAAAAACCTGCGAAAGTGCAGGCTTTTTCCGCGAAAGTAGCTCATTTTTGGGAAAAGCCTGCGATTGTACAGGAATTTTCGAGGAAAATGAGTCTGCGCCGACGTGTTCGATGAAAAACCTGCACATTTGCAGGAAGTTCTTGAAGCCGGCGCTTTAAAGCGCAAAAAGCTGCACTTTTGCAGGCTTTTTACGCGCTGCGTGCGGAATCCACCAGCGCGCCGTGGCGTGCCCGGGCGTCACTGTAATGCACCGCTCCAGCGTGCAGGCTAACCGCATCGCCGCAGAGGCGGGAGCGTGCGGCATCCGCCCGCGCCATCGCGCCGCGTCTCGCCCGGGCGTTCACCGCGCCGCACCGGTTCCAGCATGCGGGCTCGCCGCATCGAAGCGGAGGTGGGAGCTGCGTGGCGAAAACCTTGCAGCTCTTACGTCCGCCGCAAATTGATTCAATAGTCTCGGACAAGCAACTGGATGCCAAGCCAACAGATGCTACGCCGATTTGAGCGGTTGATCGCAATTTCGTGCTAATTCCGCCTAAAGCCGGTGCACGGTTCTTTAAGCGACTTGGCATCAGCAGTCGGCAAAAACCTGCGAAAGTGCAGGCTTTTTCCGTGAAAGTGGCTCATTTTTGGGAAAAGCCTGCGATTGTGCAGGAATTTTCGAGGAAAATGAGCAAGAGCCGATGTGTTCGATGAAAAACCTGCACATTTGCAGGCTTTTCCCAAAGGCAGCGCATTAAAGCGCAAAAAGCTGCACTTTTGCAGGCTTTTTACGCGCTGCACGGGGATGTGCTGTCATTTGGCGTGCGGGTTTACTGGCAATGCGCCGCCTCCAGCCAGCGGACTCACTGCATCGCAGCAGAGGCGGGAGCGCGCAGCACCCGCCCGCGCCATCGCGCCGCGTCTCGCCCCAGGCGTCACAGCGCTGGGCCGGCTCCAGCGTGCGTACACGCCGCATCGCAGCAGAGGCGGGAGCGCGCAGCACCCGCCCGCGCCATCGCGCCGCGTCTCGCCCCAGGCGTCACAGCGCCGCGCCGGCTCTATCGTGCGGCACCCGCCCGCGCCGTCGCGCTGCGCCCCGCTGCCGTGGGCGTTCATTGCGGCCGTGTGACCGGCCAATCGCTCGATTGCCGGAAGATCGGCTCGAACGGCAGCACGATTTTGATCGGCAGCGGGTAGGGCGAGTGGATGCATTGCAAAATCGTTTTCGCGGCGACGATGCCGATTTCGAATGTCGGGATGTGGATCGTCGACAGCGGCGGCACCGTGTAGCGCGAAGGCTCGTTGTCGTCGAAGCCGACGATCGCGAAGTCTTGCGGCATGCGGAAGCCTTTCTCCGCAATGGCACGCATGGCGGCCATCGCCATGATGTCACTGGCGGCGAACACGGCTGTCGGCAGCTGCCCGCGGTGCTCGTCCAAGTATTTCAGCATCAGCCTGTAGGCATGATCCGGCTCCCATTCGGCGTTGATCACATGGTGCGGCGATACGGGCAGACCGGCTTGCTCCAGCGCCTGCTTGTAGCCGCGGTACCTTTTTTCCCGGTCGAATTCGCCGGACAAGCCGGTGCCGCCGATGAACAAAATGTCGCGGTGGCCCTGGTCGACCAGGTGTTTGACGGCAATGCGCGCCGCTTCTACACGGTCGTAGGAAATGGTCGGAATGTCCGGGTCGGACACGTCGATGCCGACGATATGTTTGGTGTGCTTTTTCAAGGAGTTGTATATTTTGGGATCGATGCCTTCGACTACGATTATCCCTTCGATCTGATCCTCAAGCGTAACTTGGCGCAAAATTTCCGCTTTTTTCAAATCTTCCTGCGTATACGTGAAAGCGATTTTATAGCCGTTTCTGGACAATTCCTTCTCAATTCCGTCGAAAATGACGGAGAAATAAGGATGGTAATGACGGTTTTGCATCGTCGACACAATGCATCCGATGCTTTTGGCCGCCGCTGCCGTTACCAGGCCAGGGGTCTTGATATGATAACCGAGATCGCGCGCGGTATCCCAAATTTTTTGCTTCGTCTCGCTGTTCACGGTGCGGTTGGCTTCATTAGCCAGCACGCGGGATACGGTGGAGATGGAGACGCCGACGCGAACAGCGATATCTCTTAAAGTGGTCATGACGATAACCTGCCTTTTTCAACATTCTTATTTTTTTGCCGCAAAATCTCACTCTTTATGTTAAGTAAAAAGCAGCGCAAGGTCAACTTGAATTTGGGTGAAAATATTGCAAAATGATTGTAAAATTTGCGGCAAAATAACGAGAAAAATGCATTGACTGCACCTATTTTTTGCGGTATATTTTTCATATCGGCAATAAAAATGAACTTATACATACGTTCGGAAGGGGTTATTTTTATGCGATTCTCGAAGTTTTTTGCTGTTTTTGCATCTGTTTGCGTAATTTTTGCAATAGTTGGCTGTTCCAGTGATGCAAATTCTCAACCGACGGCGGCCGAATCGTCCGCAGCGCAAGGGAAAGTGAAGCTCGTTTTTTGGAGCCACCAGGAAGACGCTTTTATAAACGCCTACAAAAAGATGATCGAAGCCTACCAAACCGCGCATCCGGGCGTAGAGATCGATTATCAAACTTTCCCCTACGACGTTTATAACCAGAAATTGAAAGCTTCCTTCTCAGCCAAAAATCCGCCGGATATTGCCGAAGTTTTCGGTACGTGGGTGCCGGAGTATTCCAAAAACGGCCTGCTTGCCGAGCTGCCGAACGGCGACGCACTGCGCAAGGAGTACTATGAAGCTCCACTCGGCGGATACACATGGGACAATAAATTGTATGGCTTGCCGATGGAGTACAACATCGAGAACGGGGGCATGCTGATTCATCCGCAAATGCTGAAGGACAAAGGCATTGCCGGCCCGCCGGCGACATGGCCGGAGCTTGTCGATGCGGCGAAAAAACTAACGGTCCGGGATGGCGGCGGAATTAAGGTGAAAGGCTTCGATTTCGTTTCCGGCGACAATATTACGTTCACGTTCCTTTCATTCATTTTGCAGCAAAAGGGCAAAATTTGGGGCGACAACGGCCACGTAAACTTCCAGACCCCGGAAGCGGTTAAAGCGATGACGGCGCTTAAAACGCTGGTCGCCGACGACAAGGTCGCAGACCTGACAACGTTTGGCGGCGAGCTGGATACGTCCGATTATTTTTTCCGCGGCAATTCCGCGATGACTTACCGCGGTCCGTGGACGATCGCCGCCGGCCTGAACAATTACAAGGCGAAAGATTTTGAATACGTGCCCATGCCTTCCTTCACTTCGGAAAAACCGTACTTCGCAGCGGAATCCGGCTGGGGAACGATTGTGGCACAAAAGAGCAAAGCGCAGAAGGAAGCGCTCGACTTTGTTCAGTTCATGGCTTCCAAAGACAACCTGCGCACATGGAATCTCGCCACGTTTACGGTTCCGGCCAAAAAGGAAGTGGCTGAGGACCCGGAATTTTTGAAGCAAAATCCGTATATGAAAACGCCGATCGGCGTTCTGCCGTACGGTCAGTGGATCGGACCGGTAGCCGACCGCGATTTTTTCTTCAAACAAGTCAACGACCATTTCCAACTGATGGCGACGGGGCAGGAGAGCGTAGAAGACGGGCTTAAAAAAATCGAGAAAGCGATTAACGATAGCCAGGATCAACATAAGTGATCGGAGTGTTAGGACATGAGCAACCGTACGATAACTAGCGAGAATAGGCGCATGCAGACAGCGGAAGCAGCGCCTGTCCGATACCGCAGCGGGAAACGATTTGTATTCATTTCACTTACGCCTGTGCTGCTCCTGTTCGGGATATTCGCCTTTCTTCCGATTGCCTGGAGCTTGATTTTGTCATTGTTCAAATATAATCCGCTCAGCGATCATGCGATCTTCACCGGCGCGGATAATTATGTCCGTATGCTGGGGGACGCGGTTTTTCTCAAATCGCTCTGGATAACGTTCAAATTCGTCATCATTACCGTCGCTGTCAACATCGTCGTTACACTGCTCATTGCCATGGCGATTCAACGGGTGCGGGTGCGCTGGCTGAAAGATTTGTTCCGCACGCTGTTCTTTTTGCCGACGATCGCACCGCTGGCCGGAACCGCCATCGTGTGGAGCACGATGTTCAATTACCAGAACGGCCTGTTCAATATGCTGCTCGGCCAGCTGCATGTTGCGCCGGTTCAATGGCTGAGCGACCCGCGTTACGCCCTGCTCTCCGTCATCATGATGACGCTGTGGGCCGATATCGGCTACAATATCGTGCTGTTCATGGCAGGGCTGGATTCGATACCGGATATGTATTACGAGGCCGCCATTCTGGACGGCGCGAACAGGTGGGAACTGTTTAGACACGTCACGCTGCCGCTTCTAAGAAGAACGACGCTGTTCGTGACGATCACGACCGTGATCTCGTACTTCCAGGCGTTCCCGCAGTTCCAGATCATGACCAAAGGCGAGCCGTTCAACGAGACGAGAGTGCTTGCGCTGCACATTTACGACCAGGCGTTTTCCAACTCGAATATGGGTTATGCGTCGGCGATGGCCGCCGTGTTCCTCGTCGTCATCTTATTGGTCACTTTGCTGCAGCTGAGATGGGGCCGCACGCAATGGGAATATTGACAGGAGGCTGGAGCTTATGCATCGCAAAAGTGTCTGGATCGATACGTTCGTCATCGTCGTCCTCATAGCGGCTGCTGCCGTCATGCTTACGCCCTATCTTTGGATGGCGCTCTCTTCGCTCAAGAGCAACATGGACATCATTTCGGGCTCAAGCGGCTTTTGGCCGAAGCATCCGAGCCTGGACGGCTACCGCACCGTGCTGCGGGACGCTCCTTTCGGCAAATGGCTGTTCAACAGCGCCCTGACTTCCGTCATCATCACGGCGGCGACGCTGTTCACCAGCGCGCTTGCCGGATACGTTTTCGCCAAGCACCAATTCAAGGGCAAGCGCCTTATGTTTCTGCTCATTTTGGCGACGATGATGATTCCGTTTCAGGTTGTGATGATTCCGACTTATTTGATTACGGCGAAGCTCGGACTTATCAACCACTTGATGGCAGTCATTTTACCGAATCTGGTCAGCTCCTACGGCGTATTTTTGGCCAAACAGTTCATTGAGGATATTCCCGAGGACTTGCTGGATGCGGCCAGGATCGACGGTACGGGCGAGCTGAAGCTGATGGTTCGCATCGTTGCTCCGCTCATACTGCCGATGCTGTCGGCGCTGGGCATTTTCACCTTCATGAATTCGTGGAACAATTATTTGTGGCCGCTCATTGTGCTCAACGATATGAACAAAATGACGGTTCCGCTCGCACTGGTCTATTTCAACGGTACGCATGTCGTCAACTACAACGTCGTCATGTCGGCGGCCGTGCTCATTACGATTCCGGTTATTATCGTGTTCCTTATTTTCCAAAAGCAGTTCATCAAAGGCTTGACGATGACGGGCATGAAATAAATGCATACAAGGAGAAGCATATGACGAAAATTACGATCATTGGCGCAGGCAGCGCATTCACGCAGGAGATTGCAATGGACATTTTGAATATTGCAGGAGTGGACGGCGGCACGATTGCCCTTGTAGATATTGATGCGGGCCGGTTGGATATCGCCAGACGGCTGGTGCTCAAAATCGTAGAGATGACGGGCAAAAAGTGGGACGTTATCGCATCTGTCGAGCGCAGGGACGTACTCGCGGGCTCGCAGTTCGTGATCAATCAGATTGAAGTTGGCGGGCTGCAAACCGTCAGATACGAATACGAAATTCCGCTGAAATTCGGCGTCAACCAATGCATCGGGGACACCTTGGGCCCCGGCGGTTTGTTCAAAACGCTGCGCACGCTCCCCAGCTGGATGGACATCGTCAAAGACATCGAGGACTTATGTCCGGACAGCATCATTCTCAACTACACGAATCCGATGTCGGCGGTAACTTTGCTGACCTCCCGCATTACGGACATTCCGGTCGTCGGGCTGTGCCACTCGATTCAGAACACGTCCCGCCAGTTGGCGAAATACGCCGGCGTTCCGTACGACGAGCTTCAGTGGAGAGCTGGGGGGATCAATCACATGTCCTGGTTCGTGGAGCTGACGCATCAAGGGCAAGATCTGTATCCGGTGCTGCGGGAAAAAATCCAAAATCCGGACCTGCTGCGCAAAGATCCCGTGCGCTTCGACGCGATGAAATATTTGGGCGCTTTCGTCTCCGAATCGAGCGGCCATTTCTCGGAGTACATTCCGTACTACCGCAAGCGGCAGGAGCTGATTGATCTGCACTGCAATTCCGGCTACAATGGCGCTACCGGCTACTATGCCGACAATTGGCCGATTTGGCGCAAGGAAAACGACGAGAAAATCTTGCAGCAGTTGGAGGGTACGGCGCCACTTGAGCTGCAATCCAGCAACGAATACGCTGCAGTCATTATCGAAGCGATGCTTAAAAACGAGACGAAGGTGATCTACGGCAACGTGCCGAATCAAGGACTTATTCATAATTTGCCGCAAAACGGCGTCGTCGAAGTCGCCTGCATGGTTGACCGCAACGGCGTCAACCCTTGCCGCTTCGGCGAGCTGCCGGAGCATCTGGCGGCGCTGTGCCGCAGCAATATGGCCTTCTTCGAGCTGGCCGTGGGCGCCGTGTTGAACAACGACAAGGAAATGGCCCGTCATGCGCTCATGGTCGATCCGCTCTCCGCGGCCGTCTGCTCGCTGGCCGAAATCAGCGACATGTTCGAGCAATTGTACGAAGCGGAGCGGGATTACATCCCGGCGCTCCGATGATGCGCGCCGGCCAAGGGGCCCGGCCCCGTACTGTTATTGTCGCCGGCGAGCTGAACGTAGACATCATCCTGTCCGGCAGCGACGTCGTGCCGGAATGGAACCGCGAAAAAATAATCGACGGCTTCCACGTCGTCTTGGGCTCTTCCTCGGCCATTACGGCGTGCGCGCTGGCGAGCCTTGGCATGGATGTCCGGTTCGTCAGCGTAGTCGGCGACGATGACTTCGGAGCGTTTTGCACGGCTGAGCTGCGCCGCATGGGCGTAGGCACCGAGCATATCAAGCCGCTGTCCGGCGTGAAGACCGGCGTGACGCTGTCGTTCTCGACGCCGTCGGACCGCGGGCTGCTGACGTACCCGGGCTGCATCCCGCTGCTCGCGCCGGAGCACTTCCCGGAGCAGCTGCTGCAGGAAGCGGACCACCTTCACTTCGGCTCGTACTATTTGCAGGACGGGATGAGGCCGCATTGGAAGGCGCTTTTCGGGAACGCGCGCAGCCAGGGCGTCAGCACCTCGTTCGACACGGGATGGGATGTGCGCAATGCGTGGGACCGCGAAGGGATTTGCGCACTGCTCGCGCATACCGATTTGTTTATACCGAGCGAAGAGGAAGTTTTCCATATTTTCGAAACCGATTCGATCGACGGCTTGTTCGCGAAGCTGCCGCCTGACGCCGGGCTCGTTGCCGTCAAACAGGGCTCCAGAGGGGCGACGCTGCGCGAGCCTGGAAAAGCGCCGTTAACAGCGAGACCATACCGCGTAATGCCTGTCGATACGACCGGAGCGGGGGATTGCTTTAACGCAGGTCTGATCTATGGCTATCTGCAAGGCTATAGAGCCGGGCAACTGCTTCAATACGCGAACGCTTGCGGCGCTTTATCGACTCAGGGGTCCGGCGGCACGGGCAGTCTGCCGACGGCGGAAGGCGTAGCCCGTTTGCAGGCGGCTGACTGAGCGCCCATCCGGATTGCACAAACGGTACAGCATCTTTCATTTTGCCTGTGACAGACTCCTGGAATGACGGTTCCGCTTCGGAAAGGGGGTGATGCGAGAAGGTTTCGGGTACTGCAGCCTCAAGAAATTCGCTTGATTTGAAAGCGCAAGGCCAAATACTTGATCAGGGAGATGATGGTTCGTGTTGAAAATTGGGAAAAGTGCAATTATAGGCATGAGTATCGCCGCATTAAGCCTTATAATCGGAGAGGTTCGTCCGTCGTCGGCTTCCGCCTCCGGGCCGGAGTATTACGTATCCGCGACAGGCAGCGATTCGAATGCCGGCACCAGCAGCGCGCCGTGGAAAACGCTGCAGCATGCGGCGGACGCAGCCGATCTGGGGAGCACGATCTATGTGCGGGGAGGCGTCTACAACCAGAAGCTGAAAATAACGCGCTCCGGTTCCGCTGCGCAAGGGCCGATCACATTTACCAATTATGCTTCCGAGGTTCCGATCATTGACGGAACGGGACTTTCCGTCAGCGGTGCGGAAGGAATCGTCGATCTTACAGACGCCAACTACATAACGATCAAAGGTTTCGAAATCCGCAATTATACGACGACGACGAACGGCGCCATGCCGGTCGGCATTTACGTGCACGGTTCCGGGAGCTTCATCAGCTTGCTGAACAACAAAGTGCATGATATCAAAAATACGGCGACTCCGACAGGCAGCGCCTTGAGCGGCAGAGATGCGCACGGCATCGCCGTGTACGGCACGAAGGCGCCCGATTCGATTCATGACATCACCATCGACGGCAATGAACTGTACAATAACGTGCTCGGCTCCAGCGAGACGCTTGTATTGAACGGCAATGTCGATACGTTCGCCGTCACCAACAACGTGATTCACGACAATGACAACATCGGCATCGATATTATCGGCTTTGAGGGCAAGTCTCCCAATACTGCCTACGATCAGGCCCGCAACGGCTTGGTCAAGGGCAATAAGGTTTACAGCATTACGTCCAACAACAATCCGTCCTACGGCAAAACGCTGCCGAACAACAGCAACGCGGCTGACGGCATCTACGTCGACGGCGGTAAAGATAGTGTGATCGAGCAGAACTACAGCTACAATAACGACATCGGTATCGAAATCGCTTCCGAGCACGCCGGCAAGTCGACGAGCAACATTACGATCCGCAGCAACATGGTGTACAACAATCGTTTGACAGGCATCGCCATGGGCGGCTATGACACCAAGCGCGGTTCGACCGAAAATTGCAAAATCGTCAACAACACGCTGTACAAAAACGATACGCTCGGCGACGGCAGCGGCCAACTGTACGTGCAGTACGACACGAAAAACAACGTTATCAAAAACAATATTATGGTAGCCAGCTCGTCCGATGTCTTGATCTATAACGAGTACACGAAAAACTCGGGCAATGTCGTCGACTACAATTTGTACTTTGCCCCGGGGGGCAGCTCGAATGCGACCTGGACGTGGAAAAACAAAGCGTACACCGGTTTTTCCGCTTACAAAACAGGAACCGGCAACGATGCGCACTCTTTGTTCGCCGATCCTTTATTTGTCAATGCGTCGGCCAATAATTTCCACCTTCAAGCGACATCCCCGGCGATTGATGCCGGATCGACGGATACGGCGATCATCGGGAATTACGATATCGACGGCCAGGCCAGAGTTCAGGGAGCGGCGGTTAACATCGGCGCAGACGAATAAGGGTCAAGCAACTGAAAGTACCCAAGCCGCGAAGCCGCGACGTGCTTTGCAAACAAAAAAGCGAATGGCCGGGGAAGTCCCGGTATTCGCTTTTTTTGACGTTGATTCCGCATCAGATCGGAATGTAAACTTTGAACCGGGTTTCGGTTTCGCTGCTTTTTACCTGAATGATGCCGTTGTACGTCGAGACGATTTTTTTCACGATATTCAAACCCAAACCGGAGTTTTTGCCGCCTGTCGGCTTGGTCGTGAAGCCGGGTTCGAATATTTTTTGCTCTATCCCCGCAGCGATCGGCTCTCCGTTGTTGATGATTTCGAAAGTCAGCTGATTGCCCTCGATCCGGCCGATCAGCCGGACTTCTTTATCGGCGTTTTTATTCGACTCGGCAACGGCTTCGAACGCATTATCGATCAGGTTGCTGACGATTTTGACCATATCCGTCGCTTTCAGAGCCCCCAGCTGAATGCCGCCCAGGTTATCCACTTCGTGGTGGAAATTGATTTTTCGTTCGAGCGATTGTATGACTTTGGACTGCACAATCGCGCTTAAGGACGGAACGTTGATTTGGATAATATCGTTGAGAGCGCTCGTCTCGCCGATAATTTCTTTCGTGTACCGCTGCAGCTCGTCGTACTCCTTCAGGTGAACGAGCGAGTGGATCGTCGCGACATGGTTGTTAAAATCGTGCCGCTGCTCCTTCATGGAGCGGAAGAGAGAGTCGATGTTATCGACGTACACTTCCTGAATGCTTTCCGCCGTCGCCTCGCGGTTGCGGTTCACAAAACGGATCGCAATGACAATGATCAAGAAGGCGATCATGGCGGTGGAACCTATGAGCAGAAGCAGGTTGGACTGCTGATGTTGAAGCCATTGCTGCACTTTTTCATAATCGGCGGTAAGTCCGATCACCACCGGAAAATCAAGCTGCAGCGGGATAAACATTTTCAGATAAGGCTTCCCGTCCACGGTTGTCAAAAACTGCTGCCGCTGCTTGGATTGCATCACTTTGCCCACATACTCGGCATCCCGGCCGTCCTGCATCAAATACGACCCGAACAAAATTTCGCGGTCGGAAAACCAGACGTAGCCTCCTTTTTTATACTGCGCTTGCTGCTTCAAAAAAATCGGCGGGTTGTACACCGTAATTTCCTTGGCCCCGTTGACCGATTCGCTATGAATAACTTCGTTGATGAAAGCGTCAATGCCGGTATCCCGCTGGTAATCGCGGAAAAAGGTATCGTGCACGAAAGGGTCGAGGATATAGTTCGTCCGTCCGTCGTAGTAATATCCCCATTTGTCGACATACTTCGGATTGGTCATGGAGGTGTTGATCGGTCCGGACCAATAATGCGGCAGGGCTTGTCCCGATTTTACCTGCGTATTCCCGGTATCCAGCAGCTCGTTGAAAGCTATGAACCAGTCGTCGCCCCATCCCTTGGTGCTCATGCCGATTTCCTTGGGATCGGAGGATTTGTAGCCGATAATGTCGTCGCCGCTGCGTTTCATAAGCGTGATGTGATCGACCATCAAATCTTTGCTGATCTCGGCCAGCTCTTCGTTCGTCACCTGCTCGATGTCCGGGTTCAAGCGGTATTGGGCGGCGATCGAGGCGGTTCGCAGGTTCGTTCCGATCAGATTTTCCACGTATTTTTCGCCGGTTTTCGAATGTTTGATAGAAATCGCCAAGTTGTCCGCGATCAGCTGCATCCTGGCTTCCAGTTCGGAGGTCAGCATCCTTTTCGTATAATGGTAGAATACGCTGTCGGTTAGTAGTACAATGATAAGAGAAATCATTAAAATGACAATTGAGGAACGAAATTGCACTTTTTGCTTCTTTTGTATGTTACTGTTCACGCCAGTCCTCCCAAGAATAAACTCTATTGACATCATACATACAACAGTGCAATTTCACTAGGAAAAATATGGATGGGAGAATTTATTGATGAAATTGACATTTTTGGGCTGCGGCGACGGCTTCAGCTTGCTTCAAGGCCACAACAGCGCGCTGCTACAATTCGCGGACACGAACTTATCCATTGACTTTCCCGAATCGAACCACATCGGCCTGCACCAATTGGGCTTAAAGCTGAACGATATCGCGCATATTTTTGTGACGCACCTGCATGAAGACCATATTAACGGGCTACAAAAGCTGGCGCTGTTTCACCGCGTCTACCCCGCCGCCAATAAACCCAAGCTGTTCGTACCTGCAGGACTCCGCGAACCTTTGTGGGAATGCCTGCGCCACGGGCTTGAACTGACAACGCGCGGGAAGCGGGTGCTGGAAGATTACTTCGAAGTCATCCTTGTGGAGCGCAGCTTTGAGATCGCGGGCGTGGAATTCGAGCTCGTCCCAACGCTGCATGTTCCCGGCATGCTGAGCTTCGGGCTTTTGTGCAAGCCTTACTTCTACTTCAGCGGCGATACGGTGTTGGATGCGGCATATCTTGACCGCGTAGCGCCTGAGGTGGAAACGGTTTTCTACGAATGCCACATGCAGGACGATGTGCTGCCGTCCCATACGTCGCTGCAGGAAATTCAGTCGCTGCCTGTGGATATTCAGGACAAAACGATTCTCATGCATTATGTGGACGACTATCTGGACGCCGATTTGAGAGAACCGTTCCATTTGCGCGAGCGGGTTCGGCTGGCCGAGCCTTTGGTTGCGTATACGTTTGGGAGCAAGTAAACGGGCCTAAAGGCAATATCAAAAACCTTGATTTCCAGCCGGAGGTGGAATCAAGGTTTTTGGCCGTACGGGCCGGCAATGCCAGACCCTTAGTAGACGGTCGCGCGTTTGCCGGTCGCTTTAATGCCGTTGGTGCCGTTGACGACGAGATTGCCCCAGGCGGTTAGCGTCTTCCAGTCGCTGCTTTGGGCCATATCCAGCCATGCGTTGGAACTGTCGTTGCCGGTCCAGGACCAGGCCAAATATCCGATTCCTTTGGATTGGCACTGGTTCATGACTTCCTGGGCGTCAACTTTGCTTCCCAGATTGTTATTGCCGTTATTGTAATTGTAGCCGAACTCTCCGACGACGACGGCGAGGCCCAAATTTTTGATCGCTTGAAGCTCTGTGCCGATTTTGCTCGAGTCGTTCCATGCGGCGTACATATGAATGGAGAACATCACATTTTTGTTCGGATCATGGTTCAGCAAAGTTTGCCCGTAAGCTTTAATGGGGGAAGAATATTGTCCCCAACCGGAAGCGTCGATCATAATCGTGTTGGTTATCCCTGCGCTGCGTATCGTCGTGATGGCCGTTTTGTAAGCGTCCCGCCAGGTGGTATCGGCCAGATTGTTGTCTCCCCATTCGTTGGCGATGTTGACAATGACGTATTTCGCATTGTTGATCAGGATAGGTTTAATATCGCTTCTGGCAAAATATTGCGCCATGGCGTTGACTTGATTCGGATCCGTCCCGCCGGTCACATCGTGAAGCTCAATGACGCCGATAAGCTTTAATTGCTTTAATCGGTCGACGATTTGCTGCAAGCGCGCGGCCGTACCACTGGTGCTCCAGACGACCCGTACAGTATTGGCGCCGTTTGCGCTAATCGTATCAAGCGCGGCGTACGCCTGGCTGTCGTACCAAATATGAGGGTTGTTGACTCCGCGCATGACAAAATTCGATCCATTGGCATCCTTCAAACTGGAACCGCTTACATAAAACCCGGAAGCTGCATCCACTTTCGTGCCGTTCGTCAAAACGAGCACCAGCATCAACATCAAGCAAAGGGATACAATACCGGCATTTCTACATGTTTTCATCGTCTCATCTTCTCCTTTCAGGTTTGGGTCCTGCAAGTAAATCCCGCCTGCGGCAAGGCGCGTCCGGCTTCGCAGATTTTCCTCCTTTCATGTAAAAGGGTTTGAGTCAAGCGCTCTCCGGCATGCTCACCTCCTTTGGCATTTTCAGTATAAAGGCAATTCACGGAAAAAGAGTACCTGTCAAAACTAATATCGGTACCTGACAAATCTAATCTCTTTGGAACCACAAAAGACGATAGTCTTCGGAAGATTTGTTATTTATATCGCTAACTTATATGATAACTTTTTTTGCGATTCTAATAAATTTCACTAAAAACAGGATTGAAATTTACATAAATTTGTTTATAATAGCGTTAAAGCGCTTCCAAATCTATTAATTTCCTGGATTCTGTTAGCGATAATGAACTAACAAAATATTTTCGTTAGGAAGGCGGTGCAATGGAAAATCAAAAGTTACGACGAACCTGGCTTCGGGTCAATTCATGCGAAAAGAAGAGGAGGCAATGCATGTTAAAAGCGAAAAAATGGTTGGGGACCGTTCTGACTGCAGCTATTGTAGCTTCCCCCTGGTCCCAGGCTGCGGCATCGGCTCCGGCAATAGCGGCAGCGAATGCGGGCTTCAGCGATTCTCAAGGGCACTGGGCGCAAGCCAGCATAGAAAAATGGGCGGCGAATGGAGTTTTGAGCGGGTATCCCGGCGGAACGTTTCACCCGGATGACGGGATTACGCGAGCCGAATTTGTTACGGCGCTGAACAAATTGTTCGGTTTCTATGTCAAATCCGATCTCGCTTTTGCCGATGTGGTCGCATCGGACCGGTATGCGGAGCAGTTCGCGTTAGCCCGCAAAGCGGGTTACTACGAAGGCTTCCCGGGCAACCGGGCGCACGCCGCCGAGAAGTTGACCCGTCAGGACGCGGTCACACTGTTGGCCCGCGTTTTTGCTCTGCCGGCCCGCAAAGATGTTGCCGTGACGGGCAAATTTCGGGATGCGGCGCAAATTCAGGCGTATGCGTTGAACGCGGTGAATGCGCTTACGGGATTCGTCAACGGTTATGACGACGATATGTTCAGGCCAACGGAGCCGATTACGCGGGCGGAAACCGCTGCGCTGATCGACAAGCTGGTTGCCGGCTTTTATGCAGGCGAGGGAACATTCGAGGGAGGGACGATCACCGGCAACGTCGTCGTGAACCATGGAGGCGCCGTGCTGAAACATGCGACCATCAACGGCAATTTGTACCTTGCCGCAGGTATCGCGGATGGCGACGCAGCGCTCGACGGTGTGAAGGTGACAGGCCGGACGTTCGTCGCGGGCGGCGGCGTCAATACGGTTACTTTTCACGATTCCGATTTGAACGAAGTTTACGTGAACCGCAAGGAAGGCGAGGTACGCGTGGTGGCGAGCGGGACGACGCAAATGGCTCATATTGCCGCGGACCGTTCCGCCAAGCTTGAGTTCGGCGCGGGAACGGCGGCTGCGGCGGCGGATATCAACCAAACGGCAGAGGTCGCCGTGGGCGAAGGGGCCGCCATTGGGGAGTTGAACGTAGCCGGCACGGCAGGCGGAACGAAGATTGCCGGGAACGGGGACATCGCAAAAGCGCAAATTGCGGCGGCCGGAGTTACGCTCAACGGCAGCGAATTGAAACCCGGCTCATACGCAATCGTCAAGGGAAGCGCCGGAACGGCAGCGAACCCTTCGGCAGCGGGGCCGGTATCGTCCGGGTCTGCGTCATCCGATTCGTCGGGCGGTTCCGGCGGTTCCAGTCCGGTGCGCACCGAAAACTTTGCGGATCAAAATGCCAGCTCCGAAACCAAGTCATTATTCGCTTATTTGGAAGATATTCGCGGCAAGGAAATTTTGTTCGGCCACCAGCATGCGACGACAGAAGGCATTTCGATTACGGCCAAGGATGGGACGCAGTCCGATGTAAAGAATGCGGTCGGCGACTTCCCCGGCATGTTCGGTTGGGATACGCTTAGTCTGGAAGGCAAAGAAAAGCCGGGTGCGCTCGGCGCAACCAGGGAAGAAAACCGCGATAAACTGATCGCCGTAATGAAATCGGCTTATCAGGCAGGGGGCGTGCTTACGCTGAGCTCGCACATGCCGAACTTCGTAACGGGCGGAGGCTTCTATGATACGAAGGGCAGCGTCGTTTCCCACATCCTGCCGGGCGGCGACAAGCAGGCGGAGTTCAACCAGTTTCTCGATATGGTTGCGGACTTTGCGCTCCATTTGAAGGATGACAACGGCAAGCTGATTCCCGTTATTTTCCGCCCGTTCCATGAGCAAAACGGAGGCTGGTTCTGGTGGGGCGCGCCGTACCGCACGAAGGAGCAGTATGCGGAAATTTACCGTTATACGGTGGAATATTTGCGCGATAAGAAAGGCGTGCACAACTTTTTGTATGCGTTCTCGCCGAACGGTCCGTTCAACGGGGCGGATGCATCGTTTCTCGAAACGTATCCGGGCGACGACTACGTCGACATTCTCGGTTTCGACTATTACTATGACGGAACGAGCGAAGGCTGGTACGATGCGGCCATGAAGAATGCGAAGCTCGTATCCAAGCTGGCCGACGCCAAAGGGAAAGTCGCCGCCGTCACCGAATTCGGCTATTCGAACGTGAAACCGACGGGAACAAAAGATTTGAAGTTTTTCACCAAGCTGATCGCAGCGCTGCAAGCCGATCCGGACGCCAAGCGCATGGCGTATATGCTGACCTGGGCGAACTTCAGCACTGATTCCATTTTCGTTCCTTACAAAAATGCGCCGAACGGCCTTGGCGATCATGAACTTTTGCCGGATTTCGTCAACTATTACAACGATCCTTATACAAGTTTCAGCCGGGAAGTCAAGGCGGCCAATGTTTATAACAAACCGATCGCGGCAGCTCCCGAGCAGCCGTTCATGCACATCGCGTCCCCGACCGCCAACCAGACGGTGGCGACGACGAAGGCGTCGACGATCCGTGCGCGGGTGCTGAACCAGGATGTGGACAAAGTGGCGTATTATATCGGTGGCGATACGACGGAACACATCATGGCAAGGGACGCCGACGGCTTTTACTACACGGCCGACTGGACGCCGGGGGCAGCGCTGGACGAGTCAGGCACGACGCTGACGGTCATGTCTTACGCGAAGAGCGGCGCTGTGCTGTCACAGACGATTCAGGTGTTTGTAAGCGACGTGCAGGGCAATACGAATCCACTTGTTGTAGACATGTTCGAGAACTATAAAGGCAGCGACGAGCTGCTGCAAGCGGCTTACAGCCCGGCAGGCGATCTGAATACGATATCGTTGGCTGCGGATCACGCGAATGGAGGCAAATACGGCCTGAAATTGGCCTATAACGTAAACGGCCAAGGCTACACCGGCCGGACGAAAAACATGAACAACGCCGACTGGTCGGACGCCAACAAGCTGAAGTTCTGGCTTGCTCCCGACGGCAGCGGCCAAAAGCTTGTCATCCAGATCAACGCAAGCGGCATTTCTTTTGAAGCGTACCCGTCTCTGGCGGGAACGACGGCGGGCATGGTGGAAATTCCGTTCAGCCAATTCGTTCCGGCGCCTTGGGACACCGCGAATGCAGGCAAGGTCATAACGAAAGAGAATCTGAAGGACATCCGCGCCTTCTCGATCTATGTGAACAAAGCTGCAGGTACGTCCGGCACTTTATATTTTGACGATATCGAGGCTTACAACGATGGCACGGGCGGCGTGCCGAACGGCGGAACCGGACCGGGAAGCACGCCTGCGCAGCCAGGGCTTCTGTACGGGTTCGAATCCGGCACGCAGGGCTGGACCGTTGACGTGAACAACGCAAGCGCAAGCGCTGCAGCGGTCACGGCGGATGCGTCGGCGGAAGGCACGCACGCGCTTAGTGCGGCATTCTCGCTGGCAGGTTCCGACTTCGAAATCGTCAAGTTCGAGGACATCGATCTGAGCGCTGTAGATACGCTCAGCGCGATGGTGAAGCTGGCCGGCGGCACGGCCAAGGCCCGTTTATACGTCAAGGCCGGCCCTGACTGGGCGTGGTCGGACAGCGGCAGCTACGATATCGGCTCTGGCGGTTTCACGACTATTTCGCTTCCGCTCGCCGGCATTGCAAATCTTAGCAGCGTCAGGGCAATCGGCTTTAAGCTGGAAAGTTTTAGCGGAATGGGCGAGTCCGCCGTTTATTTAGATAATGTGCGGCTTTCCAAAGGGGGCGCGGTGTTTCAACCCGTCATTTACGGGTTCGAAGACAGCACGGTGCAAGGATTCAGCATCAATACCGATAACAACAACCAGTACAATACGGCGCTCGCCGGCGGGCTTTCGGTAACGGATGCCGCTTACGCCGCAGCCGGTGCGCACGCGGTAAAAACCGACTTTTCGCTTAACGGCGGTCAGTTCCAGATGAGACGCATGGCGCTGGCAGACTTGTCTGGCGCGTCCGCGATCACGGCCAAGGTCAAAATCGTTCCCGCTGCCGGGGCCAACATCGCAGGCGGCGCAACGCTGCAGCTGTTCATGCAAAGCGGAGCAGGCTGGGGAACATGGACAGCTTCCACAGCCGACCCGGCAGCACAGACGGATGCCAACGGTTTTGTTACATTAACGCTGAATATCGGCCATGTAAGCGACCGAAACCTTACGCAAGCGTTCGGGATTCAAGTCATCACGGCTTCCGGCTCCTCCAGTACAGCCACGGCCTATGTGGATGAAATAACGATCTCATAGCAAGCGGGCAAATCACTTTAAGCCTTCAAGCAGCCTTTCGATGCAAACCTGCATCAGAGGGGCTGCTTTTTGCCGTTCGCGCTGGCCCGGACTCGCCTGCGGCTCATCCGTGAATAATTGGTGCAAACTTTCGAGTACAGGCACTTCTGGGCAAACACCCACATACAATGATACTATTCACCATACGTTCAGCATTGGAATCATGGAGGGGGTTGTTGATATGACCGGTTTTTTCGCCGCCATTGCGATTTTCGTCAAACAACTTACGCTGCTCGTTTCATATGTCAAAAATAATGCCTTCCCGCAACCCTTAACCGAGGAAGAAGAAGAAAAGCATCTCAGGCTCATGGCCGAAGGCAATGATCATTCCCGAAACATGCTGATCGAACATAATTTGCGGCTTGTCGCCCATATCGTCAAAAAATTCGACAACACGGGTGAAGATCTGGAGGATTTGATCTCCATCGGGACGATTGGGTTGATCAAGGCGATCGAATCGTTCTCGCCGAATAAGGGGACTAAGCTGGCGACGTTCGCAGCGCGGTGTATTGAGAACGAGATCTTGATGCATCTGCGATCGCTCAAGAAAACGCGCAAGGATGTATCCCTACACGATCCCATTGGCACGGATAAAGAGGGGAACGAAATTACATTGATCGATATCCTTGGCACGGAAGCCGACGATGTTGTGGATAAGGTGCAGCTCAAGATTGAGAAGAGCAAAATCTACAAGAATTTAGATATATTGGATGAGCGAGAGAAGGAAGTCGTGGTCGGGCGGTTTGGATTGGAGCTTGGCGGGGAGGAGAGAACGCAACGGGAGATAGCGAAGGAGTTGGGAATATCGCGGAGTTACGTGTCGAGGATAGAGAAAAGGGCGCTCATGAAGCTTTATCATGAGTTTTATAAGGCGAAGCGGTAATGGGAAGGGCTAAGGTCCTTCCTATTTTTCGTTATTTTGTTCCGGAAATAAGAATGAAAAAAAAGTATTAGGGCTGCGAATGTAAAGTTTTAGACTGGACGCCAGCGTCAAACGAGGAACGATAACTGAATAAAGACATGAAGGCAGCCGGCCAGTACGATCGGCTGGCTTTGTTGAACTTCGGGCAGTAGAGCGTGGTGTTCCATTTCCCATCATCACATTGGGCATGATACTCCCGAATCAAGGTCCCGATTTGCTTCGTAATCAATCGATTCTCTCAGCCCTTCATCAAAATATTGAATGACGAGCTAACTTGCGAATTGTTGCACAGTTGCCCTTTCTCCTAGACCTGCCGTACATACTCATAAAAAAGCCTCGTTGTCATGCATTCCAGTGATTCCAGTTTATGGATCCATAGAGCTGCAGGCCTGTCGTCCGATTCATGCTCCGAAGGAGCGGAAGAAAGGGAGGCGATACGGTCCAGTACGCTGGCATGGGTTTCCGTTTCGACGTTCAAAGCCGCTCCGGACAAAGCTTCACGTTCTTCCTCCAATTTGTTCGTCCATTCCGTCCAAAACGACAGGTACAGGTTATCGACATCTCCACCAGCTTCCGGATTGTTATCGGTAAGAATCCGAGCGGCATAAGTATGAAAATCATTTCCGACACCTTCCACTTTACTCAACGCTGCCGCGAGATAGCCTCCCCCTGCGTACCCGGCGGCACGCCGATCAGCCAGAAATTCTTGCGTAAGGCTAATCTCCATACTTTTGCGATGAAACCATCTCGCATACCCTTGCAACAAAAAAAGCGGAACGATGAGTGGAAGAACGGACAAGGAATATTGTTCGCGATTGAGGAGCAGTTCTTCCTGGATGCCTCGGGCTGCCTCGCCGGCCATTGTAAGTGCGGGCTGAACTTTACGTATATAGTGGATATCGCCGCCGGTTACATGAGCCAATTCATGGTGAATAACGGCACGAAGTTCACTTGCTGTCAAGTAGCGGAACATCGGGAGACTGAGGATCAGGCACGTGCCGCTGTATATGTCGCCGCCTAAGAAGCGCAAAGGACCGGCCGTCACCATGTATTCGCTCGTCGCATGTAAAGCGATCTGATCCGGCATCGGGCATTTCGCTCTATTGCAGCATCTGCGGATCAGTTCGAACAATTTCGGCTGATTATTTTCGTCGATCAATAAAGCGGGTTCGTTCTCGGGAATAGGCCGGAATGTTCGCAAGATCCCGCGGTAGATCATGGCCGATCCGATATACAGTCCGCGACCGAGCGGCCATGCCGTGAATACAGCTAGGATAGGGATCAGGTCGATATAGCAATAAAGTAACGCAACCCAAATGCCGAATGCACCAAACGCTGTAGCAAACAGTGATGCCGGTACGACAGCATAAACGCCATAGGCATATAACATTATCATCCGCCTTCGCGAATAAAGGGTCGAAAGTTCCGCCTGCATGATATCACCACTTAATCGAAAATGTCGAAAATATACTATATTTTTAAATATTAATAAATATTGACTATTTTGTATAAATAAACTATATTAATCTCGCAACCAAGACGAACAAGGAAGGAGGTTATAGCCATGACTTCAAGTCACTGCCAAGGGGTTTCAAGTGTAGGTCCAATTTCAAGCATTCGCCTCACTGCGAAGAAAGCCGTCATCGCTAAGAAGTAATCTTGCTGAACCAAACGCCCGGGATCCGGGCGTTTGGTTCATTAATGTCCCTCGCGGGACAGGATTTTTGTTCTGGCGTTCATCTTCCCATACCGCCCGATAAATTCATCAAACTGCGCGGAATATGTGCAGTGTACCCCGTAATTGCTTTGGAATTCTCCGGTTTTCCGTGCCATTTTGCTATACATGGCATTCAGGTATTCGTTTTCTTTAACCGCAAGGAAATAAACGTCGGTAACCGGAATCTCCGCGCCCATCATCCCATCGATAAATGCCCTCCAGCCCAAATACAGCAGCTTGCTGAAACGGAATTGTTCAAGAATAATGACAGTACCAATGAAAACGGTGGAAGGATCCTCGAAATTCCGGTCTGGAGTTCCTACGGAATATCCGATATATCCGGCGATCTCGCCTTCGCTTTCTCCGTAATACACGCCGCCGTGCTCTTTGTACATCATAATCTCCAGAAGCGCCGATTCGGGATCGAGTGTCGGGTTCATTTGCTTGTAATGCTTGATGTAAAACTCGGAAAACCGGTACCACTGGTCGTCCGTTTCGCATTTATCCATGTGAAAAGCCATCGATCGTCGTCCCCTGTCTGCAAAGTGTTGCTGTGTAGGCAGCAAGTTCGTTGGTCTGTACGCTATAATAATCCAATAACCCGCACGCTTTCTCCAAAGTGTCCTGATAGACTGCGAATTTGCCGAACAGCTTCCGATAACACGGCTGCGGAGCGGCATAAAACATGACCCGATGCCCCCCGGCAGTCCTGACTCTATCCGTTAACAGAGCTAAACCTTGGGCGAACAAGCGACTCCGCCGATACTTCTGATTCGCAAAGGCGATCAGCACTTCCACGTTCTCCACGTCCTGATATTCCCCAAGATCGGTGCCATATGTATAAACCACGACAGCGACAGGTCGTCGGCATTCATCCCGGCAAAGTAAAAATTCTCCTTGGGTGACGGAAAGGTACAACGACCCGATCACCGTTTCAAACGCATATGGCAAACTAAGCTCACGACGTCGGCTCAAAAGAAACAAAATCGCGTCTTCCACATCCCCGTCTGCCTGACAAATCGTCCATGTATTCATAAGCTTCCTCCTCCACTCAACCTAATTGAAATACGGTGAAAAAACCGCGGAGCAGGGCGGAATTATTATGCCTTAACTTAGAATAAATCGGTGTCTCCTTTACTTCTATACCTAAAAAGGGGTATTTTTGTTCATCGATTAAGATCCCGGCGGTCTGTTCCTGTCCGGTGAAAATAAAGTTAGACTGAGAAGCCTTTGCAGAAAGTCTCGTCTCATGCGCTCATAACCTTGACTTGCTATATATTACTTGCGGAGATGAAGACGCAATAGCGATTGACAGCTATATAAAATCCATAGCTGGGCTTAGCTGTCATGCGGGGGATCATCTTCATCATTTTTATCACATTCTGATTAAAGATGGTTTACATGATTTTCATGTTTGGAATATTGGAGTCTACAATTTTAGTCGATTGATTTTCAAATGAAATAGGTGACAAAAAAAGTCTCGCCTTTTTTCTAAATCAAATAAAGATGCTGCCGTGATAAACGACAGCATCTTTATTTATATTGTATCTAACAGAATAAGCTAAGACTAACCAATATTCCTACAAAATTCCTTCCAGTCGTATTATTGTCTCTGTACGAAGGAGTCACGAAAAACTACAATGAATTCAGAAATGATATCGCTTACAAAATGCTGCTAAGTCCTTAATGGAAGGGGGGATTCGAACAAAGCACCTGCTGGCGTGCTAAGGAGAACAGTACAGATTCCAAATTCGAGGAGGGAACAGAGTATGTTAACAACGATTTGGTCAAGGCAGAAGAGGTTGTCCTTGCAGGCGCTACTTCTGATCTTCGCAATGCTGATTGTAAGCGTTACAGTTCCGGCACCGGCGTCTGCGGCAACACAAGCCCAATATTACGTTTCACCCAATGGCAGCGACAGTAATGCGGGAACGCTCGCCTCGCCTTTCAAAACGGTGCAGCACGCGAGGGACGTTGTACAGACGATCAACAGCAGCATGACAGGTGATATCATCGTATATCTCCGTGGCGGCAACTATCCCGTGACGAATTCTATCGATTTCGGTCCTAACGACTCCGGTACGAATGGATATCGGATTATCTATCAAGCCTATCAGAACGAGACTCCAGTTCTAAACGGGGGCGTCCAAGTCACTGGATGGTCACAGCATAGCGGAAATATTTGGAAAGCACCGCTTTCGCGAAGCAACAAATTGCGCGCGCTGTACGTGAATGACAAAAGAGCAGCGATGGCTACCAAGACAGTCAGTTCCGCAGGTTGTTATGGAACCTACAACGTGACGGCTGGAACAGCACCTTGGGCGTGGGAATCGGGCTCGCAATGCGATGGAGCCAAGTATAGTTTGAGCGACTTCCCCGCGATTGCTTCTAATCAAGACGATATGGAGATCGAGACGCGGACGACGTGGACGACCTCTATTGTCGGAGTTCGCCAAGTGACGGTGAACGGCAGCAATCGTGTAGCCCTTTTCCAGCAGCCTGGTGCAGCGATTGCCCAGGGCGCCTACAACGGTAATTTCCAGATTAACGGAAGCCACAAACTCATGAACGCCTATGAATTTTTGGATACACCTGGCGAGTTTTATTTCGATAAAACCAGTCAAACTGTTTACTACTATAAGAGCTCTTCCGAAAACATGACGACGGCAACAGTATTTGCACCTAACAATGTTGAAACAATCCTTAACCTGAAGGGGACCTCAACGAGCAATCATGTTCGCAATATTACGTTCTCGGGTATTACCCTCTTGCATTCCGATTGGAACTTGGCAAATGTCGACGGCTCTTCATTCAAACAAGCACAACAAGGCAATCTTGTAAATACAGCTTATGCCAAACAAAATTTCCATGATTATACTTATCGGAATTTGGACTTGATGCCCGGCATCGTGAAAATCGCAAATGCGGACGGGATCCTGTTGGAGAAAAATACCGTTAAACATACCGGTGCCGACGGCATTTCTTTGATCAACGACGTCAAAGACTCACAGTTAATCGGCAACTCCATTAGTGATATCGGCGGATCCGCAGTTAATGTGGGTCATCCCCAGCACGTGTATATTGGGGATTATACATCATCGAATCGAGAAAAATTTTCGGTTAGTGTAGAGAGCGTTTGCAAAAACATTGATATCAAAAATAACTATATTTATGATTCCGCGGTATTGTTCAACGGCAGCGCAGCCGTTTCAGGTTATTTTACGGATACGCTTAACTTCCAACGAAACGTCATCGAAAAGACACCTTGGGCCGGCATCTCTCTCGGCTGGGGTTGGTGGAATTTTAACGGCTCATCCGGCTCTGAGCGGCCTGGCGTCCCAACCACAACGGCTCAAAATAATAACATCAGCTACAACCAATTTATCGATACTGTTCAAATATTGGATGATACCGCTCCCATCTATACACTCGGCAGTCAGCCGAACACCGTTATCTCCAATAACTACATTAAGGGCGTGCCATCCGGACATAAATACGGCATGCATCCGGACGAAGGCTCTGCCTACATCTCAATCCAGAATAACGTCTTGAATATCAACCCAGGGATCAACTGGACGCTGAATTCTGATAATTTTGGCAGCAAGCACGATTTGACCTTCACACAAAATTACGGGACTGTCAATAAAATCTCCAATTACAGCCTTCCGAATAGCGTTATTAATGACGTAAGTGCTTATTCCGATAACGTATGGCCGCTTCAAGCCTATAACATTGCATTGAACGCCGGTTTGGAAGACGCCTACAAGAGTCTTGTTACACCGTCGCGCGTGCCTGTGCAGGATTACGTTCTTCCTGCAAGCGTGTTTGTAGGCAGTTCGGCAACAATCGGCATACGTTCTACGGGGGATGCGAGCAAATCCGTCTGGCTTGCGCCATCGGGCACGACGAGTTTCGCGGAGGGCGCTTCCATGACGAGAGCGAATGGAAACGCAACCTCCATTGCAGCGCCTCAGACAGCAGGCAACTATAAACTGTTTATTATTGATGCTCAAGGCAATCGCTCTTTGGAATCCGCGTCGCTTGTAAGAGTGAACAGTGGTTCCTATGTCAGGATTCGCAATGCGGCAACGGGACTTTACATTGATGGAGTGAGTTCAACTACTAACGGAGCAGATGCCGCTCAATGGAGCGACAGCAGCTCCTCCAACGCCCAGCAATGGACGATCGAAACGTCGGGAAGCTACGTTCTGATAAAAAACCGTCAAACTGGCTTGTATCTGGATGGCATGGCTCGGACTGGAAATGGCGTCAATTGCGGACAGTGGAGCTACAGCGGCGGCAACAATCAACAATGGACGATGGAAACGTCGGGAAGCAACGTTCGTTTCAAAAACCGCCAAACTGGCTTGTACCTCGATGGTATGGGACGAACTAGCAACGGTTCCATTTTGGGACAATGGGGTGATAGCAACAGCAGTAATCAGCAGTGGCAAATTCAGTAATCGACTTTAGATAAGTTTGCTAGTTAGTGCCCAATAAGCTGCATGTCTCATTAAGGATGACATGTGCTAATTGGGCTTTTAATGCCAAAAATTTGCGCAAGAATGAGGATTGTATTGTTAATTTCCTCCTTGTATAATGATGGGAATGGGATGAGTTGGTTGATTCGTAAACGCTTACATTAAAGTTTTACTTGCTTTGGTTGAAAGGTGGCACCAACATGAAAGGGTTCGCGAAATATTTCAGTGGAATCTCCATTAAAAACAAAATTTTCAGCACAAATATTTTGATTATTATCATTTCAATTTCAACCCTTGCGTTTTTCGCCAATATCGTTTCGCAAAAAGCAATTATCGAGAAGGCAGTCAAAAACTCGTCAAGAGAACTTGTTCTCATTGATAATAACTTGCAGACACTAATAACTACAGTGGAAGATTACTCGAAAATATTAGCAACCGACTACAGATTGCAAAACGAACTGTATATCGATTTTTTGGAGAACAATAACTCATCCTTCTCTCACCATGGCGGAGGTTTAGATAATTTATCAATGAAGAATACACTCTCTGAAGTCATTAGCAATATCGTGGAGCCCAACACTAATATCAAAGCGGTAAGCGTTCTCACGTCGAATCAACAATGGGTCGATGTCGGCTTTGCCGATAATGAATTCGCATCTCGCATATTCGGTTCCGGTCCTGAAGCGACCAACCATTCCTATCAGCCTGTTTTGACAGGCCTAATGAAATTCAAGTTCCGTTACGAAGGAGACGACAATGTATTTGCCGTTACCAAAACGGTCATCCATAAAGATACAGGCAAAACGGTTGGTTTAGTTGTTCTATACGTAAAAGAAACAGTTATCGCTTCTATTTATGAAAGAAAAATGAATTACAAGGGAGGAAATTTTTACATCCTCGACAGTAACGGGAAAATTATCTCCTCACAGAATAAAGCTAATTTGTATCGGGATTTCAAAGAGGCAACTTCTATTTCGATCGCTAATTCGACACAAGAAGAAAACAGATTCTTTCAAGGGAACGGCAGCGAGAAGGTGCTGGTCTCTACCCACCGTTTGGAACCGTTGCAATGGTCGATTGTGAGCGTTATTCCTATTGATGAAATTACGGTGGAGCGCAAAGAAATTAACAAATTAATTATTTGGATCGGCTCCTTATGTCTGCTGCTCGCATTTATTGTCTCCTATCTGTTGTCCCGATCGATCACGAGGCCGATCTTCCAACTTTCCAGAACGATGAGAGATATTCGGACTGGCCATTTGACGGTCAGAAGCTCGTACCAATCATCGGATGAAATCGGTTATTTGAACTATGTGTTTAATAATTTGATGGACCGTATCGAAGAACTATTGGCCGAAAATGTTGAGGAACAGAAGACAAAGGCCGAGATTGAATTTAAATTGCTGCAAACACAGGTGCAGCCCCATTTTTTGTATAATACACTTGAAACGATTATATCGCTTATTAAGCTAAATATGAAAACAGAAGCCATTACAGCAGCGAAATATATGGCTAATTTCTATAAAATTTCGTTAAGCAAAGGAAACGATATTATTTCGCTTCGAGAAGAAATGCAGTTATCCGAGAGTTATTTGGAAATCCAGCAATTGCGCTATGTGGAATATATGGAGTATACAATGGATATAGACGAGGAAATTATGTCATGTTCAATTTCGAAGTTAACGCTGCAGCCAATCGTGGAAAATGCCATCTATCATGGACTTAAGCGGAAAATGGTAAAAGGTTTGTTGAAGATCACTGGACTACGCTTGGGTGACGAGGTGCGTATTGAAATTTACGATAACGGCGTTGGAATAGAAGAATCACAAATAAAGGACATGTTGAAGGAGGTTCCGGGCTCCAGAGAAAGAGCGGGCTTCGGAGTCAAAAGTGTCCATAATCGGATCAGAATGCTGTATGGGGACAGATACGGGTTAGAAGTAGAGAGCGAAGTAGGCTTCTATACCAAAGTTACCATCCGTTTGCCTTTCAAACCATTGCGGGAGGGTTGACATGCTAAAAGTACTCATTGTCGATGATGAATATTACTTTAGACAAGCGTTGAAAATATCACTGCCTTGGGAAGAGTTGGGTTTGCAGATCGCTGGCGAAGCGAAGAATGGTGAGGAAGCTCTGTCGTTGATGTCTGAAATCAGTCCGGATATCGTCTTGGTAGATATTAATATGCCCATTATGGGCGGCATGGAATTTATTCAGAAAGCCAAACAATGTGAGCAGGAAACAAAGTTTATCATGTTAACAGGTCAAAGCGAGTTTGTATATGCCAAAATGGCTGTGCAGCTTGGTGTTTTTAATTACGTGCTCAAGCCGATTGACGAAGATGAACTTAGAAACTCCTTACTTGAGATTAAGAATTTAATCTACAAGGAGCACTCCGTAAAGCTGGATTATGAACACTTAAAGAAGCAGGCAAAAGAGCATATGCCGATGTTGAAGGAGCGATTATTGAATGAATGGCTGCAGGGCAGTAGAGTTATAGATCCCTTGTCCTCTACAGAACGGTTGCAGTATCTGGGCATCAATCTGGATGCTCCATTTCATATGGTGGTCGTAGCCGATATCGATTCTCATGATGATCTTGTTACTAAAGAAGACATGCATATTCGCAAGCTGGCTGTTCAAGATATAGCCCAAGAATTTATTCATAACACGTACCCGTTTGCCAGTTGCCATGATACGAACGATAGGTATGTTATGATTATTGGCGTTCCTACGAGTTCTTACGACCAACTGGATTCGATCTGTGAAGCGATTCGGAAATCTGTTCAGGGGAATTTAGGGTGTACAGTAACGATTGGCGTTGGCAATGGATATACGGCCTATACGTCGATTTCCGTGTCCTACCAAGAAGCGTTATATGCATTGAAGCATCGGTTTGTTTTAGGCGGGAATCAGGTTATTCTTCATTCCTTGATCGCTGAAACGGGAATGAAGGTCAGTTTATTCTCCGTAGAAAGGAGAACCGCTCTATTAATGAGTATGCGAATTGGAAATATCTCCGAGACGGAGGAGTGGCTCACGGCTTTCTTCCAGGATGCTCGCTCCAAGAACGCTTCCATAGAGATGCTGTATGTTGCCGCGCTTGAAATCCTATCCACCTGTTTGGAATTTTTGAATGAGATGTCGCAAAGTTTCGAACACGTATTTGAGAATACAGTTCAGACTGATATTTTTCAGTTCATTCAACAGTTGAGCTCCTTTGGGGAATTAGAAAGGTGGATTCGCTATCTGATTCTCAAGGTAATCGCGCATATCCATGGCAGGAAGCAGAATAGAGCTGCCAAAGTGGTAGACGAGGTAAAGACCTATATTCACAATCATTATGGGAACGAAGAACTGCGTATCGTAGATCTCGCTAAGAGTGTGCATATGAACTACAATCATCTCTGTTATGTGTTCAAAAAGGAAACTTCCATTACCATTAACGACTATTTAACCGAAATACGCATCACGAAAGCGAAGGGACTTTTTGATCAAGGAGAGAAGATTGTTCAACACGTCGCAAGTCAGGTTGGGTATGCAGATGCCAATTATTTCGGTAAATGCTTCAAAAAGTATATAGGTATTTCACCCAGTAAGTACGTGAGCAATATTCAATAAAGTAATTTTTTACATAGGGCACAATGAGACAAGAATCTCGACAACGTCTCGTTGCGTCTTTTTTTGCAATTGCAAACAATTTTCCTTTCTGTCCGAGAATAATCTCTGTAATTAATGAAGTGGAATCCGTAGAATGAAATCAAGGATGATACCGCTTCCATTGGGGAATCAACCCAGTAGATACGATACTTTAAACAAACTTAGGAGGTCAACAAATGGTAAGAACAGTAAAAGTACTCAGTACGTCACTTTTGGCAAGTATGCTTCTCGTTTCAGCCGGTTGTAGTACGAAGAATGAAGCCCAACCTCAAGGAACTACCGGAAGCGCACCAACCCCGGCGGCAACGACGGCTAGTAAAACCAGTAGTGATAAGAAAGTAAAGCTGAGAGTTGTAACGATCACAACGGACGAGAATCGCAATAATATCATGGAAAAGTTTATTAAACCGAATGTTGCGAAGGCGATTCCAAACCTAGAAATTGAATTTGAGCCAGGCGGCGGCGGCGAAGATATGGCCAACAAATTGAAAACGTTTAATGCCGCAGGTGATATGCCCGACGTATTCTGGGACGATGCAGGGTACTTTACGCCCTTGAACAGTACCGGCAGCATTATGGATTTAACTTCAGCGATTACCAAGGATGGCTTCTTGAACAAGTATGCTGTTCCTGATGCATTGAAACATGTTGACGGGAAGATTTACAGCTTATCTTCCGGAGCGGATACCTATTTCACCCCGGTCATTTTCTATCATAAGGATATGTTCGAGCAAGCAGGCGTGCAAGTGCCGAAAACCTTCGACGAATTTATCGAAGCATCGAAGAAGTTAAAAAGCAAGGGGATGGTTCCTGCGGTTACCCCTGGCAAAGATGGATGGGGACCTAAACTTTTCCTGCTGCAGCAGATGATCCAAATTGGCGACCCGCAAGCGATGGCAGATCTCGTGAGCAATAAGATAGACTTTAATAATCCAGCCGTCAAGGCAGGGGTGTCTCGCATTGAGAAGATGGTGAAGGAAGGTGTCTTTCCTGAAGGGATTGCGAATCTAGATTACGGTCCAGCCAACGAAATGTTTACATCAAAGAAGGCAGCTATGTACATGATGTTTACATGGGAGCTTCCGAATTTGGCGAAAGATGATACCGTCGATTTCTTCCCGTTCCCAAGTGCTAGCGACAAATACGACCCAACTAAGCACGTTCAGTTCTGGGGATCTCCACTGAACGGATATGCAGTTAGCGCAAAAACCAAGTATCCTGAAGAGGCAGTAAAGTTGGCAGAATTCCTGGCTATGGCAGACGCTCAATATTTCGAATCTACGGGTGCCCCAATTGCCTTGAAGACGGGGAATACAGTGGGGGAACCTAAGCCTTTAATGAAGAAATTCATTTCCTGGTACAATCCTATTCCTACCAAGATTGCTTCTCTTGCACTTAACTCGTTGGATGCAAAAACATCGGCAGAGCTTGCAACGCAAGGGGCAAAATTGCTGACGGGCCAATACCCGGCCGATAAGTTTAGTACAGATATGGGCAAGATCTGGAGTGAAAATACATGGTTTAAAAAGTAAGTTGTCTATGTGGATGAAATCAATCGAATTCCCCTTGGAACTTAACTTCCGGGGGAATTCTATAACAAATTAGACGGTGGAGAGAGCCATGAACAAGTACTTCAGCACCCATGTATCCATATTCATTTTTTCCGCGCCTGCGTTGCTTTTGTTTACTGTATTTTGCGTTTATCCACTTTTTCCTGAAATATGGATGAGTTTGAATCATCATGATGGTTTCCGAAATTTAGGGTTTGTTGGTTTGGATAATTATAAAGACATTTTTGCATCTTCTTCTTTCTGGACAGCTCATAAAAATACGTATCTAATTGTAGGAATTTCCGTCTTTCTGGGATTGCCGCTCTCCTTGATGTTTGCTCTTTTTATGGATGTTCAAACACCAAGGTTTCGTCGTTTTTTTAAAACATCTGCCATGCTTCCTGCGATTTTGTCCGTTACGGTCGTCGCGGAAATGTGGATATCCTTCTACGAACCAACCTGGGGGTTGTTTAACAGTGTTTTGAGATCCATTGGTCTTGGATCTTGGACTCATTCCTGGCTTACTGAAAAAGAAACCGTGATGCCAAGCATCGGATTGACATTTCTATGGCAGTATGTTGGGTTGAACGCCATGCTATTCTATACAGGAATCAAGACGATTCCCAAAAATTATTACGAAGCTGCTTTAATTGACGGTGCTAGCTTTGTCCAAGTCTGCTTACGAATTACAATTCCACTTCTTCAAGATGTAACGAAGTACGTTTTAATTTTGTCGACATTAGGCTCCATGGCCTTTTATGCGCAAGTCCGCGTCATGACAGCTGGTGGTCCGGGTGATTTGTCCAGGACGGTCATTTACCAAATGTATTACACGGCATTCGAAACGTCTGAATTTGGTAAAGGAACGGCTATTGCGGTAGTATTTATTCTAGAGTGCCTTTTCATCTCCTTTCTCATTCAACGGTTCGTCGCCAGAGAAAAGCTGGAGTTCTAAGGAGGAGATCATCTTGAGATACTTAATCCGTGTATTTTGGCTAGCCGTAGCCTGCACATTTCTGTTTCCCCTATACTGGATGATTACGATGTCACTCAAGTCCAAAAGCGAAGCTTATAACAATCCATTCGGCATCCCCCATTCCTGGGAATGGATAAATTATAGTGAAGCGTTGTCGAAGTATCATTTTTTTGTATACTTCGAGAACAGTTTAATTTACACGGTAGGGACCATTGCAATCACACTGACAACGGGGAGTATGCTGGCGTATTGTCTGAGCCGAATGCATTGGAGATTCAATTCGGCGGCACTATTCTATGTGTCCTTAGGGTTGATTGTACCTATTGAAGTAGTTGTCATTCCCTTATTTCAATTAATTAAATCGTTACACCTTAAAGATACTTACTTGGGGCTCATATTGCCGTATTCCGGATTCGCAATGGCTTCCTGTGTGCTGATGTTATTTGCTTTTCTCCGTTCACTTCCCAAGGAGTTGGAGGAAGCTGCCTGTATTGATGGGACGAATGTGTATCAGACATTCTTCAGAATTATATTTCCGATTGTTACGCCTGCACTAATGACACAATGTGTGCTGTTGTTCATGCGGATATGGAATGAGTTCCCGCTGGCTTTCATTATTGCTTCTAAAGATCAATTCCGACCATTGACTGTCGGCTTGCTAAGCTTTTTCGTGAGCGTCGGTGTTTCAGACTGGGGACTTATCGGGGCAACGATGGTGCTCTCGAGTTTACCTATGATCATCGTATATATGATAGGAAATGAGAGAATTGAACATGCATTGACGGCAGGAGCGATTTTGAAGTAAGTGGAGTAGGCTAAGATGAACAACTCCCTGGGGATGATTTGAAATTCTCACACAAATTAGTCAATTCGAAGGATTGCATGATGGTGTAAGTACTGGTGTAAGTGGAGCGACCAAGCATAGGTCGAGTGAGGTAGCAGGTGGGAACCCTGCTTGGAAAGGTGTTAGCCACACCACCAATAACGAGTCTTGGAGCGAACATGGTAATTGAGCCTCGAAAGGCAGAAAACGGGAACGGCCGACAGTGTCACTTTACTGGAAGGCAACACGACTTTGAACTATAGAAGGCGAGTTCGAAGGAGCTTCCCCGGGGTCGAAGAGCCAGGCATGCAAACCAATAATCACTCGGCAACTGGGGAGACCCTGACCGTTCTTCCGCTAGACAAGTTGAAGAAAACACGTAAAGACGTATCCTTGCACGAGCTGATCGGAACGGACAAAGAGGGGAATGAAATTACGCTTATCGATATCCTCGGCAGTGAGGCGGACGATGTGGTTGACGCGGTACAATTGAAAATCGAGAAGAGCAAAATCTATCGGAACTTAGAGATTTTGGACGAGCGCGAGAAGGAAGTTGTCGTCGGTCGGTTCCGCTTAGAGCTTGGTGGTGAAGAGCGGACGCAGCGGGAGATCGCGAAAGAGCTAGGAATTAGCCGCTCCTATGTATCGCGGATCGAAAAAAGGGCGCTAATGAAGCTCTATCATGAATTGGGCGGGGAGACAATCCGCGCCCTAGATGACATTTCACTGGACATTGTACAGGGCGAATTTGTCGCTATATGGGGCCGTCAGGCTCAGGAAAGTCCACGCTGATGAATATCATTGGCTGCTTGGATAATTTGGCTTAATCAGTGGGACAGCAATCATTTTAGATGCAACTGATCCAACAACGCGTGCAAAAACTCAAGGAACGATTGATGTTTTGATTGCGCTTGCTGGTGCCTCGGGTGGAGCGATGTCCGGCATGGTTGTAGCTCATTCAAGCTATGCAACGTTGTCGCTCGCTGGGGGAGGACTTGCCCCTTTGCTTATACCTGTTGTCATATGGTTTCGAAGTAAATCAAATGTACCGGTTCAAAATAATAAATCTAACTCCAAAGATTAAACTAAGAACGATAGCACAAAAACCAGGGAGCAGATCGCCACACGGCAGTTGCTCCCTGGTTTGGTTGACGGCAGTATAATAGAATGGTTATAAAGAATTTGTGCAGTCACGGTATAGGGAAATCCTTACATGAGGCTCCAACAGACAGCCCTCCCGGCAGGCAAAACCAGGTCGTGTAAGGCAACCGCCATTTCGAGGCGGAGTAAAAGGGCTCAACAAGAAGCGACGTCGTTCCATGCATTCGCAGGGAATAACGTCGCTTCTTCATTTTTGCGGAACTGGTCCTCATCATTTGCTGTAAGCATCCAGCCCCTTCTGCATGATCGTGATCATCTCGTCCACGCGCATGCTCTTCAGCTTCGCCACATAGGAATCCCACTCCTGCTCGATGCCGCCTTTGACAACCCAGTGAATCAACGTCTGTCTGACGTACTGCTTGACGTTCATCTGCAACTGCGTCAGCTTGTCGCGGTCGTCGGGCGAGTAGGCGACATAATCGGGAAAGAACATGTCGAGCGGTGCGACAACTGGCTCGTACATCGCAACGGCCCTGGCGCGGTCGGCATTGCTGTTTCCCGGCAGGTAGCGGAGCTTTGCAGCCAAGTCCGACGTCATGGCCGATATGGCATCCACATTGGGAAAATCGCCCTCGTTCCCGGTTTCCGGCATAATATCGTACGTCCCGTCGTCATTTTTCCTTGTCCCGTCTCCGAACAGCCCATACAATTCTTGTACGGTCCAATCGGGATCGGCCAGCAGGTCCGCCAGCCGGGCCGTGGCGACCGGATACTTGTTGTTTTTGAAAATGGTGAACTGATTGTTGCGGACGATCCAGGTTTGCTGCCGGAACAGCTGCCTGGAAACGCCTTCGGCTCTGGGCGGGAGCATCGGCACATAGACGTCGGGGTTCGGATTGCTGTAGGCTTCAAAGGATCCGGCAATCTCCGGCTTGGCTCCCCGTTTCGCATAAAAAGCGCTCCAGTCGTCCGTGAATACTTCGGGCGGAATCAAGCCATCCTCGTACAGTTTATGTAAGTAGGAAAGCGGCTTTTTGATTTCCGGATTCAAGGCCTGGAATCGGACCTTGCCGTTCTCGACCGACACGTAGTTTTCGTCCGGCACGAGGACGCCGAAGGAACCCCCGAACAAGTCCAACTGACCGCCAACATATTGATCCCAACGAAAATAATACGGAATCATGTCTTTCGGAATGTCTCCTTTACCGGCGTTCGCCTTGAATTGCGCAAGCGTATAGGCGAACTGCTCGGTTGTAGCTGGAACCTGCAAACCGAGCTGATCCAGCCACTTCTTGTTGATCAGCCATTGGTCGCGTATGCCCAAATAGACGTTGTTCTGTTGAACGAGGCCGAGCGCGTAAATGTTTCCGTCTGCGGCTGTCATCGCTTTCTTGACGGAGGGATTCGATTGAAGCAGCTTCGTCCAATTGGGCGCGTATTTCAGCAGGCTGGAGAACGGTACGATGTCTCCGGCGCTTTGCGCCGTTTCGATTTGAAACGGCGACGGGTCGGCGCGCAGCATGAGATCGGGATATTGCCGGGAGGTAAACATCAGGTTCATCTTGTCCCGGTTGTCGACGGAAATTTGTCTGATATCGAGATGAATGCCGCTCTTCTTCTCCAATGCCTGGAAAAACTTCGATTGATTGTAGTCGCTTTTAAACGACGTAACGATAACGGTTTTGAGCGTAATCGGCTGGTCCACGATCGGATACCCGGTCAAATGGACGGCGACGCCGTTCTCGATAATCCGGTCGCCGATCGTTTCCTTGGAGCTTCCTGAAGCTCCGGCGGAGTCGGAAGTCTCCGGTCGTTCGCATCCCGGTAAGAGTATGGCGATCCCTAACGTGACGACGAGAAGCAATCCGGTCCATTTGTTCACGATTCCATCATCCTTTCCGTTTTGCCGCAGATCGGTCAACCTAACAGCGCTAATTAATACAACAATAATAGCAAGCAAGCATGTTTTCGTAAATATGCGGTTGTTGGGGCATAGGCGATTATTCCAAAGCGGGCGGCGGGACGTCCGGCGAATGTACATTCCCGGAAGTTTGCGATATATTTATAACAAAAACAGAGTGAAAGCGTAATCATGAAAGGCGGTATGCGAATATGCTTTGGCCAAAACGTAACGTTTTGCAAAGAAATCGGCTGTATCTGCAGTATTTGTTTTCCTACATACTGGTATTGGCCATCCCTCTCGCGATCATCTCCATGCTGGTATACAACTATTTCTTCCATTTGCTGAAGGAGGAAGTGGTCAAGAACAACGTCAATCTGCTCCAGCATGTCGTCACGGCCATCGATACGAATATTTCAGGCATGAACACGGTGGCCTACCAAATCTACAACAACCCGGACCTGACGACCCAGCAAATCGGCGACGGTCCGAACAATACGTCCAGAGGCATTCAACAATTAAAAAGCTATATTTCCGGCAGCAACTTTATAACCGATGTCGTGGTTTACTACAACCAATTGAATAAGTTCGTCTCCTCGACGCGAACGTTCACGATGAAGGATTTTTTGAAAACGTACTACGGCGATACGGTCTCCGAAGAACAATTTCAAGTCTCGACCCAGAACATAAACGGCAATGCGGTCTGGGTGCCCGGCAGCGATTCGGATGGAGGCGAAGCGGGCAAGGTGGTGACGTATTTGGTGCCCAACAGCTCCAATTACGACAAACGCATGGTGCTGTTTATTATCAAGCAGCGGGCGTTTGAACAGACCATGGGCAGCGACAAAGGCAATATTATGGCGGTACACCCGGATCGCAAGATCGTCGCCGCCTCCAAAGAAATCGATCGTCCGACCGGGCAGGAGCTGTTGGCCTTCATTCGACCGGATCTGCTCGAGCAGTCGATCATCACGAATATAGGCGATTCCTCCCATTTCGTTTCTTACATCCAGTCCCCGGAAACCGACTGGAGCTACTTTATGATCATGCCTGTCGGCGAAGCGATGAGCCAAGTTATCGCTGCCAAGCAGACCTTCCAGTGGGCGTTCCTTGCCATCGTCCTTGCCGCGGGCATTATGATCCTGTTCAATATGCGGGTCAATTATCGGCCGATCCGCCAGCTGCGCCTGTTTGCGGAATCGGAGACCGGCAGCGTCGCGGAGACCGGAAACGAGTTCGAAGCGGTGCGGATGACGATCAACCGGATCAACCGTACGAACAAGATGTTGAACGATCAGGTCAAAAGCAATCACAACGCAGTCAAGGACTTTCTGCTGAGCAGCTTGATCCGCGGGTCTTTTCCGCATGCGGCCGCCTTTAACGAGCAGGGAGGAGATATCGGCATTTCCTTCAGCAAGTCGTTGTTTCGCGTCGCCATCTTCTCCGCGTCCCTGTCGGAGCGGCAGCGGAACCAGTCCGCGGCATCGCTTCCCGAGCTCGTCGAGCTGCTAGAACGGGAGCTGCAAGGCAAACTCGAAGGTTACGGCCGCATGAACATCGACAATCATCTGATTTTCGTTCTGGCGGACCGTCAGGAGCCGGACCGTCAATCGCTGTATGAAGCTTTGACGCATATGCAGCAGATCATGATGAATCGGCTGGGCACCCATGTTGCGGTCGGTGTCGGCAAAGGATATACGGAAACGGGACAGATCGGCAAATCGTGCATCGAAGCGTATACGGCGCTCGATTATCGGCTGGTCAAAGGAAAGGACCAAATCATTTATTTCGAAAATACGCAAATCGTTGCCGCATCGGACTATCCGTATCCGGTCGAGGCGCTTAATACGCTCGAACTGTCCATCGTCGAAAGCAATACCGAGCAAATTTCCACTACCGTTTCTGATCTCGTAGACCAAATTACCCGGTCCGACATGACACTGTTCGAAGCTCGCTGTCTGTGCTTCGATATTATCAATACGGTATTGAAGACGATGCAATTGATCAATAAAAAGTTCGTCGGCCTGGACAAAGGCTATATCGACGTCATTTCGCTCGCCCAATTCGAAACCGTGAAGGACCTCGGACGGAGCGTCAACGAGGTTTGCCAGACAATCTGCAAATACATCAAGGAGAATCGCGAGAAGCACGATCAGGAGCTGCTCCAGCAGTTGGCCGCCTATATCGACGGCAACTATTACCATATAAATTTTACGGTCCAGAACATGGCCGATCATTTCCACATGTCCCTGTCCAATTTGAGTTATTATTTCAAGAAATGCTCCGGCCAGAATATCTCCGATTACATCAATTACCTGCGCATTGAAAAAGCGAAGCAGCTGCTTAGCTCGACGGAGAAGCCGCTGAGCGAGATCATCTCCGAAATCGGGTATTGCGACGTATCGAGCTTCGTACGCAAGTTCAAGAAGGAGGTCGGCACGACGCCGGGCGTTTTTCGCAAGATCATGTATAAAGGCGTTTAGGCAGGGAAAAAGGGAGCCGGCTTTCGATGACGGCGCATCGACGATGCGTTGTTACCGGGAGCCGGTTTTTGTGTGGGGAACCCCTCGCCGATCTCCCCGGTAATGCCCTCGCTAATTGGAGAATGGGATTGAGGCCCCCCCTAACGCTGTATTTCGATTTTGCCTCCCTAGCGAACGGTTTTTCCAGTATGTAGGGGCAAATAGGCTCTTCAAATGGACATTTTCTGACTCCAGACGAGGGAAGAAGTCAAGACTCGATTCTAATTGGGCAAAATTGGACTGCAGTGCGTGTAGGGCAATAAGCGAGGTTCGGTGACTTGAGGTGAAGGTGTGCAGCAAACGAGATCTGCTGAAGAACGTAGAATAAGCAGCAAGGCGGGCGAAGGAACGGGAGGGAGAATCAGCGGAGCGGACGTGTAAGAAATCGGCGATGAGAATGCAAACTGCCAACGTGAGCGGTAACCATGCGACGCACATGAATAGAAACTCGTATACTGCCCATGCGCAGAATGCCGCCGACTCATGCCAAAGCCTTACGGCGCTTGGTTTTTTCGCCTGTTGGAAAACGGCATATCGCTAGATAACGGCTGATTTACGTTTCTGCACCGCATCTGTTAGCCTGAAGAAGCGATCGATCAGCATGCGTATGTAATCGTTTACAACGCAAAAACAAGTCAAATTTGAAAGCAGGAAGCAAACGCAAGAATCAACGAGCAAGGAGCAACACAAGGAGCAAACGCAGGAAGCCATAAGAAAATAGGGGGAATTCAAATGAGCAGAAATTGGATCAGGCTCGTTTCTGGAACCGTTTGCATCGGCGTACTGGGAGGGATGTTGATCGCATGCTCGTACAACGCCGGCAAAGCCGGAGAGAACACGCCGACCGCGAGCGGCAGCAGCAATGAAGCGCAGCTGCTGGACGGCGGCACAACGAATGCAACGGGTTATCCGATTGTGAAAACGCCGATCACGTTGAATGTGGGCATTATTTCCTATGCGAACATGGGAGATTTAACGAAGTACGATATTTGGAAGAAAATTGAGGAAAAAACGAACATCAAAATCAACTTGAAAGTGTACAGCGGTGTGGAAAAGGTTAATCTGATGTTCAGCAGCCGGGATTATCCGGACATTATGCTGCGGATGGATCCTACGCCGCAGTCGATTTCCGATGCAGTCGACGCGAAGGACATCGTAAGCGTCGACAGCCTTCTGAAATATGCTCCGAATTGGAGCAAGTTTTTCGAGACGAATCCGGATCTCAAGCAGCAAGCGCTGATGCCGGATGGCAAATTATACGGCTTTCCATACGTGCTGCTCGACGAATACAGCTACGGCCTCCGGGATCAATGGTTTATCAATCGGAAGTGGCTGGATGAGCTCGGTTTGAAAATGCCGGCCACGACGGAAGAATTCAAAAACGTCTTGATGGCCTTCAAACAAAATGCCGGCAAAGGCTCCATCCCCAAAAACGTGATTCCCTATTACTTTCAGTACGGCAACTACATCGGCGGTCAGTTCGATATGTACGGTACTTTCGGCGTGTATACAACCGCAGCCTCCCTAAGTACACCTGACCATTATTTTATTGTCGAAGACGGCAAGTTCAAATCGCAGGCGACTAATCCGGACTTGAAAGAACCCATCCGCTTTTTGGCCGACCTGTACAAGAATGGGCTGATTCCTCCGGAGGCCTTCACGGACGACTGGGGTAAATATACAGCCGCCATTTCGTCCAACCCGCCGATCGTAGGTTCGATGACCTCGTATGGCGATCAGAATGAAAACTATATGGATGGCAAATGGTGGTACCCGATGGCGCCGCTCAAATCCCCGAACGGGAAGCAGCCTCTCATTCGCCGCCAGAACCGCAGCATATGGCCGAGAAACTTCGTTATTTTCAAGAACAACAAATACCCTGTTGCATCGGCAAGACTCGCGGATATGCTGGCGGAACAGGATTGGTCCATGACGGAGAGATATGGCAAAGAAGGCGTGGCATGGACGAAATCGGACGACGGCAAATTCCAATTGACAAATCAAAAAATAGCTGCAGACGAAGACAGAGGGCTCGATAACTTTGGCATTGCCCTTCTCGACGAGAACCTGTTCAAGAATAAAATCGTCAACAATAACGTCAACAAGGAAGGCACAAGAGAATGGGCATACAACAACATTTATAAAAATTATTTACCTGCCAAAAACTTGAACATTCCGAAATTGCCGGAAGGCCTGCTGAAGGACATGGAAAAGCAGCGCCTGTTGGTTTTGGATACAGCGATCAATGATTATATTAAGGCAACCATTGCAAACTGGATATCGGGCAAGGGTGATGTGGACGCCGAGTGGGATGATTATGTGAAGAAGCTGCAAGGCCTGGGGCTGGACGAGTTCATGCAATTGTATCAGAAACAGCTGGATGCAGCAGCCAAACTTGGCAAGTAACCGGCAGCGGGGGATCGGGCAGCAGGCAAGAGGACATATTCACATATGCGGAGTGGGTCCTCCTGACCGTCTGCCGTCCGATTACCGCATCCATCGAACGTACGGGAGGATTCAGCATGATCGATTCAAATTCGGCGATTCCGGAGATTCGGGAGCAAACCACGATGCGTTTATTCAGCAGGAGAATGCTCAAGGTGAAAGAAAATATCGGACTATACTTTCTAGTTCTTCCCGCGCTCATCTATGTCATTCTATTCGAATATGTTCCTTTATACGGCGTATTGATCGCCTTCGAGAACTTTAAACCGGTTAAGGGCATATGGGGGAGCGATTGGGTAGGGCTGTATCATTTTAAGCAATTTTTCAAGCTGGACATTTTTTGGATGCTGATCAAAAATACGTTGACAATAAGCATATATTCCCTGCTGGCGGGTTTCCCCATTCCGATCATACTTGCCTTGGCTCTCAACAGCACGAACAGCAAGCGGTTGAAAAGCGTTGTGCAGACGATCACATACGCGCCCCACTTCATATCGACGGTCGTATTGGTAGGCATGATCAATGTATTTATGGCTCCCAATTTAGGGGTTTTCAGTCAATTGCTGAATAAGATCGGCTTGACGAACGGTCCGCTCATGATTCTTACCGATCCTAACGCCTTCGCGCATCTGTATGTATGGTCCGGCGTCTGGCAGGGGATGGGCTGGGGGAGCATCATCTATTTAGCGGCTTTGTCTGGCGTGGATACTTCACTTCATGAAGCGGCGATCGTGGATGGCGCGAATAAATTTCAACGCGCGTGGTATATCGATCTGCCTTCGATCCTGCCGACCATCGTCATCATGCTGATCTTGAACTGCGGAGGCATCTTGAGCGTCGGCTTCGAAAAAGTCTTTATGATGCAAAACCCGTTAAATTTGGGCAATTCCGAAGTGATTTCCACTTATGTTTACAAGATCGGCCTACTTCAATCCCAATACAGTTTCTCTGCGGCTGTTAGCCTGTTTAATTCGGTTGTGAATTTGATTCTGCTGCTGTCGGTCAACAAATTAGCCAAAAAATTGGGCCAAAGCGGTATTTTCTAAAGGCGGGTGATCAGGGTGACGGACTTAACGAACAAAAGTGGATCCGACAGGGCGTACGATATCATGAACAGCATATTTTTGCTGTTGCTGCTGATCATGGTAGCGTACCCGTTGTACTTTATTGTGATCGCTTCTTTCAGCGACCCTTCCGCAGTCGGAACGGGCAAGGTGATCTTGTTTCCGAAGGGCATGAATCTGAACGGATACGAAATCATTTTCAAATACAAGCAGTTATGGATCGGATATGGCAATACCATTTTGTACACGGTCGGGGGAACGCTGCTTAGCGTCAGCTTGACGCTTATGACGGCCTATGCTTTTTCGCGGCAGGACATGGTCGGGCGGGGCTTCATTGTAACGGTGTTCATCATCCCGATGTTTATCAGCGGGGGGCTGATCCCGACTTATTTGCTGATCAGAGAGCTGCACCTGGTCAATAATCCGCTTATCATCGTCATTCTCGGAAGCGTCAGCATGTGGAACATCATCATTACAAGAACGTTCTTTCAGTCCACCATACCCGTGGAGTTGTTCGAAGCGGCGAAGATGGACGGCTGCGGCAATATCAGCTACTTTGTCAGAATCGTCCTGCCGCTGTCTAAAGCGATCATTGCGGTATTGGTCGTATTCACGGCAGTCTGGCATTGGAACTCGTTTTTTAATGCCCTGATTTATTTGAACAACCAGAAATATTTCCCACTGCAACTGGTGCTAAGGGAAATATTGACGAGCCAGACGCAGATGATGCAGCAGCTTGATCTCGGTGTCATGGACCAGAACATGGCTGAAAAAACGATGTTGGCCGAGTCCGTCAAATACGGCATCATTATCGTTTCCAGCTTGCCGATTTTGTGCCTGTATCCGTTTGCACAAAAATATTTCGTCAAAGGGGTCATGATCGGTTCGCTGAAAGGCTGAGAAGCCGGGCATCGAAGTAACCCCGCCCCATCCATTTTAAACAGAGGTGAAAGCAAATGAAGGCACTGGCCGACGATTATGTCAACGTTTACGAATCCGAAGATCCGTCCCGCATCTATTGCTACAGTCCCGGTCTTGCGCAGCTTCCTTCCGGCCGACTTGTGTCGACGCTCGACCTTGACGGTCCCGGCGTGAAGCCTCCATACGGAAAGGTGCTTACCTCGGACGACAAGGGCCGAACGTGGGCGCATCGGACCGATTTTCCGTTCGTGCATGCGAGACCGTTCACCGCGGGCAGCTCCCTATACGTGATCGGCCACAACGGCGATTTGACGATTATGCGATCAGACGACGGAGGGGATAGCTGGACGGAGCCGATTCACCTGACCGAAGGCAAGGAATGGCATCAGGCGCCGTGCAATGTCCATTATGCAGGAGAATCGGTCTATCTGGTCATGGAAAAACGCAAATACCGCCGTATCGAAAGCTGGCCCGTTGGGGAATTGGCGCCTGTGCTGATGCGCGGAAGGACGGATTCCGATCTAACCCTGGCAGCGAACTGGACGTTCGCCTCCGAACTCGCCTTCTGCGATGCCGTTCCGGCGGATAAGCTTACTGATTTCGGCGTTCCTTTCTACCATAGCGATCCGTTGCGCTCTATCAACATTGCGCCTGGCAGAGGCTGTGCCCCTGCGGGATGGCTGGAAACGAACGTCGTGCAATTTGTCGACCCCGATCATGCATGGTTCGATCCGGAGGGGAGAACGTTTCATTTGTGGCTGCGCGCGCATACGGGGGGAAGCGGCTATGCGGCTATCGCCAAAGTCGTGGAGGACGAGAACGGCGCGATGACGACCATGCTAGAGACCGTTCCGTCAGGGAAACGCGTCGTGTTTGTTCCCTGTCCGGGCGGACAAATGAAATTTCATATCCTGTACGACGACCGGACCCGATTGTATTGGCTACTCAGCACGCAGGCGACGGACAGCATGACGCGAGCGGACAGACTGCAGCCCGACCGGTACAATTTGCCGAACAACGAGCGGACGAGGCTGCAGCTGCATTTTTCCAAAAATTGCATCGATTGGTGCTTTGCCGGTTTGGTTGCTGCCGGACCGGGGGCGAAGCATTCTCGGCATTATGCCTCCATGGTGATCGACGGCGATGACATGTATATCTTGAGCCGATCTGGCGATGAGCGAGCCGCCAGCGCACATAACGGTAATTTCATCTCGTTTCATACCGTCAAGCGTTTCCGCGAGCTGGTTTATTGAAAAATTCAGCATATCCTTTCCAGACGGAAAGCGCAGCAAATGCTTACGAAGCGAGTTTTGCTCTCGCAAAACTTTTAGGAGGAATGATTCATGTCCGAGCACAAGGATTCGAACGAAAAGTTGTCCCGTAGAAAGCTCCTCGCTTCGATGGGAGCGGCGGGAGCCGCGGCTATTCTGTATGGCGTGACGGCGGGAACGGGGAATGCGAAGGAGTCTTCCGTGACTGATGCCGTCTATGGAGACGATCGTGATCGCGATTCGGGTAAGTCCGGCAGCAATATCCGAGCGCGCGGCGTTTTTCGGCCTCGGGTGAAGATCACGCAGGAATGGGATGTACTGGAATTCACCGCGGCCGACGGCATCACGACCGGATACCGGTGGGCCGGTCCGCTCCCGCACACGACGAGGGCAGACAACCCGGTTGCCGACGGAGGGATAGGATCTGCCGTGTGGGTGGCCGTTTATCAGACCGGGCTTGAAGAAGCGCTGGCTGAAACCGGAGGCGTCAATCTTATCGGGGGCGCCAGACCGGTCTGGCGCGTTGTCGACACCGATTTATGGCTCACCGACCCGACTGCCGCGGTCAAATCGGTGCTGGGCCTCGCGGCCGTTTCGGGTGGCGTCGTCCTGATTCCCGCCGGTACGCACAACTTTACGGCAACGGGCGGCAATATCGATTTGCCGCCGAATGTCATCATCACGGGCGAAGGGGTCGGCGTGACGAATCTCGTCTGGAACGGCGACGGTTACCTGTTCCGCTATTGGAGAAGCTCGGCGACATGGGGCGACGCCGTCGGCACGAGCCATGCGATCACAGATTTGTCGATGAACGGCGGAGACAATCCGAATTCGACCGCGGTCGAAATCTCGGATACGTACGGGTTCAAGCTCCGCAATATCAGCATGTACGGGTTTACGGCCGGCTGTGGCCTGGTGCTCCACACCCGCAAGTTCTGGGTCGAGGGAACGACGCTGGAAAACGTCTCCATCAGCAACTGCAAGCGCCAAATCGTGTTCAAGCGTCAGCCGGGAACGTCAAGCATGCCTTCGTATGGCTATACCACGTTCCGCAATGTGTCGCTTAATCTCCGCGACGGCCAGATTGGGATGCTGGTCGGCGACGATGCGTATAACAACGCACAGCATGAAATCTACAACGCGATTTTGGAAGTCAACATCTGGACGACCGGTAGCTCGATAGGCGTCGCCTTCGGCAAAAACGGCACCATCCGGGACTCCAGCGGCATCTTCCGCTGTGAAACGCCGCCGGAGGGGGCTCCATTCTCGGGCAGCTTCTTTCAAATCGTTTACCCGGAAACGTCGGGCATGTTTAACTTTGACGGGCCTGTAAGAACCTCGCATTTGAGTAAAGCCGAGGACTGGAGAAATACGTGGCGTGATTTGCGTTACAAGAAGCTGCGCGACATCGGGGAGCCCAAGGCTGGCGGCTTGCAAAACTATGCGCAATGGTTCCGGGTATGCCGGATCGGCGGGGACCGCTCGCTGTTCAGCGGACGCGTGAGGATGACGACGGATTACGGCAAGGCTTCCTACCGCACCGCATCCGCGGAATTTGCGTTCGGCGTCCGCGGCAATGAGGCAGGCGGCTTTAAGCCGATCTTTACCGTCGACGGCGACGGGTTTAACGGAACAAGCGACGTGTTCGCCAAATTTTCAGTTTATATCGATGCGAGCGGGAAATATTGGCTGTATTTCCGCCGTCCGAAATATACGAACTATTGCGTGTTCGAGTATACGTACGACCTGTATCCGCAAGGGACCTTCGAATATTGGGACAAGGTGGATTCGCCGGAGACGGACTCTTCCCTGACGAAGGTATGGGATTCCGTGTCTTATCCGTCCCAGGCATCCTACATCGGCGACGAAATGGTGTTTACCGGCCAACGGGCCATCGCTGCGGCCAATGGCGGCAATGTTTCGTATCAAGTGGCGCACCAGTTGGGCGTCGCACCCGAATGGTACACGGCAACGGCGTTGTCCGTGGATGCCAATGCCGTCGGCATTTCCTCGATCATGGCCGACGCGAACAATATTACGGTCACGTTCAAATCAGCAACGCCCGCCGGCATCGGGAATATCAAATTCGGAGTCGAGTGGGGACGCAAGCAGTTCAACAACCGTTTCCGGCCGTCGTGACGCTTCGTCCGGGCCGTCACGCTTGGCCTACGATGATCACCCCGTTTACGGAGTCCGGCCAGATCGATTATTCCGGACTCGAGCAGTTGATCGAGTGGTATATCGGGCGCGAGGTGGACGGCCTTTTTGCGGTATGCCAATCAAGCGAAATGTTCTTTCTCGGCCTGGAGGAGCGCGTAAATCTGGCCCGGTTTGTCAAGGAAAAAGCGTCTGGCCACCTCCCCGTCATCGCTTCCGGCCATATTTCGGATGATTTGTAACGCCAAATCGACGAGATCCAAAGCATTGCCTCTACGGGAATCGACGCGTTTGTTCTGGTGACCAATCGGGTTGTGGTGCAAGAATTAAAAAAGATAGCAATTTCCCAATAAATTAAAATTAACTATGCCATAATACCAAATATCTTATTAAGCCATTCAACTGCAGAGAGGACAGACGAATTATTTTCGGCCTGCCCTTTCCTAATCATATGCATTAATTTTTGTATTGCTGGTGGATATGCTGGATTTTTATCCAAGGTGATTACACGTGGGATTTGATTATGTGGAGAGGACAAGGCCTTTGTAAAGAAACGCTTAGCTGCCGGCATGTCCCGATTTTCAGATAACATGAAATCAATGGTTTTCCCCATAGAATCAACTGCCCGATATAGATACTTCCACTGACCTTTGACTGTGACATAGGTTTCGTCAGTCCTCCAAGAATCGTTTGTAGGTTTCAAATAGGGACGGATTCGTTTGTCGATTTCGGGTCCAAATTCATGGACTCATCTCATGATCGTCGTATGGGAAATCTTGGGGAGACAGCAGACCAAAAAGTTTCATGGATTCAGGATATTTTCAAAGAGCGTTACTTTCGAAATTCAGGATAATATTACTCTAATGAGTTTGAAAGGGGATGCTTACGATTGTCCAATACTTCAACGCCCACATCAAACGTAGTCTCTTTCCCCATAAAATGAAGCAATATTTTCGCTCTATTTTTATGTTTATCGACCTTTTTAATAATGTTCTCTTTACCCAGCAGGGGACCGGAAATGACAACAATTTTGGAGTTTTCCACATATACATTCGAATAATTGATCGTATCTCTCTCATCGAGAAGCTGTAGAATTGGAGAAATCTCATTTTCACATATTTTCGAAAAATATATGCCTTGATCCCTTGAATAAAAAAATCCATTATTTACTAACCATAAGCATTTAGGGATTTTTTTGAGCTGATAAAAAATATCGGTGTTCATGTTCGTTTTTATGAGTACGTAACCAGGGAAAAAAATTTTGAGTACATGATTGATGATGCCAGACTTTTTCTCAGGAATTTTTCTTTTAGGAACTATGGATAATAAGGTTTGATGATCAAAATAGAGTTGCAAAAATTTCTGAACAACTTCTTCTTTCCCTGTTTCTACGAAAAGTGCATACCAATCCAAGAAGATCAGTCCTTTCTATGTAAAATTGGTGCCTATAAATAAGGCCAACAATGCTGAAATGGGGTGTAGATAATTATACAATGATTGATTTGAAAAAAATGTAAAAATACGTCGGAATGGAAAAAAGTATCAAATGCAGACCGGATTATTGGCCTGTGCGTCGAGGGCGTCAGTACCCGGGACATTCTCTTATTAATAATAGTTTGACACGTATCAAATGATTGAATATACTAATTTTGGGAGATTATTAAATTTATCCCGCGTAATTGAACTGGATTGTCAACTTGGAAGCAATAGAAACAATTGTGTTTGATTTACTTGTTCTTGCTGTCAGTGGCAAATTTTCCTTTTGATCTGGTTACCACTGATCCAAGTAGTTACTATTTTTTATGAATTTATATTCTATATTAATCATCTAAGTAGTCTAATCGGTGTTTCGGCACGTTGGAGGAGTTTAGATGTTCAGAGAACCATTCAAATGGGTATAGGGAGTAGTTCGCCTATAAATAATAGTGTATCCCTTAAATTATCAGAAAATTCAATCTATTTTAGGGGTGATTTTATTCCTAACGGATTCCTTTCAATAAATCCAACTACGATGATACAAGAGCTAGTATTCGAAGGATTAGCCCGAGAATATAAAGCTTATTTTTGTATTTCTTATTTTCATGAGGATTACCAGTACGTTGATATGACCCCGATTCTGCATCCGAAAGAACTTGAATATTACACGACGCTCCGATTCGAGCGTCGGATACAGAGCTACATTGCCGGCCGATATGTTGCTAAGAAAGCAGCCTCGCTGCTTTTTAAAGTGGATAATATGGCGTCTATTTTTATTGACCAAGGGATTTTTTATCAACCGATCGTTGTCTACCCGGCCATTTCCAATACGCAAGTAAGCATCACACATGGTGATGGTCTTGCGGCAGCACTTGCATTTTCAGAACGATTTCCGTTGGCAATCGATATAGAAAAGATATTGAATAAAAAGGAATTTTTTATGAGTCAATTTACTGATCTAGAGATTACTCTTATTCAAAGATTGCCGTTTGCGAATGATACGGCCTTTACAGTATTGTGGACGGTGAAAGAAGCTTTGTCTAAGATATTGAAAACAGGCTTGACGGCCCCACTTTCCATTTATGAAGTAAATCACATGGAAGCAAGGGAGGGCGTTCTATACAGTTCTTTTGCAAATTTTATGCAGTACTCGGCGGTTTCGCTTATTTTCGATACTTATGTATGTTCGATTGTCTATCCGAAGAGAATGCCACTTGTGGTCGGATCTCTAAAGGAAGCGCTGGTACGTTTCATGGCGATTTCGAAAATCCCCCCAACAAAGTTGGAGGGGAATTTTCAGTACGCCCGGCAGGAGTTTGCAATGTCAAGGCAACAAATCGATTGACTGTATTCCAAGGGGATAACCAAATTTACTATAACAGGAGGAATTTAGAATGAGTACACCCGTTGAGCCGATTTATTTGAAGGAAATTTCCAAGCTTGGATCGCCTAAGGAAGGATGGGAGCCGTATCAATGGTACAAGGAGATGAGAGACAATCAACCCGTCTATTACGATGCTGAGCAAGATGTCTGGAACGTTTTCCTATACGAAGATGTCAAGCGGGTTTTATCTGATTATGAGCTATTTACAAGTAAACGGAGTAGGAGCTTTTTCCCTATCGCTCATTCCATGGACAGTAAAAGTAATGTCAATTTTTCCGATCCTCCTGTGCATACTCATCGCAGGGCTTTTCTCGGGAAAGCTTTTAGCCCGAAAAATTTAGTGAACTGGGAAGCCCGGATTCACCGCATCGTCAACGAAATGCTGGATGAGCTTGCGGGCCGCAAGCAATTTGATATTTTGGATGATTTTGCGATTCCGCTTCCGATCATTGTAATGGCCGAGCTGTTGGGAGTCCCTGCGAAAGATCGCCAGTTATTCAAGGGATGGTCTACCGTGATGTTTCTTCCTCACAACAAAGACTCCCGGCAAAATGTTATGGAAAGAAAACAGCAAGTGTTAAAGGAATTTGCCGGGTACTTGTTTCCTTTTGTCCAAGAGAAACGGAACAATCTTGCCGATGACATCATATCGGATTTAGTTCAGGCCGAGTCCGAGGGCGAGCGGCTAAATGATCAGGAGGTTCTTGCCTCGGCTATGGCTCTGCTTGGGGGCGGCTTCGAACAAACGACGAATTGGCTTGCGAATTCATTGTATTGTTTCTTGTACGATAAGCCGGATACGTATCAGGAATTGCGTGATCGTCCGGAATTGATCCCTCAAGCGATTGAAGAAGTTTTGCGCTATCGGTTTCCGGTTTGTCTGGATCGGCAGGTCGTTCAGGATACGGCCGTCTTCGGCCCTGAGATGAAACAAGGGCAAATGGTTGTAGCATGGGTCAGCTCTGCCAATCGCGACGAACGGCAATTTTCACATGCTGAACAGTTCGATATCCATCGGGAAGGCAATCAAAAGCACTTGTCATTTGGGGCAGGCTCCCATTTTTGCCCAGGTTCTTCGTTGGCCCGCTTGAAAGTAAAGACGGCATTAACGACGTTTATTCAACGATTTTCACACGTGCAGTTGCCTCCTTCATTTGATGTAACGGAGCACTTGATCGAGTCGACAATCGGCCAATCTTTAAAGAGCCTGCCGGTGATTGTTCAGGGGTAAAAATGAATAGTACCTATGAGATCATTCAACTGAAGGCCGGTTCTTCGTTGATGCCTAACTACATGTACGTCATTTTGGACAGAGCTACTCATAAAGCTGCCATTATTGATCCGGGGTGGGATCTGGAGCTGATTACGACATGTTTTTGGGAATTGGGGGTGCAGTCCTCCATCATCTTATTGACGCATTCCCATTTTGACCATGTGAATATGGTAGAGCCTTTAGTTGAAAGATTCGGATCGTCGGTGTACATGTCTGCCGTAGAAAGCGGGTATTACCAATTTACGTCAACCAATTTAATCCGATTTCACGATATGGATGTCATTTATTTGGGCCAAACTCGCATTCAATGTCTCGTAACCCCAGGCCATACCGCAGGAGGGAGTTGTTTTCTTCTGACCGACAGTCTGTTTACTGGAGATACGGTTTTCACTGAAGGCTGCGGCGTGTGCGATATGGCGGGTGGATCTCCCGAGCAGATGTATGAGAGTATCCAAAGAATTAAACGGATCGTAGCTCCTCATGTTCGCATTTATCCGGGGCATTCGTATGGAAAACCGCCAGGCTGTGCTTTGGTCGATTTGGAAAAACACAATATTTACTTTGGTTTGGACAACAAAAAGCATTTTGTCGATTTCAGAATGCGTAAAAATCAGAAGTCTTTTATCCGGAAATGAAAGAAGCGGTGCCGTTTTGCGAAAAGGAATATCGTTGAAAGGGATACTGCGTAATTCTAATGTAAGGTCATAGAACATAGGACCGGGAAGGATGCAAAGATGAGTGTACAAGCTCAATTAAAGAATGGGGCAGGAGGAATTCTGCTGGCTGCAGGAATTGCGTTGTCCCTTGCTCAGGCTCTATTCTATTTCGCTATTGATTCGAGTTCGATTGCCTCAACGGTGAAGAGCCCAGGATATGTTTATTACAACATACTCAACATATTGGGTGTTATTTTGCTGGTGGTTGGACTCTGCGGGTGGTCACTGAGGCCTTCATTCGGGACAGGAATGTTTGCGGTAATTCGGTTTTTCCTTGCAGTTGCCGGGACGGTCTTTTTATTTGGGGACGTGTGGTTTGAGTCGTTTGCGGTACCTTCAAGCGTACAGACAGCGCCTCAACTGCTTGATCTGCCTCCGGGAATTACGCTCGTTGCCGGGATGCTGATTTCCTCTGTGCTGTTTAAATTGGGTTGGTTTATCATTGGTGTTCATATCACGATCAAGGGAACGATTGCGCGTTGGTACGGGGTGCTTTTAGCCTTGAGCTGTCTATATGGAGTTCTTCCCTTAGTTTTCCCGCATCTGCTCCCTTTCGCTATAGCGGTAGGATTAATCGGGCTCCATTTGCATGCAGCGCGCAGCGATGTGCGTACGAGTGAGACGAACAAGATCTCGATTCAAGCCTGATGACATCGATTCTGAAGGTATTGGAAGAAAGGAAGTGCTGACATGCTAACCTACATGTTTCCGGGACAGGGCTCCCAACACAAAGGGATGGGCGGTGAGCTCTTTGACGAGTTCCCGGACATTACCCGCAAAGCTGACGATATATTGGGTTATTCGATTAAGGAGCTGTGTTTATACGATCCCTTGCAGCAATTAACGAATACACAATATACGCAGCCTGCGTTATACATAGTGAATGCCCTCAGCTACCTGAAAAAAATCAAGGATGGACATGCAAAACCTGATTTTTTGGTTGGGCACAGCTTGGGCGAGTATAATGCGCTGTTGGCGGCAGGGGCTTTTGATATGGAAACAGGCTTGCAGCTCGTTAAAAAAAGAGGGGAATTGATGAGCAAGGCAGTCGGCGGAGGCATGGCTGCCGTTCTTGGCTTTCATGCGGATCGAGTGCGTCAGGTGTTGGCAGATAATAAGTTGGATCAAATTAATATCGCCAACGATAATGCGCCTACACAGATTGTAATAGCCGGTTTTAAAGAGGATATAGAGCGCGCCAAGACTATTTTTGAAAATGCGGGAGTCCGCATGTACATTCCGTTGAATGTGAGCGGTGCATTTCACTCCATTTATATGGCAGACGCACAAAAAGAGTTTGCTCTGTTTTTGCACAAATTTCATTTCTCAGGGATTACTATCCCCGTTATTTCAAATGTGGAAGGATTGCCTTACCGGAGCGATGAGGTGAAAACAAATGTAATCAAACAAATTACGCATCAAGTGAAGTGGACAGATACGATCCGTTATTTGATGGGATATGAAGACATGCAGTTTGAAGAAATTGGGCCTGGCAATGTGCTGACCAAGCTTCTTAGCCAAATCCGTAAAGAGGCAACGCCGCTTCAACCGCTTCCAATCGTTGAACCGATTCACGGCAGCGTTCAGACCTTTGTATCCAAGGCGCTGCAGGAGGAGCCCGTTCTTCCGAAGCAGGCGGCGCAACCGCGTTTCGAAATTACGGAAAAGAGCCTTGGAGACAGCCAATTCAAAAAGGATTACGGCCTAACTCGCGCTTATGTGACTGGAGCCATGTACAGAGGGATTGCATCCGAGCAGATCGTTGTGAAGATCGGTAAAGCTGGCATGTTAGGTTTTTATGGGACAGGCGGACTCAGTTTGGAGCATATCGAAGGAGCCATTCAGCGAGTTCAAGAGGAACTGGGACGGAACGGATCTTATGGATTTAATTTGCTTCATCATCCTGTTGATCCTTCCAAGGAAGAAAAGACGGTAAATCTGTACTTGAACTATGGAGTTCGGAATGTCGAGGCATCTGCTTTCATGACGATCGTTCCGGCCTTGGTTATTTATCGGGCTAAAGGGTTAAAAAGGACTACAGACGGCGGGGTGCACATAGGAAATCGGATCATGGCCAAGCTGTCCAGGCCCGAAGTGGCGGAAGCCTTTCTGAGTCCGGCGCCTGAACGAATCGTAGACAAGCTGCTTCAAGAGTATAAAATCACGCCGGAAGAAGCCGCTATGTTGAGCAAAGTTCCCATGGCAGACGACTTGAGCGTAGAAGCGGATTCCGGCGGTCATACCGATCTTGGTGTGGCCTATGCGTTGATGCCGGCCATGGTCAAGCTTCGGGACGAGATGATGAAAAAGTACGGTTACGTGAAACAAATCCGTATAGGAGCTGCCGGCGGCATTGGAACGCCAGCCTCTGCTTCTGCGGCCTTCATGCTGGGCGCCGATTATATCGTTACCGGCTCTATCAACCAGTGCAGTGTCGAAGCGAAAACGAGTGACGCTGTGAAAGATTTATTGCAGCAGGCCAATGTGCAGGATACCGATTATGCGCCGGCAGGAGATATGTTTGAGCTTGGGGCCAAGGTGCAGGTATTGAAAAAAGGATTGTTCTTCCCGACAAGAGCCAATAAGCTGTACGATTTGTACCGTCAATTTTCTTCCTGGGAAGAAGTTGATGAAAAAAACAAAGTGATGATTCAAGAGAAATACTTCAAACGAAGTTTTGAACATATTTTTGAAGAAATCAAAGCGACTCGCCCGGAGCAAGAAATTGAGAAAGCAGAGCGAAACCCCAAATATAAGATGGCCTTGGTATTCAAGTGGTATTTCGGGTATACGACTCAACTGGCACTGAGCGGTGAATTAGATCATAAAGTTGATTTTCAAATCCACTGCGGTCCTGCATTAGGCGCTTTTAATCAATGGGTCAAAGGTACGCCCATGGAGAATTGGCGCAATCGCCATGTCGATGAAATCGCAATTAAGCTTATGAAGGAAACAGCAGCATTCATGAATCAACGCTTTTTGACGTTAACCAGTTAAATTAGCGGAAGGATGGATATACCATGAAATTGGAAGTTTTGGAATATGCGCCGGAGACGAAATCGGAACTGCCTCCACTGTTATTTGTGCATGGCGCTTCACATGGGGCATGGTGTTGGAAAGAAAACTTTTTACCTTATTTTTCCGCCAAAGGCTTTCCGTCCTATGCGCTCAGCTTTCGCGGGCATGGCGAAAGCGAAGGACGAGACCAGCTGTATTCTTTTACACTGGGGGATTATACGGAAGATGTGCTGAAGGTGATAAAGGGAATGAAGAGCAAGCCTGTTCTCATTGGACATTCGATGGGCGGGGCTGTCGTTCAAAAAATTATGCATACGTATCCTGATCAAATCCGGTCCATGGCGCTTATGGCCTCGTCGCCTCCAAGCGGGATGGGGAAAGAATGGGCGAAGATCGTATTGACCCGATTCAGACTCGTCTATAAGATGTATCTCTTTAATAAAGGGAGCAGCACGGTATTCCCTGAAAGGCTCTTGTTCTCCGAAGGGCTGGAGGCCGCCAAAAAAAACGAATATATGAGTCGATTGCAACCGGAGTCGATGAAAGCAGCTGAGGAAATGATCAGGCAAACGTTGGATACCAAGGCTTTAAAAATAACGATGCCGATCTTGGTGCTTGGTTCGCGCAAGGATGAGTTTTTCTCAGACAAGATAGCAATTAAAATTGCAAAAGCTTATCAAACGGAGCCGATTATTTTCCCAAATATATGTCATGATATGATGCTTGACCCCAACTGGGAACATGTCGCTGAATCACTCCTCCACTTTTTTCACGAGACGGCATCTTAATTAGGGAGAAGGGAGTATATAGCATGAATGGAGCGGGTTCTTATCAAATTAAACATATTGCCAGCAATGTTGACGCTGAGATTAATCGGCTGAAAGCCCAGGTAGAATTATTTTGGGAAAAAGAATTCAAACGATATAAGGAATTCGGATTAACGGATGGATTGAAGGTGATTGAGCTCGGAGCGGGACCTGGATTTGTGATTAAGAAGATACTGGATCATTTCCCTAATATTTCTATAACGGCATTGGAAATTGAACCGTTGCTGGTCGATTATGCCAAAGCCTATTTATCGAAAAAGAAGTACAAGCAGTGCAAAGTTGTTCAAGGTTCCATTATGGAAACGGGGCTTCCGGAGCAATCGTTTGATTTTGCCATTACAAGGCTTGTTTTGGAGCACTTGCCTGACCCGATTGGCGCCGTCCGGGAGGTCTGCCGGATACTGAAGCCGGGAGGCAAAGCGATTTTCGTTGATAATGACTTTGAAATGCATATTATGGCCCACCCTACTATTCTGGAGTTGAGGGATTTATACGGCGCCTACTGCCAGTCGCGATTTGCCGAGGGAGGGAATCCCAGAATCGGACGGGAATTGCCTCGGATATTAAAGTGCGGAGGGTTCTCCAACGTTGACTTTGAAGTGATCAGTGCCCATAGCGATATCGTGGGGGATGAAATGTTTTTTAAGTCTGAAGGAATCGGAATCCCGGCCAAATTGGTGCAGGACGGTTATCTGTCGAGCAAAATGCTGGGGAAAATCTCTGTCGAATGGAGAAATATGATCAAAAACGAGAATCATTCCATAATTCGCCAATTATACATGGCCGTTGGCGAGAAATTGCTCTAAAAGGGGAATGAATGATGGAGAAAACAAATTTTCCAATAGATGTGGATCAAGTGACGGACAAAGTGAAGGAAATCGCAGCCGAGGTCTTGCAGATGGCGAGCGATTCCATCCATAGCAAACAGAGCTTTATTGAGCTGGGTATGAATTCAGTATTAAGCGTTGATTTTATTGAAATGATCAATCAATCATTATCGATTCGTCTAGGCGTTGAAAGTGTGTACGACTATCAGAGTATGGAGCAGCTTGCCGGGCATATTGTCGATATGATGACAATCAACAGCCAAAGCTCCAGCCTTTCAGGCGATGGAAAAAAAGGAAATGGAAAAAGGAAACGCAAGAAAATGGATGCGGGGCACGTGTCGGTCGATTCGCTCGCAAAAGGAATCTTAGCCGAGGTTTTGAACGTACCGAGCGATACTTTGGATACTGCCAAAAGCTTGGTCGAGCTTGGTTTAAGTTCCGTGCTTGCTGTGGAATTTATTGAAAGCGTAAATCACAAGTTGGGTACAAAGCTGGGCGTAGAGGTCGTCTATGATTATCATTTAATTGGCGACTTGATAGGATATATTGCAGCGATGATCCAGCCCGGAACGAGGCAAACGGAAGAAGAAAAAAATACTCTGTCGCCAGATTCTCTGGAAGAAAGAGATTCGGATATAGCGATTATCGGCATTTCTGGAAAATATGCAGGTTCAGATACGATCGAGCAATTTTGGGAACATTTACAGGCAGGAGACTGTTGTATAAAGGAGATTACGCGCAAAGACTGGGTGAAAAGTCGTTATTACACATCGGATCCGACACAAAAAAATAAATCGGTGAGCAAATGGGGGGGATTATTAGATCAGATTGATGAATTCGACGCTGCTTTTTTTCATATATCCAGACAAGAAGCCGAAAGAATGGACCCGCAGCAACGTTTATTTATGGAAGAAGCCTATAATGCAATTGAAGACAGCGGATATTCGGCCGAGCAGTTGGCAGGAAGCAAAGTAGGCGTATTTGTCGGAGGGAGATCCTCCGATTATAAAGGCAATCGCCTGGAAGGCGAGAATAGCTCGCAAACTTTTTTGGGAAACGAAATGTCAATACTGGCATCGAGGATTTCCTACTTTTTTAATTGGAAAGGTCCTAGTTTTGCTATAGATACGGCATGCTCTTCTTCTCTTGCAGCGATGCATATCGCGTGTGAAAGTATTCGCAGGGGAGAATCGGAGATGGCTTTGGCCGGAGGGGTTTTTGTCATGAGCTCGCCGGAGTTTATGGTTATGTCCTCCCAAATGGGCATGCTGTCGCCTGAGGGTGTATGCCATACCTTTGATACGAGGGCGAACGGAATGGTATTGGGCGAGGGTGTCGGTATTGTCGTTCTGAAAGGGCTGCAGGAGGCTGTCGAAGACAAGGATCACATTTACGGAGTTATTAAAGGTTCCGCCATGAATCAATCCGGCAAGACGAATGGCATGACCGCGCCAAGTATGCTTTCACAAAAGGAACTCCTTATAGAAGCCTATCGAAATGCGGATATCTCGCCGGAAACGGTCAGTTACATTGAAGTACATGGAACGGGAACGAAATTGGGGGACTCGATTGAAGTCAAGGCATTGACAGAGGCCTTTCGAGCATTTACGGAGAAAACAGCCTATTGCGCGATTGGTTCTCACAAGCCTAACTTTGGGCATGCTGCGATGTCGGCTGGCATTGCCGGCGTATTCAAAGTGTTAATGGCGATGAAGCATAAGAAAATTCCACCGACGATCAGCATGAAACAAGTAAATGAACACATCCATTTTAACGAAAGCCCGTTTTATGTGAATGAGCAGCTTATGGATTGGAAGGGTCCGGACGGGATTCCATTAAGAGCAGGCGTCAGCTCCTTTGGCTTTGACGGAACGAATTGCCATCTGGTGCTGGAGCAGTTTGTAAGAAAGCTGAACCCTGCGGAACGATCTGTGCAGCCGTTATACATATTGCCGCTTTCCGCAAAGACAAGGGCAGCTTTGCGCCGAAAGCAGCTTGACTTGATCAATTGGCTGGACAAAGCAGGGGATGCATGCTCTCTAAGTGACATCGCTTATGTGTTAACGGTAGGCAGAACCCACTACCCGATACGATGCGCGTTTATTGCCGGAAGCTTGCAGGAGTGCAGAGAAAAGCTGGCGGAGCTTTATGGGCAAGCTGCAAGAGGCGATGAGAGTAGTAACGAAGAAGAAAATGATGCAATCCATACAGATTCAGCCTATCCTGATTTCTATGCTCAGCTTATGGAACAAATGAAGGATTCAAGCAGCACATATACTGAGAATTTTTCAGCGGCATTGTCTCAAATTGCCGGATTTTATGTAAGGGGAGGGCAACTAGATTGGGGAATTCTTTACAGCAAAGATTTCCACTATCGGATTCCCTTGCCTGCCTATCCGTTTGAAGACGAACGCTATTGCATGGAAGAGTCCGGTGCTCAGGCTAGTCTCAAAACTCAACCCAACTCCGAGTCAAATCAGTCATGGATTGAAAATTTGCGCAGTCGCGAAACGCAATTTGACTATCAAGCCAAAGGGTTGTCGACAGAAGGCGGACTAAGGGTTGCCGGTATGGATGAACTGCTCGCTTCCTTGTTAGCGAAGCAACTGCAGTCGGTCGCTTCGTTCGCGGATCATCCATTCTCTATTCCGAAGATGAAGCAGGCGGGGATTCGCGATACGTATGATCGATGGCTTGAAGTAAGCCTGGCATTTCTGGTTCAACGCAATTATCTCGACTGCGATGGAGAGTCTTACTGCGTAAGGGCCGCCAAAGTGCACGACATCGAGCATGCCTGGGAAGCATGGGATCGTCAGAAGGAAGTTTGGCTGACAGACCCGAGCACAAGCGCTCAAGCCGTATTAGTTGAGACGATGCTGCGGGCATTGCCGGAAATTGTGACCGGCAGGAGACCTTCTACCGACATTATGTTTCCTGAATCCTCTATGAGGCTGGTTGAAGGCATCTACAAAAACAACGCTGTAGCCGACTACTTCAACGAAACGCTGGCGGATACCCTGGTCGCTTATCTGGAAGAACGACTGAAGCAAGACCCGTCAGCTTTGTTCCGATTCATTGAGGTGGGGGCCGGTACAGGGGGAACAAGTTCCATTATTTTCGAGAAACTGCGAGCATATCAAGACCACATTCAAGAATACTGCTATACAGATATCTCGAAGGCTTTTTTAATGTATGCCGAAAAAGAATATGGGAAACGGTATCCTTATTTAACTTTCAAAAAGTTGCATGTCAATGCCCCGTTCGAAGGCCAGAATATCCAAACGGGTCTCTACGATATCGTCATTGCAGCGAATGTGCTGCATGCTTCCCAAAATGTAAAGGAGGCCCTGCGCAATGTCAAATCAGCTTTGAAAAAGAATGGTGTCATTTTGCTTAATGAAATTAGCGGCAATTCTTTGTTCCTTCATTTGACCTTTGGCTTGCTGGACGGATGGTGGCTTTATGAAGACCGGGAGTTAAGGATTCCCGGAAGTCCCGCTTTGACTTCCGACAACTGGGAATTGGCGCTTACCGGCGAAGGATTTCAGCAAGTTTTCTTCCCACGGGAAGAAGCGCACGAACTGGGACAGCAAATTATCGTGGCTGAAAGCGATGGAATCATTCGTAAGGCACCGACAGTCGAATGGCATGAGGAAAGGACACCTGCAACTCGTATGAAGCCGGTGCAAGATGCAGGTCGTGTGCAGAACGACAAGGGGAAAGATTACATTAAAGAAACAATTCTCGATACATTATCCTTGGCGTTGAATGTTAGCCAGGAGTGGATTGATGCGGAAACATCGTTCAGGGATTTTGGAGTCGATTCAATTATTGGCGTCAATTTGGTTAACGCGATTAATGAAGCTTTAGCTGTCGATATGGAAACGACCATTTTGTTTGACTATAGCTCGGTGAATCAGTTGACAGCTTATATCATATCTCAATACGGAGAGCAGCTCGCTGCTTTGCCGCAATTTGAAGAATCTGTCCCGGTTCCTGAATTCTTGAACGAGGCAGCGCGGCACAGCGGAAATAAGAGGTTCGATAAGAATACCAATGTTCAGAAAAACGGCGGCGAGAGCGGAGCAGGAGCAGCCCTGTCCAAAGAACCGATTGCGATTATCGGGTTGAGCGGAAGGTTTGCACAGAGTGAAACGGTCCACGAATTATGGCAGCATCTTGTTCAAGGCGCCCATTTGATTGAAGAAGTGAAGCGTTGGAATTTATCGGATCACTACTCGGACGAGTCGGCTTATTGCAATTACGGCGGATTTTTAAAAACTATCGACCAATTTGATCCGCTATTTTTCAACATATCCGGGCTTGAAGCGGCTTATATGGACCCGCAGCAGCGTATTTTCCTGGAAGAAGCATGGAAGGCGTTGGAAGATGCGGGGTATGCAGGGGCCAAAGCAGCGGGAACTCGCTGCGGCGTGTATGTCGGATGCGACAAAGGAGATTATCAGCAATTAATTGAAGCCGATTCGCCGCCGCAAGCTTTTTGGGGGAATTTGGGGTCTTTGATTCCTGCCCGGATCGCTTATCATTTGGATTTGCAAGGCCCGGCGATTGCTGTGGATACAGCCTGCTCAAGCTCTTTGGTATCCATTCATCTGGCCTGCCAGGGCTTATGGTCGAGGGAAACGGATATGGCTTTAGCCGGCGGGATATTCATCCAGGCGACTGCCGGATTTTATGTATCGGCTAACCGGGCGGAGATGCTGTCCCGTTCCGGCAAGTGCTACACCTTTGACGACCGGGCTGACGGAATGGTTCCCAGTGAAGCTGTCGGCATCGTCGTGCTCAAACGTCTCCGCGACGCGGTCGCTGACGGGGATCATATCTACGGCGTTATTCGCGGCTCGGGCATCAATCAGGATGGCACGACCAACGGCATAACTGCTCCCAGCCTCAAGTCGCAAGAACGGCTGGAGCGCGAGGTATATGAAACGTTTGGCATCGATCCGGCACAGATTCAAATGGTTGAAGCGCATGGAACGGGCACCAGGCTCGGTGACCCGATCGAGTATCAGGCGCTCAGCCGGGCTTTCCGCCATTATACAGATAACGAGCAATATTGCGCTATTGGCTCTTTGAAGACGAATCTCGGGCATCCCCAAATTGCTGCCGGCGTCACAGGTTTGATTAAGATTTTGTTAAGTTTGAAACACAAGCAAATACCGCCTTCTCTTCACTTTGAGTCTGGCAATACGAACATTCAGTTCGCAGGCAGCCCCTTTTATGTCAATACGGAACTAAAGGATTGGAAGGCGGGGGCAGGCGGTAAACGTTTGGCTGCGCTAAGCTCTTTTGGCGCCAGTGGAACGAACGCGCACATGGTGATCGAAGAAGCTCCGCAGATGGAGCGCGTGCACGCCGGGAAGCCGGGTTACCTGATCGTCTTATCGGCGCAAAGCCAGGGGCAGCTGCGTCAGCAGGCTGAACAGCTGGCTGCCTTTTGCACGCAGGAGCCCGGCATCGACTGCGGCAACATCAGCTATACGCTTTTGCTCGGCAGAAAGCACTTCAAGCATCGCTTGGCCTGTGTGGCACGCACGGCCGAAGAGGTGGCAGCCCTCCTTCGCGGCTGGATGCAAAAAGGGAAGCAGCCGCAGGTATATGTCTCCGAGGTTCAGGAGAATGAACGCCGCGAGCAGCCATCGCTGAAACGTTATGGCAATGCGTGTATCCGCAGCTGCCGGGAAATCGGGGAAGCTGGCGAGTACATGGAACAATTGTCAGCGATCGCCGATTTATACAGCCTGGGCTACGGCTTGGAGTATGGAGAGCTGTTCGCGGATGGCGGGTATTCGCGGATTCCGCTGCCGACGTATCCGTTTGCGCGGGAGCGTTACTGGGTGCCGGAGAAAACCGCGGCGGCAACCGTGGA